>CAYWZB010000030.1:0-11736 GCA_964462775.1 uncultured Oscillospiraceae bacterium
CATCGGGATGGGCGCACAGGTAGTCGTAAATGGTCTTGAAGGCATCCACGCCGTAGTAGTCATCGGCGTTGATGATGGCGAAGGGGCCATCCACCACGTTCCGGGCAGCCAGTGCGGCATGGGCAGTGCCCCAGGGCTTGGTGCGGCCTTCGGGAACGGTGTAGCCCTCGGGCAGGTCGGTGGAGATCTGGTGGACGTACTTGATGTCCATCTTGGCGGCAACATCGGGGCCGATGACCTCCTTGAAGGTCTCTTCCAGCTCGGGCTTGATGACAAACACGGCGGTGCGGAAGCCGGCGCGGTAGGCATCGAACAGGGAATAGTGGATAATGATGTGGCCGTACTCGTCCACGGGATCGATCTGCTTCAGACCGCCGTAGCGGCTGCCCATACCGGCAGCCATGACCACAAGGACAGGTGCATTCATGGAACATTCCTCCTGAATTGAAATTGGATAATCTTATCTTAGCAGAAATGGGAGAAAAAAGCAATACAAGAACCAAGGGGAATCCGAAGATTCCCCTTGCGAAGTGAATTAACCCTTGACGCCGCCGGCGGTCAGACCGCTGGTCAGATTCTTCTCAATGGACATGAACAGAATGACCACGGGGATGATGGCGAAGATGGAGGCGGCGAACAGATACTGCCACTCAATCATGTTGTAGCCATTGAAAATGTTGATACCAACGGTCAAAGGCTTCAGCGTATCGGTGGAAATCAGGCACAGAGAAACGGTGTACTCGTTCCAGGCATTGATGAAAATGAAGATCAGGGTGGTGACGATGCCGGGGGCAGCCACAGGCAGAAGAACCTTGAACATAGCCTGGATGCGGTTGCAGCCGTCGATGGTGGCGGCCTGCTCCATTTCGGCGGAGATGCTCATAAAGGTACCCCGCAGCAGCCAGATGGTGAAGGCCTGGTTAAAGGCGGCATTGATAAAGATCAGACCCAGCAGGCTATTGGTCAGACCCATGATCTGCATGACCTTGTAAATACCAATCAGCAGAACCACCGGGGCGAACATCTGGGAAACGATGATAAAGCCCAGGAAAGCGGTCTGTCCTTTGAACTTCATACGGGCCAGAGCATAGGCGGCAGGGATGCCGCAGACCATGGCGATGGCGGTGGAGCCGCCGGCGATGATCAGGGAGTTGAGCATATACTTGGCCATGGGCGCCATTTTCCAGATATCCAGGAAGTTGGTCCACATATACTTCTTGGGGAACACGGTGCCGTTGATGGAGAAGATCTCAGAGCGGCTCTTCAGGGAGGTGCAGAGCATGACGAAATAGGGGTACAGGATGAACACGCAGATCAGCGTGACCACGAAGTACAACACAATCCGGCTCAGGAGCTTGCCCCAGTTGATGCGGGCGGAATCCAGACGCATATCAATCCTCTCCTTTCTTCAGGGTGGAAACCATGTAGATGCTGGCGCATACCAGCAGGATCAGGAAGCCGATGACGGACACGGCGGCGGCTTCGCCCTGCTTGCCGTTGTAGAAGGCCAGCTTGTACAGGTAGGTCACCAGAGTGTCTGTGCGGCTGGCAGGGTCGCCCTTGGTGATGGTCCAGACGATGGGGAAGGAGTTGAAAACGTAGATGATGTTCAGCACCGTGGCCACAGTCAGGCTGGGCTTGACCAGGGGAATGGTGATGCGGAACAGCTTGTCCCAGTAAGAGGCACCATCGACAACGGCAGCTTCATAGTAGCTGGCATCGATGCTCTGCAGACCGGACAGGGCAGTAAAGCAGACGAAGGGAATGGTGACGAAGATACCGCAGGCGATCTCCCAAGCAAAGTAGGCCTCCGGCGTGGGCGTCCAGTTGATGTTGGAGCTGATGATTCCCAGGGACTTGAGCAGGGTATTCAGAGCACCGTAGTCCACGTCGATGATGAACTTCCAGACGCTGGCCTGAATGACCAGCGTGGTGGCCCAGGGGAAAACCACAATGGCACGGGCGACCTTGCGGCCCTTGAACTCGTTGTTCAGCAGCAGCGCCAGAATGAAGCCCAGCACCGTGGAAAGCACCACAACGGCAACCGTCCAGATGACGGTGTTCTTCAGCACCAGAGCAAACTTGGCACTGCCCAGCACCTTGGTGAAATTCTGCAGACCGATGAAGCCCTTGACCAGACCGGCCTTGGTGACCTTGCTGAAGGCCATACGGAAAACAAAGCCGATGGGGACCAGAATGAAGATCGCCATCAGGATCACGCTGGGCAGGATCCACAGATACGGCTCAGCGGTGTGCAGCAGAGTATAGGGTTTTGTCTTTCTTTCGCGAGGTTGAAGCTTGTTCACAGGAAACCTCCATTTTCTTTGGAAACGTGAATAGGGCGGAGGTCTATCCCCGCCAACGGGGACAGACTTGGATGCGGCGGAGGCACACCCCCACCCTATGGCGGATGGGCATTGGAAATGGGCCGGGCCAAAGGACCCGGCCCATCATTATGCCTTACGGGAATACTGGGATGTATTAGCCGGCGATTTCAGCCTGCAGCTCGTCCAGCAGCTCCTGAGCGTTGCCGCCCAGCAGAACCTGCTGCTGCACATCGATAACACCCTGCTTGACGTCCATCCACTCAGCCTTGGCTGCGGGATAGAACTTAGCGGAACCGATAACGTCGATCCAGGCGGTCATGCCGGGGTCAGCAGCGGCGCACAGCTCGTTGCCGGTGGAGGTAGCGGGCAGGAAGTCCTCCATCAGAACCCACTCGGAGTAGGGCTCATCGTCGTAGAAAGCGTCAACAACAGCGGTGATGGCAGCCAGCTCTTCAGCGGTGTAGTTGTTGTCGAAGCACATGATGCGATCCATAACGCCAACGGAAGCGCCAGCAGCGTCACCATTGGTGGGCAGGGAAGCGACACCGTAGTTGATGGGGTTCTCCTGAGAAGCGCAGTACTTGGAGATCTGGTTGGGTCCGATCATCATAGCAACCTTGCCGGATGCGAACATTTCCTGCAGATCGTAACGGGTCTCGGTGGTGGGGTCGGTGTTGGTCAGGCCTTCCTTGACCATGGAGACGATGAACTCAACAGCTTCCACGTTCTCAGCGGAGTTCAGAGTCCAGTTGCCGTCAGCGTCCACGAAGCCGCCGTTGTTGTTCCAGGCGTAGTAAGCGAAGCAGGCCTGGCCTTCGTCGGTGGTCATGTCAACGCCCCAGGGGTAAACGTCGGGGCACTTTTCCTTGATGGTCTGGCAGACGGTCTTCAGCTCGTCCCAGGTGGTGGGAACTTCCACACCGGCCTCGGCCAGGATGTCAGCATTGTAGTACAGAGCACGGGCGGAAGCCAGGTCGGGAACGGCCCAAACGGTGTCGTCCACAACGGACTCAGCCAGGAAGGAGTCGAAGAACTTGGCGTAAGTCTCCTCGGAGACCCACTCGGAAGCGGGCAGCAGCAGGTCGTCGGCCTGGTAGTCGGCGAAACCGTCGATGTTCAGCAGGTCGGGAGCCTCGCCGTTGGCGATGCGGGTGTTGACCACGGTGTAGATATCGTTCCAGGAAACGACGTCCACGGTCAGGGTGACGCCTTCGTTGGCGGCGTTGAACTTCTCAACGAAGTCAGCCCACCAAGCGGCAGTCTCGATGCCGTACTGAGCGGCAATCATGTTGACCTCGACGTTGCCGGCGGGGGCAGCGGGAGTTGCGGGTTCAGCGGGGGTAGCAGCGGCGGGGGTGGTTTCCGCGGGAGCGGGTTCGCTGGAGCCACAGGCGACCAGGCCGAATACCATGGTCAGAGCCAGCAGCAGGGCAATGAGCTTTTTCATTATGTTTTCCTCCTAAAAATTTTCGTGAACTTGCATCTTTGCACGCAAATTCACTGATCTTTCGTGTGTTTGCATTTTTGCATGAAACCTCACGACACTGTTAAGTATACAGAATTTTTGGGAAAAGTCAATGAAGAAACCGCCAAAAAACACCGCGCTTTGGGCAAAAATCACAAAATCGGTAAAATGGACAATGGAACCGTTCCCAAATTGTACAATTTCCACAGGGAATAAAGTTGGCATTTTGGTAAAATAACCGTTGCAACCCTGTTCCCACTGTGATATACTAATGAGGATGAAAAAACCGAAATTTGCATATTTGCATTTTTCAACTTTCGATTTGCGAAAATTGCTGATTTGCGTTTTCGGCGCCTGCCAAGATACAGTATTTCACTATACATTTCAGGAGGGAATTACCAATGAGCGCATTCTATTGTCCCGAAAATGACAGCGTCGTTCGGGAGGTTCTCGGTGCTTACGAGCTGCCGCAGACGCTGCTGGGCGCTGCCCGCTACGGTCAGGGTCATATCAATGATACCTTCTGTGTGGTATGCCAGCCTCAGGAGGGCGATGCCATCCGTTACATCCTTCAGGGTCTGTCCCTGGCGGCCTTCCCCCATCCCGACCAGCTGATGGCCAACTTTGTGGGCATCACCTCTTACCTGCGGGAAAAGATCATTGCCAACGGCGGCGACCCCGAGCGGGAGACCCTGAGCGTCATCAAGACCCGGGACGGCAAGGACTACTACACCGATTCCAACGGCAAGGCCTGGCGGCTGATGCCCTTTGTGGAGAATACCGACTGCTTCCAGTCCGCTACCCCCGAGCAGTTTGAGGCTTCTGCCCGTACCTTCGGCCGTCTGCAGTACCTGCTGCAGGATTACCCTGCTGAGACCCTGTACGAGACCATCGTCAAGTTCCACGACACCGAGGATCGCTTCGCCAAGTTTGAGGCCGCTCTGGCTGCCGACAAGCTGGGCCGTGCCAAGGACGTGCAGGACGAGATCCGCTTCGTGCTGGATCGGAAGGCGGATTGCTCCGTTGCTCTGCAGGCTCTGCGGGAGGGCAAGCTGCCCCTGCGGGTCACCCACAACGATACCAAGCTGAACAACATCCTCATCGACCGGGATACCCACCAGGGCATCTGCGTCATCGACCTGGATACCACCATGCCCGGCCTGAGCATGAATGACTTCGGTGACTCCATCCGCTTCGGTGCCAACCACTCCAAGGAGGATGAGAAGGATCTGAGCAAGGTCAACTTCGATATCGAGCTGTACGAGGTCTATACCCGGGGCTTCCTGGAAGGCGCCAACGGCTGCCTGACGGAAACGGAGCTGGAATACCTGCCCTGGGGTGCCCGGCTGATGACCCTGGAATGCGGCATCCGCTTCCTCACCGACTACCTGGACGGCGATAACTACTTCCACATCCACTACCCCGAGCAGAACCTGGATCGTACCCGCACCCAGTTTAAGCTGGTCAAGGATATGGAGGAGCAGTTCGAGGAAATGGGCGCTGTGGTTCGCAAGTACGCAAAGTAACAAATACTATATAATATAGAGGTGCGATCTATGAACATTCTGGTTACCGGCGGAGCCGGTTATATCGGCTCCCACACCTGCGTTGAGCTGCTGGAAAGCGGCTACGACGTGGTGGTTATTGACAATCTGTGCAACTCCAACCCCAAGAGCCTGGAGCGGGTGGAGATGCTCACCGGCAAGAAGCCCAAGTTCTACGAGGGCGATGTCCGGGACGAGGCTCTGCTGCGTAAGATCTTCTCCGAGAACGAGATCTCCGCGGTCATCCACTTTGCCGGCCTGAAGGCAGTGGGCGAGTCCGTTGCCCAGCCCTGGCGCTACTATGACAACAACCTGAACTCCACCCTGGTGCTGACCAAGGTCATGGAGGAGTTCGGCTGCAAGAAGATCATCTTCTCCTCCTCCGCCACCGTCTACTCCGGTGACAACGAAATGCCCCTGCGGGAGAACAGCCGCACCGGCAACTGCACCAACCCCTACGGCTGGACCAAGTACATGACCGAGCAGATCCTGTCCGGCATGGCACACGCCGACAGCGAGTGGTCCGTGGTGCTGCTGCGCTACTTCAACCCCATCGGTGCCCACATCAGCGGCCAGATTGGTGAGGATCCCAGAGGTATCCCCAACAACCTGATGCCCTACATCTCCCAGGTCGCCATCGGCCGCCGGGAGTTCCTGAGCGTTTACGGCAACGACTACGACACCCACGACGGCACCGGCGTCCGGGACTACATTCATGTGGTTGACCTGGCCAAGGGTCATGTGGCTGCCGTGAAGTACGCCACCGCCAACCTGGGCTGCGATGTGTTCAACCTGGGCACCGGTACCGGCTACAGCGTGCTGGACATGGTCAAGGCCTTCGAGGATGCCAACGGTGTCCCCGTGCCCTACAAGATCGTGGATCGCCGCCCCGGCGACCTGGCCACCTGCTACGCCGATCCTGCCAAGTCCGCCGAAAAGCTGGGCTGGAAGGCAGAAAAGACTCTGGTGGATATGTGCCGGGATACCTGGCGCTGGCAGAGCCAGAACCCCATGGGCTACGGCGAATAATTCCGGAAAGCTTCAATCCGCAAGCGGCCTGCGCCGCTTGCGGATTTTTTTGCCGGAATTGCACAGGGCAGGCGATTTCTACCGTTTTTGACAAATGTTCCCTTCCTCCGGGAAAAAAGTTTGTGCCACAAGGGTATTGCATTTTAAAAGATTTTCTGTTACAATCTGTTAGCCTTAGCTAACTAAACGCTTTTCTCATCGCACACTGCGGTGAGCAGCTTTTAAGATTGGAATTAGCGGAGACTAACTGCGCTTTCGCAGTGTGGAACTGGAAGGAGAATACCCTATGATCGATAAGAATCTGCTCCGGCTTCTGGGGGAGAACAGGAAATACATTTCTTACACGGTGGCGCTGATGGTGGTGGGGCTGTTTGCCAATGTGGCCATCACCGCCTGCATTT
Source organism: uncultured Oscillospiraceae bacterium (assembly GCA_964462775.1). GTDB lineage: Bacteria > Bacillota > Clostridia > Oscillospirales > Oscillospiraceae > Faecousia. Next base: position 6,767 of record CAYWZB010000030.1, read on the forward strand.
GCTGGGCAATCCGGCTGGCCGTGTATCCGACTGACGGGACTTCGTTCCTGGCACCCTGCCTTTGCGCCGGGCTGGGGATTGCCGTCCGGTATCTCACCACCCGGCTGGTGGGAGATCTGAAGGATCTGATCGGCAGAACGGTCAAAAAAGACCTGCGCCGGCAGGTGTACCGCAAGATCCTCAGGCTGGGCGTTCGCTCCACCGACGGCATGAGCATGGCGGGGCTGACCCAGGTGGCGCTGGAGGGCGTGGAGCAGCTGGATCTGTACTATTCTTCCTACATTCCCCAGTTTTTCTATGCTATGCTGGCACCCTTCCTCCTCTTTGGAATTACGGTGGGGATCCAGTGGAAGGTGGCGGTGGTGCTGCTGTGCTGCGTGCCCCTGATCCCGGTGTCCATCATCGGGGTGTCCAAATACGCCAAGAAGATATTTGCCAAGTATTGGGGGAAGTACACTTCCATGGGCGACGGCTTCCTGGACAGCGTCCAGGGGCTGAAGGAGCTGAAGATCTTCCGGGGAGATGCCACTCAGCACGCAAAAATGAACGCAACCAGCGAGGAATTTCGGAAGATCACCATGAAGGTGCTGGTGATGCAGCTTGCCAGCACCACCATTATGGATCTGGTAGCCTACGGCGGTGCCGGTGTGGGCATTGCCATGGCGATTTTGTCCGTGAAGAATTGGGGACTTTCTCCCATTGCCGCCCTGTTTTTGATTCTGGTGGCGGTGGATTTCTTCCTGCCCCTGCGAGCCTTCGGTTCCGCGTTCCACATTGCCATGAACGGCGCTTCCGCGGGAACGAAGATACTGTCCCTGCTGGAGCAGCCCGACCCGGTCTGGGGAGAGGAAGCCCCGGCGGATCTGGAGATCCGGCTGGACAACGTGACCTTTTCCTATGACGGCAAACGGGATGCCTTGAAAAATGTGTCCATGGTATTCCCAAAGAAGGGGATGACCGCCATTGTGGGGCAGTCGGGCTGCGGAAAATCCACCGTGGTCAATCTTCTCCTGGGTGCCTTCCACCCCGGGCAGGGCACCGTCACCGTGGGGGGAAGAGCGCTGGAATGCCTGTCCCGGGAGGGGTATTATTCCCACCTGGCCGTGGTCAGCTACAATACCTACCTGTTCCATGAGACGGTGCGGGAAAACTTCCGCCTGGCCAACCCTGCGCTGACTGACGAGGAGATTTTCACCGCACTGAAAAAGGTGAACCTGCTGGATTTCATCCGGGACAACGGCGGACTGGACAAGGTCATCACCGAGGATGCTGCCAACATTTCCGGCGGTCAGAAGCAGCGGCTGGCGCTGGCGGTGAATCTGGTGGCCGACAAGGATCTTTACATTTTCGATGAAGCCACCAGCAACATCGACGTGGAAAGCGAAGCTGTTATTATGGACAACATCCGGGAGCTGTCCCGGGAGAAGGCGGTGACGGTGATTTCCCACCGGCTGGCCAACATCGTCCCGGCGGATCGGATCTATTATCTGGAAGCGGGCGAAGTGAAGGAAATGGGAAATCACAGCAGCCTGATGGCGCTGCAGGGCGGCTATGCCAAGCTCTACACGGCGCAAAAGCAGCTGGAAGACGGCTATGGGGAGGTCTGACATGAAGGAAAGGAAAAACATTCGCAGAAGCGGCGGAAAAATCATGGCAAGCCTGATCCTGCTGCTGGGAAGTCTGGCGTATATTATGATGCTGGCTGTGCTCAATGGCTCTCTGGGCTTTCTGTGCGCCATGGGCGTGCCCCTGATGGGTGCGGTGGCGGTGGCGAAGGCATTGGGCGAGAACATTGTTCTTTCCTACGGGGCAATCATTGCGCTGGCCATCGGCTGCGGTGTACTCCGGGGGCTGCTGCGGTATCTGGAGCAGTACAGCAATCACTACATTGCCTTCCGGCTGCTGGCGGTGCTGCGGGATCGGATCTTTGGCGCCCTGCGCAGACTGTGCCCGGCCAAGCTGGAAAGCAAGCAAAAAGGTGCCATCATTGCCATGATCACCTCCGACATTGAAACGCTGGAGGTGTTTTACGCCCACACCATCTCTCCCATCTGCATTGCGGTGATCGTTTCCGCTGTTGTGGTGGTCTTTGTGGGCTGGGTATCCAGCTGGTATCTGGCGCTGGCTGCCCTTGGGGGCTATCTGACGGTGGGCATCCTGCTTCCGCTGATCTCCTCCGGCAGACTGAAGGAGGCAGGTGTGCGCTACCGTGGGGAGTTTTCCGCCTTTAATGCCTATTTTCTGGACAGCATCAAGGGCATCAAGGACATCGTCCTCCATCAGGCAGGGGCGCAGCGGGAGCGGGAGGTCAACGCCCGTTCCGAAAGGCTCCTGCAGGAGACGCAAAGAATGAAGCATGAGACTACGAGGGCCGCTGCCGCTACGGAGCTTGCCGTTTCCCTGTTCATCCTCCTGTCGTTGGCGGTGGGAATCTGGCTGGTGGCGGAGGAGCAGCTCAGCGTGGGCAGAATGATTATTGGTGTGGTGGCGGTGTTTGGCTCCTTCGGGCCGGTGATTGCCATTTCCGCCCTGCCGGGCAATCTGACCCAGACCTTTGCCAGCGGCGACCGGGTGCTGGATCTGCTGGCGGAACAGCCGGCGGTAGCCCCGGTGGAAAAGGGGCAGCGCTTTGCTTATCAGGATCTGAAAGTGGAGAATCTGTCCTTTTCCTATGACGGACAGACCCAGGTGCTCCAGAATATCTGTATGCACGCGGGAAAGGGGGAGATCATCGGCATCGTCGGTGAAAGCGGCTGTGGAAAATCCACCCTTCTGAAGCTGCTCCTGCGCTTCTGGCAGAAAGAGCACGGAACCATCGCCTATAACGGCGTGGACATCGACCAGATCGACGGCGACAGCCTGCTGGACAATGTGACCATGGTCAGCCAGACGACTTACCTCTTTGACGACACCATTGCGGAAAATCTCCTGCTGGCAAAGCCGGACGCCACCCGGGAGGAACTGGAAACTGCCTGCCGCATGGCATCTGTCCATGACTTTATCCTGACGCTGCCCGAGGGTTATCAAACCAGAGTCGGCACGTTGGGGGACAACCTTTCCGCGGGAGAAAAGCAGCGGATCGGTCTGGCAAGAGCCTTCCTGCGGGGCAGTGAGCTGATTTTGCTGGATGAGCCGACCAGCAATGTGGACAGCATCAATGAGGGCATCATTTTGAAAGCTCTGAAGGAGCAGAAGCACAAAAAGAGCATTATTCTGGTTTCCCACCGGGAATCCACCATGGCCATTGCCGACCGGATCTATCGTGTGGAGGGAGGGCGAATGCTTGCACAAGACTGAACGGAAGCGGGAGCGGGAAAAGCAGACCGTTGCTCTGATGATCCGCCTGTATTGCCGGAAAAAGCACGCCGGGAAGAAACAGCTTTGCCCGGAATGCCGGGAACTTTTGGACTATGCCATGGCGCGCAGTGACAAATGCCCCTTTATGGAGACGAAAACCTTCTGCTCAAACTGCCGGGTACACTGCTACAGACCGGAAATGCGGGAAAAAATCCGCATGGTCATGCGCTTTTCCGGGCCGAGAATGGTGGCGTATCACCCGGTTCTGGCGATTTGCCATGTGCTGGAAAGCAAACGAGAAAAGAAACGATTGGAGAAAAGATCATGAGAATCAAGAAAATGCTGTGGGTCGCTCTGGGCTTTGTGGGACTGGTGCTGGGTGCCATTGGCGCGGTGCTGCCCATGCTTCCCGCCTTCCCGTTTTTGCTGCTGGCGGCGTTCAGCTTTGGAAAAAGCTCGAAAAAGCTCCACACCTGGTTCATTGGCACGAAGCTCTATAAGAACAACCTGGAATCCTATGTGAAGGGGCAGGGCATGACCCGCAAAACCAAGATCAGGGTGATGGTCACCGTGACGCTGCTGATGTCCTTCGGATTCGTGATGATGCTGCGCAAAGCCCTGTACATCCCCTGCGCCATTCTGGGCGGCGTGTGGGTATTCCACATTGTGTACTTCCTATGGGGCGTGAAAACATACCACCCCGACGCATCGGCGGAAGAACCCCGGTGCGCCTGACAAAAACAGAGCCTGCCTCCCGGTTCAAACTGGGGAGGCAGGCTTTTTTTGTTCTGTTTTTCGGGATCAGCAGGGCAATTTTGCCCAGAATCACCACGGCGGAACCCAGAGCAAACAGGAAGGCGATTTGGCGGCACTGGGCTTGGGCTTGTGCAGCGGCGGCGAAAAGGGGATGGTCAGACAGCCCCAGTTCCCGGAGGGAATGGAAAATCAGGGTAAATTCCTCCCTGGTTTTCTTTCGTTTGATTGCAGCACACGCACTATCGGATTGCAATGGGTTTCTCTTGCTTTTTCTTGCGGTGTTCCTGCCCAAAAACAGGCAATTACAGACAAGATTCTGCAACCAGCGCCCTGTTATTTTGGGCAGTTTTCCGGTATACTGGAGTTGCTTAAAATGAAACAAGCTGGGAGGATCTTGCCATGCGTTACGGATATTTTGACAATCGCAAGCGGGAATATGTGATTGACCGGGTGGATGTGCCGGTTTCCTGGACGAACTATATCGGCCTGAAGGATATGTACGGCGTATTCAACCACACGGCAGGGGGGTATCTCCTTTACAAATCCCCGGAATACCACCGAATCACCCGCTTCCGCCCCAATGGGGTGCCGATGGATGGGCCGGGACACTATGTTTACCTCCGGGATGAAGAAACGGGGGACTATTGGAGCCTGTCCTGGCAGCCGGTGGGTAAGCCCAAGGAACACTACAGCTGCCGCCATGGTTTGAGCTATTGCAAATACCTGTGCAATTACAGCGGCATCGACGCGCAGCAGACCCTGTTCGTTGCCATGGATGACCCTGTGGAGATTTGGAACGTGACCCTTCGCAACGATTCCGGGCGACCCAGAAAGCTGTCCGTTTACTCCTATCTGGAATTTAGCTTCCACCACATCGACATGGACAACCGGAACTTCCAGATGAGCCTCTACGCCGC
>CAYWZB010000031.1:0-11407 GCA_964462775.1 uncultured Oscillospiraceae bacterium
GATAATTTGTGGAGCTAGTGACCTGACTCGAACAGGCGACCTTCTCATTACGAGTGAGATGCACTACCGACTGTGCTACACTAGCATTTCTCAGCCCGATTATTATACCGACAATCGGGCTGATTGTCAAGATTTATTTACACCTTTGCCCCCAATTCGGCCAACTTCTGGCGGATGCTCAGCAAATCCTCAAAGGTTTCCGGGCGTTTGGTGACGTCACGGAGCAGGGCTGAGGGGTGGTAAATGGCGGTCATCCACACGTTGCCCTTCTGGATCCACTGGCCGTGCTGGCTGGTGATGCGGTAGTCCGGGTCGATCAGGCGCTTGGCGGCGATGCGCCCCAGACACACGATGATCCTGGGCTTGACCAGCGCCACCTGGTTACGCAGGTACTCAATGCAGGCATCCTGCTCCGTTTCCAGGGGATCCCGGTTCCGGGGCGGACGGCATTTGACGATGTTGGCGATGTAGCAGTTCTCCCGGCGATCCAGGTCGATGATCCGCAGCATATCATCCAGCAGTGCTCCTGCCGGGCCTACAAACGGCTCTCCCCGCAGATCCTCCTGTTCCCCGGGGCCTTCCCCCACGAACATCACATCCGCATCCTCCCGACCTACGCCAAACACCACATGATGCCGGGTCTGACACAGGCCGCAGCGGGTGCAGCTGTCGCAGGTCTGCTTCAGTTCCTGCCAATCCATCATGGTTATCGACTCCTTCTGCGCTGCTGGCGGCGCTTGCGGCGCTGGGCACGGATCCGGGAGCGCATGAAGGCGTTGTATCCCAGATACAGACCCACCACGCCCAGAATGATTACGCAAATGGTGCCCACCACGCTCATGAATCCGGCGCTGTCCTCGTTGGTGGCCACCGCCGTGGAGCGGATGGAGACACCGGAATCCGCCGCGGAGCGGACATTGCCCATGGCGTACAGCTCGATTTCCGTCATGCAGGAGCTGCGGTACCACAGCTGCGCCGTGGCCACCAGATCGCCCTTCTTCACCGGGGCGGTCAGATTGCCGTCGGGGATGTTGTACTCAAAGATCAGATTGTCCATAGCGGCGCTGGCGGGAACCACCGAGTCCACGTTCACCACGGCCTGTCCCACAGCCTCGCATTCGCCGCCGATCACCGGCCACTGGCACACAGCCATGCCCTCGTAGACGATGCGGTTGATCTTAAAATTGTTGCAGATAAATTTAATCAGCTCCAGCGCCTCGTCAAAGTTACCGTACTTTTCCGGGTTGCCGGTTTTTTCATTGAAGGTACGGGTACTGCCCATGGTCACCACCACTACCTCCATGTTGTTATACTCCACGGTGCACACCAGGCTGGCGCCGGAGGCATCGGTGGCACTGGCCATACCGCTCTTGACACGGGTATCGTAGTAAGTGGAGATAACGTGGTTATCCTGCAGGTAGTTGCCGGTTTTCAGCTGCCGCTGCTTTTCCGTCAGCGCTGTAGGCTCGATATCGTAGGTAGCTGTGCCCAGATATTCCATCAGGGACTCGTTTTTCATGACCTCGGTCATAATCCGGGCAATTTCCCGGGCGGTGGAGGTGTGGGTCGCCGTATCCAGACCGGAAATGTTGCCGAACTCCGTATTCACGCAGCCCATCTGCTTGACCCGCTGGTTCATGGCCTCCACAGCGGCGTTGGTGGTGCCGAACACGTGCTGGGCAAGAGCCACCGCCGCGTCGTTGGCATAGTCCAGCACCAGACCGTACAGCAAATCCCGCACAGGCAGCTGCTCGCCGCTTCGCAGCTTGGGAGACAGCTTCTTGGCGCTGCCGGGAACATAGGACTGGATGCCGTCCACGCAGGTGACGATGTCATCCGGGTCGCTGTTTTCAATGATCACCAGTGCCAGCACCAGCTTAGCCAGGGTACCGGGGGACATTTTCAGATCCGGGTTGTAGGAGTAGATCACTGTGCCGGTGTTGACCTCGTAGGCAAAGGCGGCAGCCGCCGTCTCCAGCTTCCGGTCGCTTCCTCCCAGAGGCACCTGACCGTCGATGGTGCGGCAGCCGTTGTTGATGGAGACGGTGCCGAAGGGCGCCTTCTCCACCGAGGGCACTGCGGAAACGACTCCCTCTGGCGCAGCGGAGGTCTCCGGAACGGTTTCCGTGGCGAAAGCCGCCCCGGGAAGGCACTGCATCAGCAGCGCCAGCGTGAGCAGAAACGAAATTACTTTGCTTTTTTTCATTTTTCTTCCTCAATATTGCCTTGCCGGACTTGTCCGGCGGTGAAAAGTCGTGTATAATGAGGTTATTATAACAGCTTTTCCCCTTCTAGTCAATCCGGGAGGAGGCTTCCCCATGAAAAAACACGCCCTGACCCTTTGGATCTGCCTGACCCTGATCTTCGCCGCCTTTACCGCCGGATATTTTCTGGGCAGGAACCACAGCCCGGCGCCGGTGCAGCTTTCCGTGCCGGAGCGGCTGCTCACTACCCCCGCCACCCAGCCGACTACCCAGCCGGAGGCCACGGAGGAAACCCAGCCCACGGTTTCCTTCCCTCTTGAGCTGAACACCGCCACCGCCGAAGAGCTGACCGCCCTGCCCGGCATCGGCCCGGTGCTGGCTCAGCGGATCGTCAGCTACCGGGAAAGCAACGGTGCCTTTCAGGCGGTGGAGGAGCTGCTGAATGTGGAAGGGATTGGAGAAAAACGCATGGAGTCCATTGCGGAACTTCTAACCATTGGAGGTTGATCGATATGAAAATTCTGGTTGTAGACGACGAAGCGTTGCTGGTCAAGGGCATCCGCTTCAATTTGCAGAACGAGGGCTATGAGGTCATCACCGGCTCCGACGGGCTGGAAGCCGTCCAGGCCGTCCGGGATCAGCACCCGGATCTGGTGGTGCTGGATGTGATGATGCCCAACATGGACGGGCTGACCGCCTGCGCCAAGATCCGGGAGTTTTCCGATGTGCCCATCATCATGCTCACCGCCAAGGTGGAGGATATGGACAAGCTCATGGGCTTTGAGCACGGGGCGGACGACTATCTGACCAAGCCCTTCAACGTGCTGGAGCTGAAAGCCCGGATTCGGGCATTGCTGCGCCGGGCAGGCACCGCCGAACGCCAGTCCCCCGGCAACCGGCTGACCATCGGCAACATTTCCCTGGATCTGGATGCCCGCAACGCCTATAAGGGCGAAACGCTGGCCGACCTGACCGCCAAGGAATTTGATGTCATTGAGTTTTTGATGCGTAATCCCAACCGGGTCTACTCCCGGGAGGCACTGCTGGACACCATCTGGGCTTACGAGTACCGCAGCGATATCCGCACTGTGGATGTGCACATCCGCCGCCTGCGGGAGAAGCTGGAGGAGAATCCCGCGGAGCCGAAATACATTCTGACGAAATGGGGCGTTGGCTATTACTTCCGAAAGTGAAAAGGCTCCTATCCGGGGCTACGGCAGCACCCAGCTGCGCTATGCCATGACCTATGTGGTCATCACCTTTGTGGTACTGCTGTTTCTGAACGTCTATATCGCCGGCACCAGCCAGCGGCTGTTTTACCAGAGCAAGGAATCCTCCCTGACGGAAAAATGCCAGCTGGCCTCCGACGAGATCGCCTCGCTGGAGGTCTTGAACCCCACCACCGTTGCCGGCATCGTCAGCCAGCTGGAAAGCCTGAAACTGACCCGGCTGATCATCACCGACAGCAGCGGTATGAGCCTGTATGACAGCGGCAATGCCCAGGTCGGTTCCTATATGCTCCTGCCGGAGATCGTCCGCTGTCTGACGGTCACCACCGAGACTCCCACCGGCTGCGACGTATTCTCCTGGCAATATCACGACGGCATCACCGACTCCCGAGCCGCCACCCCCATTGTCTATTACGGCGCTGTGGTCGGCTGCGTGTATATGACGGAATACGACACCGATCAGGGCGCGCTGATCCAGTCGTTGCAGGATACGGTGCTTCGGGTCACGCTGCTGCTGGAAATTCTGCTGGTGCTGTTTTCTATTCTCTTTTCCAACCGCTTCTCCCGGCGGCTGACCCGGATCATGAACTCCATGCGGATCATCCAGGAGGGAGACTATTCCCACAAGGTCAGCATGGGCGGCAGCGATGAGCTGACCATGCTGGGCAACGAATTTAACGATCTGACCGAGCGGCTGCAAAATTCCGAGCGCAAACGCAGCCAGTTCGTCTCCGACGCTTCCCACGAGCTGAAGACCCCGCTGGCCTCCATCAAGCTGCTGACGGACTCCATCTTGCAGTACGACATGGATCTGGAAACCGCCCGGGAGTTTGTCAGCGACATCGGCAACGAGGCGGAACGGCTCAACCGCATGACGGCGAAGCTCCTGTCCCTGACCAAGGCTGAAGGACAGACCAGCGGTGACAGTGAGATCATCTACATGGCACCCACCATCAAGCGGGTGGCCAGAATGCTCAAGGCCAACGCCCAGCAGGCGCAGATTACCTTCCATCTGGAGCTGGAGGAGGACTGCCCCATCCTGATTCTGGAGGATGACCTGTACCAGATTGTCTTTAACCTAATGGAAAACGGCATCAAGTACAACACCCCCGGCGGCAACCTGACGGTGCATCTGAGCCGCCAGGAGGACAATGCCCTGCTGCAGATCACCGATACCGGCGTGGGCATCCCGGAGGATGCCGTGGAGCATATCTTCGAGCGGTTCTACCGGGTGGACAAGGCACGCTCCCGTGCCACCGGCGGCAGCGGACTGGGGCTTGCCATCGTCCGCACCATCGTGCTGCGTAACCGGGGCGAGATCAGCGTTGCCAGCACCCCGGGAATGGGCACCACCTTTACCGTCACCTTCCTGGTTTTTGATACGGAGGTGGACAGCGAATGAAACGTCTGTTTTGTCTGATCCTTGCCGCCTGTCTGCTGCTCAGCGGCTGCTCCCTGTCTTCCGGCGGTTTGCGGGAACCGGTACGGTTTTACTATCTGCGTTCCGAATATCAGTATGACACCCCGGATGGAGTCATTGCCTCGGAAATCCGGGAAGCCGCCGGGCATACCCATGATCTTCCCTATCTTCTGGCGCTGTATCTGATTGGTCCGTCGGAGGACGAGCTGGTTTCCCCCATTCCCCGGGGCACCCGGATTTATTCCGCCGTCACCGAGGGAGATACGGTAACCCTGACCCTCAGCGACACCGGCAAGACCATGACCGACGGAGAATTTTCCCTGGCCTGCGCCTGTCTGTCGCTGACCAGCATGGAAATCACCGGTGCCGGTGCCGTCACCATTCAAAGCGGTGAGCGCAATGTGACCATGACATCCGATAATCTGACACTATACGACGGCGGCCCCGCCGCCACGGAGGAGACGCAATGAAATTCATTTCCTGGAACGTCAACGGCCTGCGTGCCTGTGTGGGTAAGGGCTTTGCCGACTTTTTCGCTGAAGCCGACGCGGACTTTTTCTGCCTGCAGGAGACCAAGCTGCAAGCCGGACAAATCCAGTTGGATCTGCCCGGCTACCACCAGTATTGGTGCTACGCTGAGAAAAAAGGCTATTCCGGCACCGCCATATTCGCAAAGGAAGCCCCCCTGTCCGTTTCCTACGGTCTGGGAATCCCGGAGCTGGATACCGAGGGGCGGCTGATCACGCTGGAATACCCGGAGTTTTATCTTGTCACCTGCTACACCCCCAACGCCCAGCAGGGACTTGCCCGGATCGACCACCGGATGAAATGGGACGATGCCTTCCGTGCCTATCTGTGTAAGCTGGATGCGCACAAGCCTGTGATCATCTGCGGCGACCTGAATGTGGCGCATCAGGAGATCGACCTGAAAAATCCCGGCTCCAACCGGGGCAACGCCGGCTTCTCCGATCAGGAACGTGGCAGCTTTACCCGGCATCTGGAAGCCGGGTTTACCGACACCTTCCGCTTCTTAAATCCCGATGCCACCGGCATCTACAGCTGGTGGAGCTACCGCTTCAATGCCCGGAAAAACAACGCAGGCTGGCGTATCGACTATTTTCTGGTTTCCAACCGGCTTGCCCCCCGGATCACCGCCGCCCCCATTTACACCCAGGTGCCTGGCTCCGATCACTGCCCGGTGAGCCTGGAGCTGGGCTGATGCTCCCCGGGGAGCATCGCTCCCAGCGTGCCGTCCCGTTTTTCCAGATAGGCATCCTTCAGCCGGGCAAGATAGGCAAAGGGTTCCTCCGGGGAAATGGGCACAAAGACCGTGGGGGCTTCCTCCCGCTTCGGCTTCAGAGCAAAGGACATGGTTCCCTGACCGATGTGCTTGACCGCCACCTTGGTATCCAGGCCGAAGCCCGTCCCCTCCGGCACCACCACCCCCAGACGCTCCTGCCGCCCTTCGCAGGTCACATAGAGCCTGCACACCACCTGCCCGGACAAAGCACACCGGCACACAAAGCGGTAGTACAGCCCCTGGCGAAAAACCTGCACCTTGCCCACCGGCTCGGTGCCGAAAAAGACCGGATAAGTTTCTTCCAACAGCAACGCCCCCTTGCCGTAACCTATGCGGCAAGGGGGCGAAACTATACTTCATGTGGTTGATTTTCCACCGCCTAAGCCAAAGCTGACGGCAATGGCATCGTCTACCTGCGCCATCTGGGCGGTATCCAGATGCCCCATATGCTCCCGCAGGCGTTTTTTGTCGATGGTGCGGATCTGCTCCAGCAAAATGATGGAATCCTTGCTCAGACCCACACTGCCTCCGGCAATGTTGATATGGGTGGGCAGCCGGGCTTTGCCCGTCTGGCTGGTGATGGCGGCGGCAATGACTGTGGGGGAATGGCGGTTTCCGGTATCGTTCTGGACGATGAGCACCGGTCGGGTGCCCCCCTGCTCACTGCCCACCACCGGGGACAGGTCTGCATAGAAAATGTCCCCCCGTTTGACTGCTGGTTCTGTCATAAGGCTTCACGCTCCGTGCTAAATTGCCCCACGCTACGGTCGTTTCCTATGTAACGCGGTAGCCATATTGTCCCACGCCCCGGCGGAAAATATACTCTCTTCCGCCGAAGTCCGGTACCGCATCTTATGCACAAAACCGTCAAAAAGCTACACAATGGTGAAATTTCGGATGGTAAGAGACAAAATTCTTCGGTTTTCCCATACCACCTCCGCCCTGACCGGGGTATCGGCGCTGTCGCACCAGATGTCCAGCTGCAAGCTGTCGTCGGCATAGCTGTCGTCAATGGAAAGCCGCAGCAGCTCCCCATCCTCCCCGGCAGCGGTGATGCAGCCGCTTCGCAGGGTCTTGACCAGCAGCCAGGGAGCGCTGATGGGACTGACCTGTCCCTGGGCAACCGTTCCCAGATCCAGCACCGTGTCCCCATAGGTCAGCTTGCCACCCTCACCGGAAAGGCAGCCCCCAATGCCCGCAATGGTCTGCGGAGCTGTGACAGTGAAGGTGACACCGCCCTGCTTGTCCGCCTGGCAGTCCATGGCGAAGGTGCATACCTGCTCCCCGTTGTCCGCGGTGATGTCCAGCGAAAAACTGCATCCTTCCCCCTGCAGGAGCCTGGCACGCAGGGACAGTCCCCGCTCCAGCTCCCGGTTTTTGCCGCCGCAGCCTGTCAGCAGCACCAGCGCCGCCAGCCAAATCGCCCGTTTTTTCAATCAGATCCCGCCCTATTTCAGAAGTCGTGGAATCCGTTCCAGCAGATCGGTGGGGAGCATTCCGTACTCCCCCAGCTCCCGGGCAGTCAGATCTCCTGCCGCTCCGTGCACCCAGGCGGCGCAGGCTGCCGCTTCCAGCGGAGGCAGTCCCTGCCCCAGGAAGGCCGTCAGCACGCCCGCCAGCACATCGCCGCTGCCGCCTACTGCCATGCCAGGATTGCCGGTTTTGTTGCGGTAGCAGGATTTTCCGTCGGTGACGCAGGTCTCGTGCCCCTTCAGCAGCACCACGCAGCCCAGCTCCTGTGCCAGCTTTCCGGCACCAGCCATTCTCCCCTGCTCCAGCGAGCCGCCCAGCCGGGCAAACTCTCCGTCGTGGGGTGTCAGAATCCGATTTCCCGGGATCCCACGCAGTATATCCCTATGCCCTGCCAGCAGGTTTATGCCATCGGCATCCACCACCACAGGGCAGGCCGCTTCCCGGAGCACCGCCTGCACCACCGCCAGCGTCCCCGGAGACTGTCCCAGTCCAGGCCCCAGGAGCACCGCGTCCATCTTTGGCAGCTTTTCCAGGATCTGCGGGATCGCCGCGGAACTGAGCATCCCATCCTCCTCCGGCAGGGGAAAGATCACCGGCTCATTGAGTTTGACCGCTTCAATGGCATAGATACTCTGGGGCACCCCCAGATACACCAGTCCAGCCCCCGCCCGCAGGGCACCCATGGCGGCGAAATAGGCAGCCCCGGTATAACCCACGCTTCCGCACAGCAGCAGAACCTTTCCGAAGGTGCCCTTGTGTCCCCAGGGATCCCGCTGGGGAAGCAGGGAGAGCACCCCGGCATGATCCAGGACGGTTTCCTTATTCCAGTCCATAGAGCCTGGTAAACTTTTCTGTCAGATAGTCGGTGTAGTATTTGGGATCAAAGCTGCCGCAGACGCTTTCAAACAACTCTCCGGGCTTTTTGAAGCTGGCGTGGCGGTGGATCTTCTCGTGGAGCCAGCCGGTGACCTTGCTCAGATCGCCTCTGGACACATCCTCCCAAATATCTCCCACTTCCCGCTCCATCACTGCCAGCATCTGGGCGCCATAGGCGCTGCCCAGGGCGTAAGAGGGGAAATAGCCGATGGCGCCGCCGCTCCAGTGGCTGTCCTGCAGGCAGCCTTCCCGGTCGCTGGGCACCGCCACGCCCAGATATTCCTGATACAGCCGGTTCCACTCCCGGGGCACATCCGCCACCGCCAGGGTGCCGGCAATCAGCTGCTTTTCGATCTCATAGCGAACCATCACATGCAGGGCATAGGTCAGCTCGTCTGCCTCCGTGCGGATCAGGGAGGGCTGCGCCTTATTCACCGCCCGGTAGAACATGGTTGCATCCACATCCGCCAGCTGCTGGGAGAACAGCTCCTTGACTCTGGGGAAGATGCCGCGGATGAACGGCTCACTTCTGCCGATGATGTTCTCATAGAACCGGCTCTGGCTTTCATGGATGCCCATGGACACACCGCCGAACAGGCAGGTGTAGTTGTAGCATTCATCGCCGCCCATGTCATACAGGGCATGGCCGCCCTCGTGGATCACGGAGTACATACTGGAAGCCAGATTGTCCTCATGATAATGGGTGGTGATGCGGATATCCTTGGTATTGAAGCCGGTGGTGAAGGGATGCTCCGTCTCGGCAATGCCGCAACGATCCCGGCGCAAACCCATGACCTCCATCAGATAGTCGGAAAACTGCCGCTGGGTCTGCACATCGTAATGACGGAACAGGAAGCCATCCTCAATGGGCTGCGCCTGCTGGATTTTCCCGATCAGCGGGACGATCACCTGCCGCAGCCGGTCAAAGAACACATCCAGCGTCTGGGTGTTCATGCCCTCCTCATACTCATTGAGCAGTGCGTCGTAAGGTGCCAGATTGGGATTGTAATACCCGGCAAACTTCCGGTTAAAGTCCACGATCTTTTCCAGATATGGGGCAAAGGAGGCAAAATCGTTGTCGTTTTTTGCCTTGTGCCAAACGGCGCTGGCCTCGTTGGTCAGCACGGAATAGGCCACGAACTCCTCCGCCGGAATCCGGCGGCTCTGGTCGAAGTCCTTCTTCAGAACCTCCACTTCCCGCACAGTCACGGCATCCAGTTGCTCCCGGTGCGCCAGCAGGTAGTCAAACAGCTCCCCGTTTTCCGGGGCAGTGGACAGGTCGTACTGCACCTGAGACAGCACCTGTGCCGTCTTGCTGCGCCCCTCCCAGCTGTCCGCCGGGGCGGCGGTGTCCGCATCCAGATACAGCACGCCCATGGCGTGGTTATAGGCGCTGCGGGTCTGCTCCAGTTTTTTCAGAGCCTGCAGTGCCTGCTCCAGAGATTGATCCTTCATTTTGGTCACGCTCCTTTTTGAAATTACAAAAATCATACCACTTTCTTCCTTCCCCGTCAATGATTCCAGAAAAAACACTTGCAAATTCCAGCCGGTTGTGCTACTATGGCACATATAAGCCAAAAGCGAAGATTGGGCTGCCTTGTATGGAAATTTGCCACGATAGCGAGAGCGGGAGGGTGTGAGCCGCTTGGGTAACGATGCAGGGCCTTCTCCCAGGAGCTGCCGCCTGAAACAGTAGTAGGGACGGACGGGTGATGCCGTTACACATCTTGGGCGTGTCAGCGTCCGAAAAGCGTGCCGCTGTTGGCGGCAAATGCGGGTGGTACCGCGGAAGGTTTGCCTTTCGTCCCGGTTTCGGGATGAGGGGCGTTTTTTATTGTCCATTTCCAATGCATTTAGGAGGAATCATACATGAAAGAACAACTGGAACAGATCCGGCTCAGCGCCCTGTCCGCTCTGGACGAGGCCGCTACCCCTGCCGCTCTGGAAGAGCTGCGGGTCAAGCTGCTGGGCAAGAAGGGTGAGCTGACTGCCGTGCTCAAGCAGATGGGCAAGCTCAGCGCCGAGGAGCGCCCCGTGATGGGTCAGCTGGCCAACAGCGTCCGCGCCCAGATTGAGGAGAAGCTGGAAAGCCGGAAGTCTGCCATCCACGCCGCCGTGCTGGAAGCAAAGCTGGCTGCGGAGGCCATTGACGTGACCATCCCCGGCGAGAGTGTGGCACTGGGTCATCAGCACCCCATGAATCAGGTGCTACAGGAGATCAAGGACATCTTCGTCAGCATGGGCTACACCGTGGTGGACTATCCCGAAATCGAGCTGGCGGACTACAACTTCACCCGCCTGAACATCGAGGAGGGGCACCCCTCCCGGGATCGCTCCGACACCTTCTACTTTGACGACAACGACGAGGTGCTGCTGCGTACCCAGACCAGCCCCATGCAGATCCGCTACATGGAGACCCACAAGCCGCCCCTGTGTATGCTGGCTCCCGGCCGTGTGTTCCGCAAGGACGAGGCCGACGCCACCCACTCCCCCATGTTCCATCAGATCGAGGGTCTGGTGGTGGCGGAGGACATCACCATGGGTGACCTGAAAGGTGCGCTGATCACCATTATGAACAAGATCTACGGCTATGATGCCCAGGTGCGCTTCCGTCCCCACCACTTCCCCTTCACCGAGCCCAGCTGCGAGATGGATATGCAGTGCCACAAGTGCCACGGCACCGGTGAGATCGACGGTCAGGTGTGCTCCACCTGCCACGGCGAGGGCTGGATTGAGCTGCTGGGTGCCGGCATGGTGCATCCCAAGGTTCTGGAAAACTGCGGCATCGACCCGGAGAAGTATTCCGGCTTTGCCTTCGGCATGGGTCTGGAGCGTATGGCCATGGGTCGTCTGAAGATCAACGACCTGCGCCTGATCTTCGACAACGACGTTCGGTTCCTGAACC
>CAYWZB010000032.1:0-11088 GCA_964462775.1 uncultured Oscillospiraceae bacterium
GCATGACAGCTCCCCCAGAGGGGGAGCCAAGAAATGAAGTTTTTCGACAGTCTGAACATCCCCATTCCTTGTGGAATGGGGATGCTGCTGTTGTCAGCCTTCAGCCGTTTCGGTGACACCGTAGGTCACGGGGGATTCGGGGGTGCAGACGGCGATATAGGTGTTGCCCTGACCAAAGTACAGGGGGTCGCCGCTTTCGGTGAAGAAGCGGAAGGGCTCCTCCTCACCGGCGCAGCTCCACACCATGGGGATGATCTTGCCGCCGCAGGCGAAATAGCCGGTGCCGCCGGCGACGAAGTCCGCCTGGTGATAGATGCCGTTCATGCCGATGCTGGTGTACATCACCACCACATTGGTGAACTGCTCCGGCACCTCGGTGATCTGATCCACCATCATCTTGCCGTACTGGTAGAAGGTGTACTTGCCGGCCTCGGCATCGTAGACCATGCTGGTCTCCTTGCGGGCCTTGTTGTAGGTCAGGGTCACGGAAATGGTCTCAGCAACCTCTCCGTCCGCCGGAGTGCCGTTTTCGGTAAACAGCAGACCATAGTCCTTCTCCAGCGTCATAGGCACGCCCTGGGCTTCTGCATAGGCCTTGATGCCGGCACCGATGCCGAACAGGTTGTGCTCACCGTACTTGTACTCCTTGTCCCGGTAGGCAACGCCCTGCTCCAGCTCGCCGGACTGGCGCATCAGGGAGTCGATGTTGTAGTTGACGATGCCCCGATCCCGGGCATCCCCCAGCGCCTGGCCGGAGCCGCCTGCGTGGGTCAGGATGGCGCTGTAGTGCTGGACGATGTCGTTGAACATCAGCCGGGTGGAGCGGGTGGAGCCAATGGCGGTGGCATCCTCAATGTGGGTGTACAGCGCAAGGCAGCGGTCAATGGAGCCGTTGACGAACATCTCCATCAGGATATCCGCCTGATTCACGCCCACATGGGGGATGGCATCGGGGATATTGCTGATGGTGTTGGCAAAGATCCGGCCGGTGAAGGGCTCCTCAACGATCTCGCCGTTGAGGGGGTTGTAGTACACGGGGGCAGGCTCGGTGGTGGGTTCGGTGGTGGGCTCGGTGGTTGCCTCCGTGGTCTCGGCAACCGTGGGAGCAGAAGTGGTCTCCACCTGTGCGGTGGGATTCTTCGTGCCGCAGCCGCTGAGCAGCATCAGCAGCGCAAGGGTCAGTGCAAAAATCCGTTTCATCATAGTCTTCCTTTCCTGATTTCCAAATATTTTATGGTCACGGGGTCAGTCCTTCACCCGGCAGCCTTCCATGGTCTTGCCCAGGGTGTAGAAGAACACATTGTCCCGGGCAGGGGTCAGCTCGCTGAGCACGCCGCGCTTGGCGTACACGGCGTAGTAGCCGAAGAGAATTGGAATGATCCGGCCGTCATCGGCCACCATTTTCAGCATATTGTAATAGTTGCCCTTATCTTCCAGAGCCAGCGTCGCCATATTGTTCAGCGTCTCGTTGGCCATGCCGCCGTAGGCGCCGATGGCACCCCAGCTCTTATAGATCTCCGACAAATCGTAGTTTGCCGACAGCCGGGTGACACCCAGCACGATGTCGAAGTTCTGGGCATTGAGCACCGCTTCATATTTGGTGGTACCGCATTCCAGGGTCTCCGTGGGCAGACCGAACTCCGTCAGGGTATCCGCCAGGGTGCGGGCGATTCGCAGCCGGGCAGAATCGTCGCTGTTGACCAGCAGCGTCATGGTGCGCTCCTGGTTTTTCTTGTCCCGGGGGATCTTGAAGGAGCTGATGGCGTTGATGAATTTCAGGTCATCGTAGGCGTATTTTGCCGCCAGAGAGCTGCTGTAGTAGGGGGAGGAGGGGGAGACCATCAGGGTCGAGGGGCGGGCAAGGCCGCCGAAATTGTCCTCCACCAGCGTCTCCCGGTCGATGGCGTAGGTCAGCAGAGTACGCAGGGTGCCGTCCTCAAAGAAGTCGCTGTAGGTGACGTTGCAGCCCAGATACATCAGATAGCCGTTGTCGATTTCCCACAGCTCATAGTCGCAGCGGTAGTCGGTGTAAGAGTCGGTCTGGGGGTTGGCGCAGACCAGGGTCACGTCCTCAAATTCAAAGGAGTCCCGGATCTGGGAAGGGGACTGGGCTTCCTTCAGGGAAATGGCCAGATCCGTGGCCACGATTTCCGTGCTGCCGCACCACCAGGCGCTGTTGCGCTCCAGATGGGCACCGCTGACCCCTTCCTGGAAGGTATAGGGGCCGGTGCCCAGGGGGTGATCCGCCTCCACCTGGGAGGCCTTGACAATGGGGATATCCAGCAGAATCGCCAGATTCTGATAGGGGGTATCCAGGAAAAAGTCGATGCCGCCGTCGCTGGACAGCTCGATGCGGGCGATGTGGGTAAAGCGTCCTTTGTAGAACACGTTTTTCCGTGCCTGCTCGTAGGATGCCACCACATCCTGCAAGGTGACCCGGCTGCCGTCGGAGAAGGTGGCGCTGCTGTCCAGGTACACCGTCCAGGTGCGGTTGTCCGGGGTGGTCTTGTAGCCGGAGGCCAGAATGGGATAGGTCTCGTTGTTGGCATCCACCGCGAACAGACCCTGATACATCAGGCTCATCAGCACCCGGTTGGAATAGTCACTGCCGTAAAGGGGATTCATGGAGCGGTCGGGATAATAGATCAGCGTCAGCTCCTGGGTGTCCTCCTCCTGGAGGATGTCCTCCGGATCCTGATCCTCCATCAGCAGTGCGTCGCCGGTGGGCACATAGCCGGAATTGTCCAGGCTCCGTCCACAGCCGGAAAACAGGCCGCAGACCATCACCATTGCCAGAAACAGGCAAAAGATTCGTTTCATATATTCACCTCTGATTTGCCGGACAGCGAGGGAAAGGCCGCTGTCCGCATTTTATCGTTCCCTGCACAAAATCACCGCGCCCTGGCTGCCCCGCTGACCCGCGGTGTAGCGGTGAGACCAGAAGGTATCGTGCCGGCAGTAGGTGCAGTCGGTGCTGATGTCGATATGCCGGACACCTGCCCGGCGCAGGGCAAGGGCATTGATCTGCTTTAAGTCCAGATAGAACTTTTCGCCCCGCTTTTCCACCCACTGCTCCGCCTCCCGCCCGAAGGAAGCGATCATAGCCTCCGGCACATCGGCATCGGTCTGGAAATGGCAGGCTCCGATGTTGGGGCCAATGGCGGCACGAATGTCTTCCGGGCGGCTGCCAAAGTGCTTCGTCATGGCCTCCACCGTCCGGGCGGCGATGTTTGCCGCGGTACCCCGCCAGCCTGCGTGAGCCGCTCCCACTGCCCCGGTCACCGGGTCGTGGAAGAGCAGGGGGGTGCAGTCGGCGGTGAAAATCACCAGGGCAGTGCCGGGATCGTTGGTCACCAGACCGTCGCACTCCGGGTAATTCCGGTGATCCAGACCGGCACAGTCCCGCCTGGTCACCAGCCGGACAATGTCCGAATGGGTCTGCCGGGTCAGAACACAGTTTTCCGGGGCAAAGCCAATGGCCTTGCCCAGCCGGCGGTAATTTTCCAGAATGTTGGCATCCTCGTCCCCCCGGTGATAGCCCAGATTCAGGCTGGACAGCACCCCGGTGCTGACACCTCCCAGCCGGGTGGTAAAGCCATGGGGAACGGCAATCGCATCGGAGGCGAGGAATGTCACAGCGTTGTTGATTTGTTCTGTAATAGCCATATTTTTAATTCATAATTACAAATTACAAATGATAAATTTGTAATTCGAGCGTGTCAAAAGAAGTTGGATATTGGCGTTAAAAATACTCGGTAAGCCCTCTCAGTCATTCTGCCGCATGACAGCTCCCCCAGAGGGGGAGCCAGGAAAGGAAATTTTTTACAGGCTGAAATGATAAATTTGTCATTCGTAATTTATCATTCTTAATTTTCCATCTTATCCTTCTGCATGCAGCACTTTTTGTACTTTTTGCCGCTGCCGCAGGGGCAGGGGTCGTTGGGGCCGACCTTTTTGGCGGCGTTGCGGACGGGCTGCTTCTTCACCGCCGTCTGTCCGGCGGCGGCAGTGCCGGTCTCCTTGGCCACCTTCTCCCGCTTCACTTCCTGATTGGTACGCAGCTGCACCAGGAACATCCGGCGGACGGTCTCCTCCCGGATGGCGTTGATCATGGCCTGGAACATCTGATAGCCCTCTTCCTTGTAGGCAATCACCGGGTCATGCTGGCCGTAAGCCCGCAGGCCGATGCCCTGCTTCAGATCGTCCATGGCATCGATGTTGTCCATCCAGTATTCGTCCACAACCCGGAGCATCACCACACGCTCCAGCTCCCGCATGATGGCGGGGGTGTAGGTCGCTTCCTTGGCTTCGTAGGTGCTGCGGGCAATGTCGAAAACAGTATCCGTCAGGTCCGCGCCGGACAGCTTCAGCAGCTGATTTTCCCGGGCTTTCAGAGTGCCCCGGGCGAAATACACGCCCTCCATGGAGGCTGCCAGATTGGCAAGTCCGTTTTCCGTCACGCTGCCGCCTTCGTCGCTGAGGGCGGTGGTCACGTTGGTCTCCACCAGCGCCCGGAGCATCTGCATCATATTCTCCCGCAGATCCTCGCCGTCCAGCACCTTCTGGCGCTGGGCATAGATGACCTCACGCTGGGTATTCATCACGTTGTCGTATTCCAGAACGTTCTTTCTGGCACGGAAGTTCCGGGATTCCACGCTCTTCTGGGCGTTTTCCACAGCGTTGCTGAGGATTTTGGCATCAATGGGGGTGTCCTCCTCCAGACCCAGAGAATCCATCATGGAGGTAACTTTATCGGTGGCGAACAGGCGCATCAGGTCGTCCTGCAGGCTCAGGTAGAACCGGCTCTCGCCGGGGTCGCCCTGACGGCCGGAACGTCCCCGCAGCTGATTGTCGATCCGGCGGGATTCATGGCGCTCGGTGCCGATGATAAACAGACCGCCGGCGGCACGAACCTTCTCCGCCTCGTCCCGGATGGCTTCCTTGTGCTGGCGCAGCAGCTGCTCATACTTCTCCCGGACAGCCAGAATCTCCGGGTCGGAGGTCTCAGCGTAGGAGTCTGCCTCCCGGAGCAGCTCCTCGGGCAGCTCCATTTTGGCAAGATCCGCCTTGGCCAGGAAATCGGCGTTGCCGCCCAGCATGATATCCGTACCACGGCCTGCCATGTTGGTGGCGATGGTCACCGCCCCGAACTTGCCCGCCTGCGCCACGATCTGCGCTTCCTGCTCATGGTGCTTGGCGTTGAGCACATTGTGGGGGATGCCCTCCCGCTTGAGCAGCTTGCTGAGGATTTCGCTCTTTTCAATGGAGATGGTACCCACCAGCACCGGCTGACCCTTTTCATGGCAGGTCTTGACCTGCTGGACAATGGCACGGTACTTGCCGGCTTCGTTTTTGTACACCACATCCGTGTGATCCTGGCGGATTACAGGCTTGTTGGTGGGAATTTCCACCACGTCCAGATTGTAGATGGCGGCAAATTCCTCTTCCTCCGTCAGAGCCGTGCCGGTCATGCCGGAGAGCTTGTTGTACAGCCGGAAGAAATTCTGGAAGGTGATGGTCGCCAGGGTCTTGCTTTCCCCTGCCACCACCACGCCTTCCTTGGCTTCGATGGCCTGATGCAGACCCTCGTTGTACCGGCGGCCGTACATCAGTCGTCCGGTGAACTCGTCCACAATGATGATCTGGCCGTCCTTGACCACATAGTCAATGTCCTTCTTCATCAGACCCCGGGCCTTCATGGCCTGGGTGATGTGGTGGTAGAGGGTGGTATTGTCCGCATCGCTGAGATTCTCCACGGCGAAGTATTTCTCCGCCTTGGCAATGCCGCTGGCGGTCAGGGACACGGAGCGCAGCTTTTCATCCACAATGTAGTCACAGTCGTAGTGATCCTGAACCTCCTTCTCGTCGGTCTTGGCAAAGACCTGACGGCGGAGGGTGGAGACGAAATAATCCGCCATTTCATACAGCTTGGAGGAATCCTCCCCCTTGCCGGAAATAATCAGAGGGGTACGGGCTTCGTCGATGAGGATGGAGTCCACCTCGTCCACAATGGCGAAATTGTGTCCCCGCTGCACCAGCTCCTGCTTGTAGATGGCCATGTTGTCCCGGAGGTAGTCAAAGCCCAGCTCGTTGTTGGTACAGTAGGTGATGTCGGCGGCGTAAGCCTGACGGCGCTCCGCCGGGGTCATGCCGGGGATCACCAGACCAATGGTCAGACCCATGTAGCGGTAGACCTTTCCCATCCACTCGGACTGATACTTGGCCAGATACTCGTTGACGGTGACCACATGGACACCCTCCCCGGACAGGGCATTTAAGTAGCAGGGGAGGATGGCCACCAGCGTCTTGCCTTCGCCGGTTTTCATTTCCGCGATGCGTCCCTGATGGAGCACGATGCCGCCGATGAGCTGCACCGGATAGGGGCGCAGGCCGATGACCCGGTCCGCCGCTTCCCGGATGGCGGCAAAGGCCTCGGGCAGCAGATCATCCAGCGTCTCTCCCTGGGAAAGGCGCTGCTTGAACTGGGCGGTCTTGCCCTTCAGCGCTTCCTCAGAAAGTGCCTTGTATTCCGGCTCCAGCGCCAGAATTTTATCCACAATCGGCTGTATTTTTTTCAGCTCCCGCTGGGAGCGGGTGCCGAAGATTTTGTCAAAAAGTCCCATGATGTTCTCCTTATTGCTGTGTTCTCCCGGGTTTTTCCCGGGCTGAGCAGCGCCTGAATGCAAAGCAGGGGCGGATTTTCCCCCAGTGCTGCCAATTTTATGTATTATAGCACAGTTACCGGGGAAAATATAGCGATTTTATGAATTTCCTTCCCACTGGGAAAAGAATTTCCCAATTTTTTCCCGGGAAGCGCTCACCCGTCCCTGCTGGAAGGCGGGTTTTCCCCCGCCCCGGCCGTTTAATGCGGCGGTCATTTCCCTGCCCAGGGGGCGCAGATCCCCCTGCCGGGTGACCAGGCAGTAGCTGTAGCCTTCCTCCTCGGTGCCGCTGAATACCGCGGCGGTGCCCCGGCAGACGTTGGCGATGGTGTCCGCCAGCTCCCGTACTCCGGCGCTGTCCAGGCCGTCGGCAAAGTGGAGTACGTTGTCAGAGTTTACATAACGCTCAGCAATGTTCTGAAAAATCTCCTTTTCCAGCTGGCTGATCCGCCATTTCTGCTGCGCCAGCACCTCGTTCATCCGCCGGGCGGCGGCGCCGGTCTCGTGGGGCTGGGCGGAAAAGGCCTGACCCACCTGGCGGTTCTGGTCATAGGCCTGGCTCAGCAGGGCAAAGGCCTGTTGGCCGCAGGCCATTTCCATCCGGGTGCCACCCCGCAGGCCGCAGGTGCTCAGCAGCTTGATCAGACCGATCTCGCCTGTGGCGCTGACATGGGTGCCGCAGCAGGCGCAGATATCATAGCCGGGAATCTCCACAATCCGCACCGGCCAGGGGAGATCCTTCTTCGTGCGGTAGGGGATGGTTTTTAAACTTTCCGGGTCGGGATACCAGGTTTTCACCGGCAAATTTTCCCAAACCGCCTGATTTGCCTCGGCTTCAATTTCCGCCAGCGCCTCAGCGGGGATCACTCCGTCGAAGTCAATGGTCATCCACTGGTCGCCCATGTGGAAGCCCACATTGTGGTAGCCGTAGCGGCGGTGGATGATGCCGGAGACGATGTGCTCCCCAGAATGCTGCTGCATCCGCAAAAACCGGGGCTGGCTGTCCACAAGTCCTTCCACACTGGTGCCCACTTCCAGCGGCGCGTCGCAGATGTGAATCACCTGATTCTCCCGCTCCCGGGTATCCAGCACCCGGGCAGCGCCCAGGTGTCCGGTGTCCGCCGCCTGACCGCCCCCCTCGGGGTAAAAGGCAGTTTCCTCCAGCACCACTTCATAGCCGTTTTTTCCCTTTTCGCAGCGCAAAACCCTAGAAATAAACTGGTAAAGGTGGGAATTTTCGTAATATAGCTTCCGTGTTTCCATAGTGACCTCCCGGACAGGCGTTTTTTCATGGTTTCAGTATACCACAGAAGGGTTGGCATTGCAACTTTTGGGTGGTTGACATAATCTTGCACAAAAAATTCATTTTTTAGGACTATCTTTTTTGTGTATTTTGGTGTATAATTGACAAAAATTGTGAAACTGAGGTGATCTTATGCCCGGTATGTATGCCCACTACCGCTTTGGCCGTCAGGTGCTGTCCTCTCTGGATCCGGCACAGAAGCAGACGGTGACCCGCTTCCGGCGGCTGTACGACATGGGTCTTTATGGCCCGGACATTTTTGAGTATGACAATCCCCTGATGGACACCGCCGTGGCTGCCCTTTCGGAAAAATATCACGGTCAGACCGGTCGGGAATTTTTTGAAAAAGCTCTGGAAACCGCCGCTTCCGAAGGGGAAAAGGCTTATTTGTACGGGGTTTTGGCGCACTATTGTCTGGATTCCGCCTGCGCCGGATTTCTCCGGCGGCAGCAGGGGGGAAGCCCTGCCCGAATCGCCGGGGAGACGGAATTTGACAGCTATCTTCTTCGCATCGACGGCCTGCCCACCGGCTATGACCGGAGCCAGCACATGACCCTGACCCGGGGTGAAGGCGTTACCGTGGCCGGCTTCTATCCCCCTGCCACCCCCGCCCAGACCTATGGCGCAATCCGCCGTATGACCCGGTTTTACCGTTTTCTCGCCGGGAAAAGCAAAAACCGAGTGGAAAAAGTTCTGAAATTCTTAAAAAAGAAGGACTGGCTCCAGCGCATCCCGGCGGAGGAGGTCTCCCCCGATCCCACCCGTGTGGTCAGCGAATACATCCTGCGCTACAACCGGGCAGTCAAGCAATACCCCGCCCTTCTGCGGCAGCTGCTGAGCGGAGAACTGGGCAGCGAATTTGACGGTGCTTTCCGATAAAAAACAGCCGGGACGGTGTGTACCGTCCCGGTGATACTTTTCAAAAAACGCAATGATTGCGCTAACTTGCCTCTCCGCTATGCATTAAGTGGCTGTAAGCTGCTTTGCAGCAACACCCACTAAACCTTTGGGAGAGGTGGCACGGCGAATGCCGTGACGGAGAGGGTTATGAAAAATTTTGATAAGCCCTCTCAGTCATGCTGTCGTATGACAGCTCCCCCAAAGGGGGAGCCAGGAAAAGAAGTCTTTTTAAAAACGGAACCGGGACGGTGCGTACCGTCCCGGCTTTGTGTATGCTCCGTTTTACAGAATCTCTCCGTCGCCGCCGTCCAGCACCGGAACGACTTCCTTGCCGTCGCTGTTGTAGGTGGGGAAATTGCCCATGACCTCCCGCACCTGGTCGATGATGGCGAAGGTGTGGGGATAGCTGCGGCAGATCTGGGAGACGATGGCCGCCTGGCTCTTGTTCACCACGCAGATCAGCAGATTGGTCTCCCGGCCGGAATACATTCCCTTGGCCGGCACCAGAGTTGCCGAATGGTGGAGCTTGTCGATGAGCTCCCGGGAAATCTCCTCGGGATAGTCGGTGACAATCTGGAAGCACACCGCCTCCCGGCCGGATTTCAGCAGCTTGTCACCCACGGTGGAACTCATAAAGCTGTAGAGAATGCACAAAATCACCGGCTCCATCTGGAAGCCGTAGACAAAGTAGCTCGCCAGAGCGATGCAGGAATTGATGATGAAATTCAGCCCGAAGAAGGACATATGGGGTCTGTGCTTATGTACGATGGCGGAAATGAAATCAATGCCGCCGGTGTAGGCGCTGGCCTTGAGGAGCATGGAATAGACGTAGCCGTTGATGATGCCGGCGACCAAGGGGCCAAGGATTTTGCTGGTGCCGTTTTCCGTGGCGTAGGCGAAGGCTCCCAGGTCGATGGAATCCATGACGATCAGACCCACAGAGAACATCAGCACATAAAGCATACTGCGTACCGCCAGGGGTCTGTTCACCTCGATGTAGCACCAGATGGCCAGAGGCACATTGATGATCAGGCTCAGGTAGCCCACGGAAATGCCGGTGATGTGCTGGATCATGGTACAGATGCCGTTGATGCCGGCGGGGGCGAACTGGTTGGGGAATACGAACAGCTGATAATTGGCAGCCGCCAGCATGGCCACCGCCGCGATAAACAGGTAAGTCCAAACTTTTTTTGCCGTTTGCATATCTATCTCCTTCGCAAAAATGAAAGGCAGGTTTCTGGTTTCTTTCCAACTCTCAATATTAGCACACTCATTTTGCAAGGTCAAGGGAAAATGCAGGAATTTTTGCATTTTCCCTGTTTTGCCGCCTCCTTCCCCGGGAAGGGGGCATTTCTTTATATAATTGTATTTCCACAAAAAGCCCTTGTTTTTTCTGTGAAAATGTGATAAAATTTAGGGTGACGAAGTTTGCCCAAAAAAGGGGTTTTCTCCCCTGATTTGGGTCTTTAGATAGATTAGAAAGGAGCAGCCCTATGTATTCATCCGCCTATGTCTGGGCTAAGGTTTTGAGCCACATGGAGGAGCGGCTGGGAGCCGTGACCATCTCCGCTTCCCTGGACGATGCCGAGGTGGTAGAGCTGAACGAAGATAACCTGATTCTTTATTCTCCCTCGGATTTCCGCCGGGAGGTCATCCGCCAGCGCTACACCACTTACATTGAAGACGCCCTGAAGCAGGTTTTCCATTCCGACGCCAAGCTGCTGGTGTTCGGTGACGAGGAGATGGCCGCCCGCAAGAGCAAGGGCAAATCTCCCACCGCCATGGATTTCAACCCCCAGTTCACCTTTGACAATTTCGTGGTTGGTCCTTCCAACCGCTTTGCCCACAGCGCCGCCATTGCCGTTTCCAAAACGCCGGGGCAGGTTTATAACCCCCTGTTTATCTACGGCCCTCCCGGCGTGGGCAAAACCCATCTGCTTTATGCCATTGCCAACGGCATCCGCAAGCAGAAGCCAGATGCCAACATCGTTTACATCAAGGGCGACCAGTTCACCAACGAGCTGATCGACGCCATTAAAAACGGTAAAAACATTGAGTTCCGCTCCAAGTACCGGGAGGCGGATCTGTTTCTGGTGGATGATATCCAGTTCATCGCCGGTAAGGAATCCACCCAGGAGGAATTTTTCCATACCTTCAACAAGCTCTATGAGGAGCACAAGCAGATCGTCCTGACCTCCGACCGGAAGCCCGACGATATGCTGA
>CAYWZB010000033.1:0-11064 GCA_964462775.1 uncultured Oscillospiraceae bacterium
CAGCCAGGGGCTTCATCTTCACGAACCACTGGGCGGAGATGATGGGCTCCACGTCCTTGTGGCAGCGGTAGCAGGTGCCAACATTGTGCTGGTGATCCTCGATCTTCACCAGATAGCCCTGCTCTTCCAGATCGGCAACGATCTGCTTGCGGGCTTCGTACCGGTCCAGACCCTGATACTTGCCGCCGAACTCGTTGACCTTGCCGTTGTCATCCAGCACACGGATGACCTCCAGATTGTGCCGCAGACCCACCTCAAAGTCGTTGGGGTCGTGGGCGGGGGTCATCT
Source organism: uncultured Oscillospiraceae bacterium (assembly GCA_964462775.1). Lineage (GTDB taxonomy): Bacteria > Bacillota > Clostridia > Oscillospirales > Oscillospiraceae > Faecousia. The sequence goes on from CAYWZB010000033.1 coordinate 289, forward strand.
TCACGCAGCCGGTGCCAAATTCCATCTCGGCATAGTCATCGGCAACGATGGGAATCTGCTTATTGACCAGGGGCAGAGTCACGGTCTTGCCCACGATGTCCTTGTAGCGCTCATCGTTGGGGTTGACGCAGACACCGCTGTCGCCCAGCATGGTCTCGGGACGGGTTGTAGCGACGATGACCTCGCCGGAGCCGTCGGTCAGGGGGTAGCGGATGTGCCACAGGTGACCGGGCTTGTCCACATACTCCACCTCCGCGTCAGACAGAGCGGTGACGCAGTGGGGGCACCAGTTGATGATCCGGCTGCCCTTATAAATCAGTCCCTTCTCGTACAGGGAGACGAACACCTCCCGGACGGCCTTGGAGCAGCCCTCGTCCATGGTGAACCGGGCACGATCCCAGTCGCAGCTGGCGCCCAGCTTCTTCTGCTGCTCGACGATGCGGTTGCCGTACTTGTGCTTCCAGTCCCAGACCCGCTCCAGGAACTTTTCACGACCCAGATCGTAGCGGGTGATGCCCTCCTTGGTGCGAAGCTCCTCTTCCACCTTGATCTGGGTGGCGATGCCGGCATGATCCACGCCGGGAATCCACAGGGCGTTGTAGCCCTGCATCCGCTTGAAGCGGATCAGGGTATCCTGCAAAGTTGCGTCCATGGCGTGACCCATGTGCAGCTGACCGGTCACGTTGGGAGGGGGCATGACGATGGTGAAGGGCTTCTTGCTCTCGTCCTTCTCCGCATGGAAGTATCCGCCTTCCTGCCACATATTGTAGATTCGGTTTTCCACCTGCTGGGGCTCATAGACCTTGGGTAATTCTTTTGCCATAATCCAGTTTCTCCTTTTTGAAATATTGCCCGGCTCAGCGCTGTCAAAATGAAAACGCCCTGAGTCAAGGCGACTCAGGGCGAAAATAATTTCCGCGGTACCACCTGAATTTCCGCAAAAAGCGGACACTCAAACAGCTGTAACGGGCTGACCCGTACCGCCCTACTGATCCTTCAGGCAGTCCGCTCCGGGGCGACTGTTCCGCCAAACCGACACGCCCTTGCACCCACCGGACGCTCTCTGAAGTGGTTTTGGGGGCAGAACCCTCCCCATCCAAGCATTTTACTCAGATAAAATACCATAAAAGCCATTTCTTGTCAATGGATTTCTGAAATTTCCAGCATTCTCCCCCGCTGACATCCATTTCTAACCTTAAGAAATTCTTATCCTATTGACATTTGCCCCCGATTGCCGTTATAATACAAGTGAGAAATGAGACGAAAGTGAGGTAACCCCATGAATTTCTCCGAACATAAGGCGCTGAAGCAGGTTCTGAGCCTGACCCTCGCCGGAGCGATGACGGTTTGTCTGTTTTCCGGCTGCATGAAGAAGGGCGACGAGACGCTTCCCAGCGACAATACCAAGCCCAATATCAATCTTGTGGATGACACCAAGCCCTCCGAAACGGAGACCGTCCCCACGGTGACCACCGAGCCGCCCTATGTCATCACGGAAAATACCGCTACGGTCATCAACCAGCTGTCCGTACGCAAAACCCCCAGCAAGGAGGCTCCCGCCATCGGCACTCTGGATGCCGGAGACATGGTAGAGCTTCTGCGCAGCGCCACCGCCGGCGGCCTCAAGTGGGGCTACATCACTGAGCCCTACGAAGGCTGGATCTGCATGGACTATGTGGAAATGGCCATGGCCGGCAGCGGCAACGATCTGGAAACCAGTACCCCCGGCGGTGACAACGCCACCGAGCCCACCACCTCCGGCGAAGGTGACAACACCTCCACCACTGCCCAGAGCTACAAGGGCGTGGTCACCGGCAACGGTCTGAACATCCGCAACGATCCCAGCACCACCACCGGCACGCTGGTGGGGCAGTACAACAAGGGTGATGTGATTACCATTCTGGAGACCAAGAACGGCTGGGGCCGCACCGACAAGGGCTGGGTCAACCTGACCTATGTCAACGCCTCCACCACCAACACCACCACCGGTAATAACAACAGCACCACCGGCAACAATACCGGCAGCACCACCAATACCACCACCAGCACCGGCAACGGCAGCACCACGGTCATCGCCCGGGGTATCGTCACCGCCGAGACGCTGAATGTCCGTCCCACCGCCAGCACCGAGGGCGACCGGGTCAAGACCCTGTCCCAGGGTGACCGGGTGGAGATTCTGGAAAAGAGCGGCGACTGGGGTCGGATCAAGGACGGCTGGATCTCCCTGAACTACGTCTATCAGGACGGCACCACAGGCACCAACGCCGCCAAGGGCATCATCACTGCCACCGACCTGCGTATCCGCAGCGGCCCCGGCACCACCTACGATCCCGTGGGCAGCTATCCTTCCGGAAGCCGGGTCAACATTCTGGCGCAGTTCACCTTCGGCAACACCACCTGGGGTTGCACCGACAAGGGCTGGATCTCCATGGACTATGTCTATGTGGATGGCTCTGACATCGGCGAAAGCGGCAACGGCACGGTGAACACCGACGGCCTGCGTATCCGCAGCGGCCCCGGTACCGACTATGACGTGGTCGGCAGCTACAACGCCGGCGAAGCCGTGACCATCCTGTACCAGCTCACCGTGGGTGACACCACCTGGGGCTGCACCAACAAGGGTTGGATTTCCCTGAGCTTCGTAAACCTCTCCTGAATCCATATACAAACCGGGCGTGCCGCACAAAGCGGCACGCCCGTTCTTTGTAAGAGTCCCCTTGGCTCCCCCTCTGGGGGAGCTGGCCGAAATCTTTGATTTCGGTCTGAGAGGGTGAGCTTAGGACAGACAAACAGGGCGGCTCTTGGAGCCGCCCTGTTGCTTATTCCAGATTGTTTTCCGGCAGTGTTGCCGCTTCGGCAATGTTGATGGCGTGTCCGCCGATCCGGTTCAGGGAATTGAGTATCTCGCTGAATACAATTCCCGCCTCCACACCGCATTCCCCTCGGCGCAGCCGCTCCATGTGGTTGGTCTTGGCCTGATTGGTCTGCTTGCGGATCTGGCGCTGGATCCGTGCCATGCTCAGGATCTCATCCAGATGGACATCCTGCCGGTAGAAACCAGCCACCGCCTGGTCGAACAGCTGGCTGGCATCGGCGTAGATACGTCCCAGCTCCTCCATGGCGGAATCGGAATAGAGGATTCCCTTCTCATCCCGGCGCTCAGTCTGGTGGAGCAGGTTCTCCGCGTAATCCCCGATCCGCTCCAGGTCGCTGAGGGTATGGAACACCCGGTTGACGTACTGGGAATCCCGGGCGCTCATTTCCTGCACATTCAGCTTCACCAGATAGTCGCTGATGGCATCGGTCAGATAGTCAATGACGCCCTCGTTTTCTTCAATGGTCTTGGCATCGGCCGTCTTGCCGCTGAGCAGTGACTCCATGGCCAGATCAATATTGCGCCGCACCAGTCCTGCCATCCGCTCCACCTCGTTGCGGATCTGCAGCATGGTAACGCTGGGAGAACCGGCCAGATGCACGTCGATATATTCCAGCCGACAGGCATCCTCATGCTTCTGCCGGGGCACCAGCAGGTAGGTCAGCTTCACCACCTGATTGGTAAAGGGCAGCAGCACCGCCGCGGAAACAACCTTGAAGATAATATGCACCACCGACACCTGGAACATGGGATCCGGGATCAGACTCTCGACCCATTCTGTGTAGGGCAGCAGCAGCGTCACCGCCGTCATGATCACCGCACCCACCAGGTTATTGATAAGATATACCATGGAGGCACGTTTGGCGTTGTTCCGGGCGTTCATAGATGCCAGAATGGTCGGCACCGCCGAGCCGATGTTGATGCCACAGATCAGGAAGGAGCCGAAATACAGGGGCATCAGTCCCTGCATGGCCAGCGCCTGAATAATACCCACCGCCGCCGAGGAGCTTTGAATCACCGCGCACAGCAGCGTACCCACCAGGATGCCCAGCACCGGGCTCTTGGCGTTCATAATGAACTCCTGGAACCAGAGCACATCCTTCAGCGGCTTCATGGCGCCGCTCATGGTATTCAGTCCCTGAAACAGCAGACCAAAGCCCAGAATGATCTGTCCGATGTGCTTCGTCTGCTTTTTTTTGGAGTAAAGCATGAGGAACGCACCGACAAACAGACAGAACGGCGCAATTCCCGACACATCCAGAGCAATCAGCACGCTGGTGATGGTGGTGCCGATATTGGCGCCGAAGATGACGCCGGTGGCCTGTGCCAGATCCATGATCCCGGCGTTGATGAAGCCCATGACCATAACCGTGGTTGCGGAGGAGGACTGGATCACCACCGTGACGAACATACCCAGCAGGAAGCCCAGGAATTTGTTCCGGGTCAGCTTTTCCAGCAGATCCTTCATCTTGGATCCGGCAGCCATTTGCAGACCGTCTCCCATGTACTGCATACCAAACAAAAACGCACCCAATCCGCCGAACAAGGACAGAATATTGGTAAAACTCATGGCAGCGCCCCCTATATCTCTTTCATAGCGATCAGTGATATTATACATCGCTCGTCCCCAGATTGCAATATTTTTTGCATTTTTCTTCTTTCTGTCTTTTCCCGCAGTTTTTTCCCCTTTGGTGTAGCTTTTCCGCCGCTTCTATGCTATAATAGGAAAACCTGCGGAAAGGAAAAAGCAAGGAGGTTTCCCATGAATTTATTTGATGCCAAATCTGACTTCTTTGTCATAGACACTGAGAATCTGGACACCGTTCGCTCTGCGCTGTACGGCTTTGCCATTATTGAAAATAATCTGGTGGATCATCTGGAGCAGCTGCAGCAGTCCCTGTGCAGTGAACAATCTGACAAACTCGTCCCCCCCGGGGAGACGGTGCCTATGTTTTCGTGCAGCGCACGGACGACCTGATCTCCATCCATCAGGACTTTATCGGTAGCTTCGGTCTGTACCTTTATCAAGAAGCGGATTATTTTGCCATCAGCAACTCCTTTATGGCTCTGGTCGATCATCTAAAGGGACACCACCCCATTACGTTTCATCAGGACTATGCCAATTATATTCTGAATGCGGATCTTTGTTCTGCTTCCTTTTCCGAAACCATGATCCATGAGATCCGGCTTCTGGATCGAGCCGCCGTGGTGACCATTGATATACCTTCCCGGCAGTTGAAGCTGGATTATGTGGACTATCAGGAAAATTCCGTATAGCTCAATTCTCCGGAAGGCATGGCCATTCTGGATCGGTGGTACCGCAAATGGACCGGCCTGATCCATAATCTGCACGCAAATCACTGCAACATTCAGGCTGATTTATCCGGCGGTATGGATTCTCGATTGATCCTGAATCTGCTGCTCGGTGCCGATATTCCGATGAATGATGTATTCATTCACTCGATTCACGATGATCTGCATACCCATTCGGAGGACTGGGAAATTGCCAACGCAATCAGTTCCCATTATCACTTTGCGTTAAACAACAACGCTATGTTCGTTTTGGATTCTGTCAACTATACCATTGACGACAGTGTGGATATCTCCTATTATCTGAAGCTGGGATTTCATAAGCAGATGTATCCCCGTTTTGCCATCCAAAGCCGCTTCCGCCATTGCTTTGGCGGTAGTGGCGGCGAATGTGTACGCAGCTATTGGAATTCTACCCCGGAGGCCTTTATTGAGAACGCTTTAAAGCGCTGCAATTTGTTTTCACCGGATCCTGCCCTGCAAAAGGCATTCCAGGAATCCACCAGACGGATCCTGACCAAGGCCTTTGCGGATATCCGTGAGAAATTTCAGCGGCTCGGCCGTCCTGTCAGCGAAAAGGATCTTCCCCTGCACCTTTATCGGGAAACCCGCTGCCGCAATCACTTCGGCAAGGACATGGTGGAAAATTTCTATAGCCGCAGTGTCAAATACGCGCCTCTGCTGGATCAGGATCTGCACAAGCTGAAGCTGAACGATGCCGCCTGCGCCGATAAGAATCTGCTGATTGTGGTAATGTTTGATCGATACCATCCCGACCTTCTGTCTTTCAAATTCGACAGCGGACGCTGCATCGATTCCAAAACCATCGCTTACGCCAAGGCACTGAATCAGCGCTATCCGTACCGTCCTGACGGCAGTTCCATTGCTCCCCCGCTGGATTGCACGCCCTTCCAGCTCCCCCGTGAGCAGGCAGCCGGCAATCCCAAAATCGGGCTGACGGATTACGCAGTAGCCATTCGGGATATTTTCGAATCCGAGCACGCAGCCACCACGCTGAGCAGCATCTACAACAGGGATCTGTACAATGCCATCCATCAAGATACGCTGACCCGATCTTACCACCCCCTGCAAAACGCCCACGCTGCCATCAGCATCATCAAATTCTATCAGGACGTTCAGGCCAGTCAGAACCTGCTCAGTTCCACACCCTCTGATTTCTTCCGCAATACCTGCCTCCGCCCCCTTCAGAAACCCACACTGCTGCAGGATCCTTATTTGCTGAACTATGTTGCTCTGCGTATGGATATCAAACTGCAAAGTCTCCTGGGCGGCAAGCTGGAGATCCTGGATGTCACGGATCCCCGCATCAAAATCACCAATCCCGCCTGGTTTTCTCTTGACCGGAGCGGCTATGTTCTGGAATCCTGCCAGGGATCCGTAACATTGACACTTCGGTGCGCCCACGCCGGAAATCTGAGCGTGGTACTTCGCAGCCGGGATGTGCGTGACAGTGAGCATAATCGCATCCCCTTCTGGCTGGATCTGCACGATGTCCAGCTCAACGACCACCCCCAGCTGCAGGAGGTTCTGCCCATTTGGCACGACACGCCCTACCGCCTGTCCTACCACGTCAATGCCGGTGAAACATTGCAGCTCCATTTCCGTTGGACGCCCCATGACGAACGTGCCAGCAAGCGTTTCCGGCAGTGATCCCGCAGCACGCAGGGTACACGCCACATTGACCAAGTGAACATTACTCACGAAATGAGGAATTTTTTTGAACACCGTACACTATAAAACCCATGATTTTTGGTATGATCTGCCGGAGGAGCTGATTGCTCAGACGCCTTTGGAGCAGCGGGATACTTCCCGGCTGATGGTTCTCGACCGAGCCACCGGCGCTGTGTCCCACAAGCATTTTTATGATATCATCGACTATCTTCAGCCCGGGGACTGTCTGGTGATGAATGACTCCCGGGTGCTCCCTGCCCGGCTTCTGGGGCATCGCCCCACCGGCGGCGCTGTGGAGGTGCTGCTGCTGCGGGATCTGGGCGGCAAGAAATGGGAATGCCTGTGCAAGCCCGGCCGGAAAATGCAGGTGGGCAGCCAGGTGATCTTCGGCAACGGCGAGCTGACAGCAACCGTCACCGCCGTTCAGGAAGACGGCAACCGGGTGGTGGAATTTCACTACGAAGGCATCTTCCTGGAGGTGCTGGAGCGGCTGGGTAAGATGCCCCTGCCCCCCTACATCAAGGCAGAGCTTGCGGATCAGGAGCGGTATCAGACCGTCTATTCCCGGGAGGTCGGCTCCGCCGCCGCCCCCACTGCCGGTCTCCACTGGACTCCGGAGCTTCTGGAAAAGGTGCGCGCGAAGGGCGTGAAAACTGCCTTTGTCACTCTCCACGTCGGTCTGGGTACCTTCCGTCCCGTGAAGGCGGAGGAGATCACCGATCACCATATGCACGCTGAACTGTGCATGATCAGCCGGGAGACTGCGGATATTCTCAACGAAACCCGTGCCCAGGGCGGACGGATCATCTGCGTGGGCACCACCTCCTGCCGCACCCTGGAAAGTCTGGTCAACGACGACGGCTCCTTTGAAGCCAAGTCCAAATGGACGGAGATCTTCATCTATCCCGGCTATCAGTTCAAAGCCATGCAGGGGCTGATTACCAACTTCCACCTGCCGGAGAGCACTCTGGTGATGCTGGTGTCCGCCTTCGCCGGAAAAGACCACGTCATGGCCGCCTATGAGCAGGCCGTGAAGGAGCGCTACCGCTTCTTCTCCTTTGGCGATGCCATGTGTATCCTGTAAGAAAGAGAGGATTCTATGCTTGCACCCATTGATGTGACCGGTATCCGTATCGAGACCCAGCGGCTGATTCTTCGCCCCTGGCGGGAAACAGATCTGGATGATTTTTATGAATACGCCCGGGTGGACGGCGTGGGACAAATGGCCGGCTGGGCGCCCCACAAGTCCCCGGAGGAGTCCGCACGAATTTTGCAGTCCTTCATTCGGAACAAGAAAACCTTCGCTCTGGAGCTGAAGGAAAACGGCAAGGTCATTGGCTCTCTGGGTCTGGAAGAGCGGGACGAGGATTCCTCCGACCTGTTTGGTCGGGAGATCGGCTATGTCCTCAGCAAAGACTACTGGGGGCAGGGGCTGATGCCCGAGGCAGTCAAGGCAGTCATCGACTACTGCTTCAACACCCTGAACTATGACTGGCTCACCTGCGGACATTTTGAGCGGAACAACCAGTCCCGGCGGGTCATTGAAAAGTGCGGCTTTGTATTTCTGAAAACCATCGATTTTACCACCCAAAACGGTACTGAGGAGCCTACACGGCTGTATTGTCTGGAAAATCAGGGAAAAATCGCCCGGGAAATGACCGCTCCCGTGGATGCTTCCGCCATTACTATTGAAACCCAGCGTCTGCTGCTGCGCCCGGTTCAACAACGGGATCTGCAGGATCTCCATACCGTCGTCAGTGACGGAGACGTTGCCGCCCTCACCGGCTTTCGCCAGAGCATGAGTCTGGAAGATTCCCAAAAATGCGTCCAGGCCTATATGGACGGCAACGAAACTCTGGCGCTGGAATGGAAGGAAACCGGCACCGTCATCGGCACCATCTCCATCCAGAAGCGCCCCTGGTACAACTATCCCCTGAATCGGAAGCTCCGGGGACGGGAGCTGGGCTTTGACCTGGGGAAGGCCTACTGGGGTAAGGGACTGATGCCCGAAGCCGTCCGGGCAGTGTGCGACTACTGCTTCCGGGTGCTCCATTACGATTTTGTCACCTGCGGACATTTTCTGGGGAACAGCCAGTCTGCCCGGGCCATCGAAAAGTGCGGCTTCGTCTTTCACTTTGACACCACGGCGGACTATCCCGACGGCCGCAGCATCCCCATCCGCTCATACATCCGATACAACCCCGAACTGAAGGAGGAATGACCATGTTTGAACTGAAAAAGACAGAAGGCAAGGCGCGCCGGGGCGAGTTTACCTGCGCCCACGGCACCGTTCAGACCCCGGTATTCATGAACGTGGGCACCCAGGGTGCCATTAAGGGTGCCCTCAGCGCCGAGGATCTGAAAAACATCGGCTGCCAGGTGGAGCTGTCCAACACCTACCATCTGCACCTGCGCCCCACGGACAAGGTGGTTCGCCAGATGGGCGGCCTGCACAAATTCATGACCTGGGACGGCCCCATCCTCACCGACTCCGGCGGATTCCAGGTGTTCTCCCTGTCCTCCCTGCGTCGGATCAAGGAAGAAGGCGTGTATTTCTCCTCCCACATCGACGGTCACAAGATCTTCATGGGGCCGGAGGAGAGTATGCAGATCCAGTCCAATCTGGGCAGCGATATCTGCATGGCCTTCGACGAGTGCATCGAAAACCCCTCACCCCGGGAGTATGTGAAGAAGAGCGTTGACCGCACCTACCGCTGGCTGGAGCGGTGCAAGGCTGAAAATGCCCGGCTCAATGCCCTGCCGGATACCGTCAACCCTCAGCAGATGCTCTGGGGCATCAATCAGGGCGGCACCTATGCCGACATCCGTGTGGATCACATGAAGCGGATCGCTGATCTGGATCTGCCCGGCTACGCCATCGGTGGTCTGGCTGTGGGTGAGACTGCCGAGGAAATGTACGACATCATTGAGGCCGTGGAGCCCCATATGCCCAGGGAAAAGACCCGGTATCTCATGGGCGTGGGCACCCCCACCAACATCATCGAGGCGGTAGCCCGGGGCGTGGACTTCTTCGACTGCGTCATGCCCGCCCGGAACGCCCGGCACGCAAGGCTGTTCACCTGGGACGGCGCCATCAACCTGAAAAACGCCAAGTATCAGCTGGACGAAAGCCCCATTGATCCCAAGTGCGACTGCCCCGTCTGCCGCCGCTACTCCCGTGCCTACATCCGGCATCTGTTCGTGGCGGAGGAAATGCTGGCCATGCGCCTTTGCGTCATGCACAACCTGTATTTCTACAACAAGCTGATGGAGCGCATCCGCAACGCCCTGGACGAGGGCAGCTTCGATGCCTTCCGCCGGGAATACTCTGAAAAATTGTCCAGAAGGATCTAATGTTCCTCTTGCATTTTTGGCAAAGAATGCTATAATAGACGAGATAACACACACGAAGGAGTTTTACCAATGAATTTTCTGACTACCACTGGAACTGCCGGCATGGGCAGCACCCTGATCATGCTGGTGCTGATGATCGCCATCTTCTACTTCATGCTGATCCGTCCCGAAAACAAGCGGAAGAAGGAAGCTGAAGAAATGCGCGGTGCCGTCCGCAAGGGCGACAAGATCGTGACCATCGGCGGCATCGTGGGTTATGTGGTTGACGTGAAGGAAAACCGCATCGTCGTTGAGACCAGCGCCGATCAGGTTCGCCTGGAGCTGGAGAAGTGGGCAATTTCCACCAACGAGACTGCCGCTGAGACCGCTAAGGCTGAGGCCAAGAAGGCTCAGGAAGCCAAGGCTAAGGCCAAGGCCGCCAAGAAGGCCGAGAAGGCCAACAAGGAGTAATTCCGCAAGCAAACCCGGTCACGGAAAATCCGTGACCGGGTCAGACTGTCAAAGAACCCCTGTTTTTGCTAAGCGAAAACAGGGATTCTAACGTA
>CAYWZB010000034.1:0-10982 GCA_964462775.1 uncultured Oscillospiraceae bacterium
TGCTTCATCGATACCGCCGGTATGCGCCGCAAGAGCAAGGTGGACGATGCCATTGAGCGCTATTCCAATATGCGCTCCATCAGCGCCATTGAGCGTGCCGACGTGTGCCTGATCCTCATTGATGCCAACGACGGTGTCACCGAGCAGGATACCAAAATTGCCGGTCTGGTGCACGAAGCCGGTAAGGCCGCCATCATCGTGGTCAACAAATGGGACGCGGTGGAAAACAAGGAAACCAACACCATGCGGGACATGGAGGGCAACGTGCGTAACGGCCTGAGCTATATGCTCTATGCCCCTGTGCTGTTCCTGTCCGCCCTCACCGGCCAGCGTGTGGACAAGCTCTTCCAGATGATTCAGGATGTCCACGCCCAGAACACCAGCCGCATCACCACCGGTGCGCTGAACTCCGTTCTCGCCGATGCCACCGCCCGGGTGCAGCCCCCCACGGATAAGGGTCGCCGGCTGAAGATCTACTACATGACCCAGGCCAGCACCAAGCCCCCGCACTTTGTTATTTTCTGCAACGATGCCCGGCTGTTCCACTTCTCCTACCAGCGGTATCTGGAAAACCAGATCCGGGAGGTCTTTAACCTGAAGGGCACCCCCGTTCGCATCACCATCCGTCAGAAAGGCGACAAGGAGGACGAGTAATGGTACTTGCCATGGTAGTCACAGCCCTGAGCTGTTATCTTCTGGGCAATCACAACGGTGCCATCTGCATCAGCGCCATGCTGGGTGACGATGTCCGCAGCCACGGCAGCGGCAATGCCGGTCTGACCAACTTCATCCGCAACTACGGTGCCGGACGCTCCCTGCTGGTCATTGCCATTGATGTGGGCAAGGCGGTGCTGGCGTGCCTGCTGGGCAAATGTATGCTGGCTCCCTACGGTCTGGCGCTGGAGGGTGCCACCCTGGGCGGCGTGTGCGTCATGCTGGGTCACGATTTCCCTGCTCTGCAGGGCTTCCGGGGCGGCAAGGGCATTTTGAGCGGCTGGTTCATTGCCTTCACCATTGACTGGCGCATCGGCGCCATCATTGCGGTGGTGTTCTCCGCCGCCTATTTCCTGACCCAGTATGTTTCTCTGGGCAGCGTGCTGTCCGCCATTGCCTTCGGCGTGTGCTTTGTGGTCTTTCACCACGACAACCTGCCTGTGATGCTGGGCGGCGTGGGCATGGCAGCTCTGGCGCTGTTTATGCACCGGGGCAATATTTCCCGCCTGCTCCACGGACAGGAGCGAAAGACCAATCTGTTCAAGAAAGGACCCAAATCATGAAAGCAGCTGTCATCGGCAGCGGAGCCTGGGGCACTGCCCTGGCCATCCGCTTGTGTGCCAACGGCCATGATGTGATTTTGTGGGCAAGAGACCCGGCCCGTGCCGAGGAAATGACCCGTTCCCGGCGCAATCCCCGGCTGCCCGGGGCGGAGCTGCCTCCGCAGATGACTGTCAGTGCGGATCCTGCCTGTGTCTGCAACTGTGAGTTGGTGGTATTCGCCGTTCCTTCCAGCACCCTGCGGCAGGTCAGCCGTCAGTTTGCTTCCCTGCTGGCTCCCGATGCCGTGGTGGTATCCGTGACCAAGGGCTTGGAGGATCAGACCTATCTGCGGATGAGCCAGATTATCTCCCAGGAGACCAACCGGGAGGTGGTGGTTCTCACCGGCCCCAGCCACGCTGAGGAAGTCTCCATGGATGTCCCCACCGGGCTGCTGGCCGCCTGCCAGAATCAGCAGAAGGCTGAACTGGTTCAGGACGCGTTTATGTCCGACACCCTCCGGGTCTACACCAGCCCCGACCCCGTGGGTGCCGAGCTGGGCGCGGCGCTGAAAAACGTCATTGCTCTGTGCGCCGGCATCACCGACGGCCTGGGCTTTGGCGACAACAGCAAGGCCATGCTCATGACCCGGGGTCTGACCGAGACTGCCCGTCTGGGCGTTGCTCTGGGTGCCCGGAAGGAGACCTTCGCCGGGCTGGCCGGTGTGGGCGATTTGATCGTCACCTGCACCTCCATGCACTCCCGGAACCGCCGTGCCGGTATTCTCATCGGCAAGGGGGAGGATGTGCAGACCGCCATGCGGGAGGTCGGCGCCGTGGTGGAGGGCTACTACGCCACCAAATCTGCCTACCGGCTGGGCAAGGCCATGGGCATTGATATGCCCATCACCGAAGCCGCCTACCGGGTGCTGTACGAAGGTGCGGACGTGAAGGAAGCCGTCCAGACCCTGCTGACCCGCCAGCGCAAGGCCGAATCTGAGGATGCCGGCTGGCTGTGATCGATCCAACAAACCAGGTGCCCCGGCACCTGGTTTTTGCCATTTTTGCCAATTTTCTTTTCAAATCCGCCGGTTTTTTTGGCTGGAGATTTTTCGGTGCGCCCTTGCAATCCCCCCGAAAAAAGAGTATACTCAAGTGGATAAAAATGACCCGATTCAGGGGAAAGGAGGCCACCTCGCTGAAAACGCGACGGGGTCTCCATTTTTTCTGCCCATCGGGTCAGGAAAGAAAGGATGTCCTTATGGAAAAGAAAGAAAAATCCACGGAAGCCGTCTATGACGCCTCCACCCTGGGCACTGCCCGGATGCTGGTGCTGGGCGTGCAGCATCTGTTCGCCATGTTCGGCGCAACGGTGCTGGTGCCTGCGCTGACCGGCCTGAACGTCTCCACCACCCTGTTCTGCGCGGGTCTGGGTACCCTGCTGTTCCACCTGGTCACCGGCCGGAAGGTTCCCGCCTTCCTGGGCTCCTCCTTCGCCTTCCTGGGCGGCTACGCAGCCATTGCGCCCATGATTGACGGCCAGGCCAACACCGCCCTGCTGCCCTACGCCTGCGCCGGTGTGGCCGTTGCCGGTATGGTCTATCTGGTGCTGGCGCTGTGCTTCAAGACCTTCGGTGCCAACAAGGTCATGCGCTTTTTCCCGCCTATTGTCACAGGTCCCATCATCATCTGCATCGGTCTGTCTCTGGCCGGCTCCGCTGTGGGCAACTGCCGCAGCAACTGGCTGGTAGCCATTGTGGCCGTGCTGGTGGTGGTGATCTGCAACATCTGGGGCAAGGGCATGGTGAAGATTGTCCCCATCCTGCTGGGTGTCGTGGCCTCCTATGTGGTGGCCATGGTGGTGGATCCCTCCGCCCGTGCCAATCTGGTGCAGAGGGTCTCCGAGGCTCCCTGGCTGGGTCTGCCTGTGATCTGGGAGAACACCGCCCTGTCCATCTTCGGTTCCGACTTTGACGGCGGTATGCTGCTGACCTCCATCGTCACCATCGCACCCATCGCTCTGGCCGCCATTGTGGAGCACATTGGCGATGTCTGCGCCATCGCCTCCACCGTGGATCGGAATTTCGTGGCTGACCCCGGTCTGCACCGTACTCTGGTGGGTGACGGTCTGGCCACTGCCGTGGCTGCTCTTCTGGGTGGCCCTGCCAACACCACCTACGGCGAGAACACCGGCGTGCTGGCACTGAGCAAGGTCTATGATCCCAAGGTTGTCCGTCTGGCAGCCGTTTTCTCCGTGGTTCTTTCCTTCTGCCCCAAGTTTGCCGCGCTGATCGTGGCCATGCCCGCCGCCACCATGGGCGGTGTCAGTCTGGTGCTCTACGGCATGATCTCCGCCGTGGGCGTTCGCAATGTGGTGGAAAATCAGGTGGACTTCACCAAGAGCCGCAACGTGCTCATCGCCGCCATGATCATGGGTCTGGCTGTGGGTGTCAGCTACAACGGTTCCGTGGTCATCCCCATCGGCTCCGTGACCATCAGCCTGTCCGGTCTGGCTGTGGCCGCTCTGGTGGGCATCTTCATGAACGCCATCCTGCCCGGCAAGGACTATGAGTTCGGCACCAACGAGCAGGGCGACACCGCTGTGGATTTCAGCATTTCCAAGTAAATCCTTCCCAAGCCCGCTGTCCCACCCGGCAGCGGGCTTTTTCTTTCCCTGCCCCGGGGCAAATAAGAGTTTACATTTGTGTCAAACCATGTTAAAATATTGGGGTAAAAAAGGGTATTTTCCCATTCTGTTTCCAGGAGGCTGCGCATGAAAGGAATCATTCTCGCCGGTGGCTCCGGCACCCGGCTGTATCCCCTGACCAAGGTCACATCCAAGCAGCTGCTCCCCGTTTACGATAAGCCCATGATCTACTATCCCCTGTCCACGCTGATGCTGGCAGGGATCCGGGATATTCTCATCATCTCCACCCCGGCGGATACCCCCAAATTCCGGGATCTGCTGGGAGACGGCAGCCACTTCGGCATCCGGCTGAGCTATGCGGTGCAGCCCTCCCCGGACGGTCTGGCGCAGGCCTTCCTCATCGGTCAGGAGTTCATCGGTGATTCCCCCTGCGCCATGATTTTGGGGGACAATATTTTCTACGGCAACGGCTTTTCCGACATTCTGGCGCAGGCCAGAAGCAACGCCGAAGCCGGTCGAGCCACGGTGTTTGGCTACTATGTTCCCGACCCGGAGCGCTTCGGTGTGGTGGAATTTGACGATCAGGAGCGGGTACTCTCCGTGGAGGAAAAGCCCCGGGAGCCTAAGAGCAATTACGCCATCACCGGACTGTATTTTTACCCCAAGGGCGTATCCGCTCTGGCACGGGAGGTCAAGCCCTCCGCCCGTGGAGAGCTGGAGATCACTACCCTCAATGATATGTACCTGCAGCAGGGGCTGCTGGATGCCAAAATCTTCGGCCGGGGCTTTGCCTGGCTGGACACCGGCACCATGGAAAGCCTGCTGGAGGCGGCGGAGTTCGTCCACATTGTGGAAAAGCGCCAGGGCGTGAAAATCTCCGCCCCGGAGGAGATTGCTTTCCGCTTCGGCTGGATCTCCACTCAGGAGCTGCTGACCTCTGCCCAGCTGTACGGGAAATCTCCCTATGGCCATCATCTGCGCCAGGTGGCGGAGGACAAATTCCGCAGCTTCAAGAAAACCCTTTCCGAATAAGGAGGCCGCCATGACCATTTTCGTCACCGGAGGTGCCGGATTCATCGGCGCCAACTTCATTTTTCATATGCGTTCCGCCCACCCGGATTACCGGATCGTCTGTCTGGACAAGCTGACCTACGCCGGCAACCTGAGCACGCTGGCTTCCGTCATGGAGGATCCCAACTTCCGCTTTGTGAAGCTGGACATCTGCGACCGGGAGGGTATCTATAAGCTCTTTGAGGAAGAACACCCCGACATGGTGGTGAATTTCGCCGCCGAGAGCCATGTGGATCGCTCCATCGAAAATCCCGAGGTGTTCCTGCAGACCAACATTCTGGGCACCCAGGTGCTGATGGACGCCTGCCGGAAGTACGGCATCCAGCGCTACCATCAGGTCTCCACCGATGAGGTCTACGGTGACCTGCCTCTGGATCGGCCTGACCTGTTCTTCACCGAGGAGACTCCCATCCACACCTCCAGCCCCTATTCCTCCTCCAAGGCCGGTGCGGATTTGCTGGTGATGGCATATCACCGGACTTACGGTCTGCCTGTGACCATCTCCCGCTGCTCCAATAACTACGGCCCCTACCACTTCCCGGAGAAGCTGATCCCCCTGATGATCGCCAACGCTCTGGCGGATAAGCCCCTGCCTGTCTACGGCACCGGCAAAAACGTCCGGGACTGGCTGTATGTGGAGGATCACTGCAAGGCTATTGACCTGATTCTTCACAAGGGTCGTGTGGGCGAGGTATACAACATCGGCGGTCACAACGAAATGCGAAACATCGACATTGTCAGACTCATCTGCCAGACGCTGGGCAAACCCGAGAGCCTGATCACCTACGTCACCGACCGGAAGGGGCACGATATGCGCTACGCCATCGACCCCACCAAGATCCATTCCGAGCTGGGCTGGCTGCCGGAAACCAGGTTCGCTGATGGCATTCAAAAGACCATCCAGTGGTATCTGGACAACCGGGATTGGTGGAAAACCATTCTTTCCGGCGAATATCAGAACTATTACCAGGCCATGTATGGCAATCGCTGAGGTGCGCCATGAGTCAGATCAACGTAACCAAATGCCCCATTGAGGGGCTGTATATCATCCAGCCCGCAGTCCACGGCGATCAGCGGGGGTATTTTATGGAGACCTACAACCAGCGGGACATGGCTGAGCACGGTCTGGACATGGTTTTTGTCCAGGACAATCAGAGTATGTCCGTCAAGGGTGTCCTCCGGGGGCTGCATTTCCAAAAGGAGCACCCGCAGGGCAAGCTGGTTCGGGTCATTCAGGGGCGGGTTTTCGATGTTGCCGTGGATCTTCGCCCCGGAAGCCAGACCTACGGCCAGTGGTACGGCGTGGAGCTGACCGCTGAGAACAAAAAGCAGTTTTACATTTCCCCGGGCTTTGCCCACGGTTTTCTGGTTCTGTCGGAAACGGCGGAATTTTGCTACAAGGTAACGGATTTCTACCACCCCGGCGACGAGGGCGGTCTTGCCTGGAACGATCCTGCCATCGGCATCACCTGGCTCGGCGTGCAGGGTGCCTACCCCGGCAGCGCCTGCTCCGCCGGATATACCCTGGAGGACGGCACCGCCCTGATTCTCAGCGACAAGGATCAGAAATACCCCGGCCTGTCGCAGGCCAATTTACCCACCAAGGAGTGAGCCCATGCATCACATTGATTATACCCATCTGCGCCCCAAGAAGGCGGAGGCAGTGAAAAAATGGTACGACCAGAGTGTGGAGGTTCGGCAGGATCCCACCGTCTGGCGGGGCAGCAACGCCACCATTCTTCCCCTGCGCCGGGATCCGGCGGACGGCCTACTCTTTGGCAAGGGCGGCGTGGTGGATGAGCACGGAGACTATGTGCCCCTTTCCGCCATCGAAGGACGGGTGCAGTTTTCCTATCCTGTGGAGACGCCTGAATACCGGGACGTGACCGTGGTCTACTGCGGCTATCTGGTGGATCACTGGGGGCATTTCCTCATCGAGGGCGTGACTCGGTTGTGGTACTTCCTGGAAAACGATCCCACCATTGACAAATACGTTTTCTTCCTGGATGAGGGGGAGGAGCGGCAGATCAAGGGCAATTATCTGGAATTTTTCCGGCTGCTGAAGATCTGGGACAAGCTGGAGATCATCAATAAGCCCACCACCTACCGTCAGGTGGTCGTCCCCGAGCTGGGCATCTATATGCGTACCGCCTATACCCCCAAGCTGCTGAAGGTCTTTGACACCATTGCCGATAATGTGCAGGTGGATCCCTCCTGGGAGACCCCGGAAAAGATCTACTACAGCCGCAGCCAGTTCCAGAAGGGCATCCCCTTTGAGTTTGGCTTTGCCACGCTGGATGACTTCTTCCAGCGCAACGGCTACACCATCCTCTTCCCGGAAAAGGTGCCTCTGGGGCAGATGGTTCACTACATCCGCAACGCCAAGGTCGTGGCCACCCTCTCCGGTTCCCTGCCCCACAATATGCTCTTTGGCCGTCAGGGACAGAAGGTGGAGATTCTGGAGCGCTTCGTCATCAGTGACGACAATCAGACAGATGTCAACCGGATGCGGGAGCTGGATGTAACCTATATCGATGCCAACATCCCCGTATTCCCCACCGACTTCGTCGGTCCCTTCATCATGGGCTACACCGACTGCCTGCAGCGCTTCGCTCAGGATCGGGGCTATGTACCCCCGGACAGCCAGTATCTGACCCCCAAGCACTACAAGCAGTGCTTCCGCCGCTATATGGATGCCTACATCGACCTGTACAACTACAACTGGTTCATGGCAGACTGGTACGGCCCCTTCACCGATTCCTTCTACGAGGGCTTCCAGGCAGGGCGGGTGTACTTTGCCGATTATCTCGACCGGAAGAAGCCCTATCGCTGGCATCATTATCTGACCTTCCATTACTGGAAGCAATTTATCAAGCGCCTGCTGGGAAAGTAAGCGCCAAGGAGAAAGGATCCTACTATTATGGCTACCATTCAAGTTCTCAAGCCCAAATTTCACATTGACGAATGTCTGGAGCAGGTGCGCCAGTGCCTGGAAAAGGGCTGGACCGGCTCCGGCTTCAAAACCGCTGAGTTCGAGGAAAAGTGGAAAGAATACACCGGACACCCCCACGCCTGCTACTTAAATTCCAACACCTCCGGCCTGCATCTGGCCGTGAACATCTTCAAGCGCCGCTTCGGCTGGCAGGATGGGGATGAGATCATCTCCACCCCCATTACCTTCGTCGCCACCAACCACGCCATTCTCTACGAGGGTCTGGTTCCCCGGTTCGCTGATGTGGATGAGTACCTCTGCCTGGATCCGGTGGATGTGGAGAAGAAGATCAACGAAAAGACCCGTGCCATCGCCTTCGTGGGCTACGGCGGTCGGGTCGGTCAGCTGGACAAGATCATTGCGCTGTGCCGGAAGTACGGTCTGAAGCTGATTTTGGATGCCGCCCACATGGCAGGCACCCGGGTCAACGGTGTCATGCCCGGCACCTGGGACGGCGTGGACGTGACTGTGTACTCCTTCCAGGCCGTGAAAAACCTACCCACCGGCGACAGCGGCATGATCTGCTTTGCCGACGAAAGCATGGACAAGGAGTGCCGCATGGTCTCCTGGATGGGCATCAACAAGGATACCTACGCCCGCTCCAGCAGCGAGGGCACCTACAAGTGGAACTACGGCGTGGATTATCTGGGCTATAAGTACAACGGCAACGCCATCATGGCCGGCATCGCTCTGGCGCAGCTGCCCTACCTGGACGAGGAGAATGCCCGCCGCCGGGAAATGGCCGCCATTTATACCAAGACCTTTGAAAAGAACCCCAACATCCGCATCATCGGCGCACCCTATGCTGACGAGTGCTGCTACCACATCTACGAGATCGCCGTCCCCGACCGGGAAGCCCTGCTGGCAGAGCTGGCAAAGAATGACATCTACGCCGGTGTCCACTACCGGGACAACACGGAGTTCTCCATGTACACCTACGCCCAGGGCACCTGCCCCAAAGCTCACGAGATCTCCCAGCACATCATCACCATGCCCTTGCATATGTACCTGACCGACGAAGATGTGCAGCGGGTGGCAGACATCGTTGACCGCTTCGTATAAAAGGAGTCGATATGCTGTTTTTGGAATATCCCCCCTGCCCCGCCTGTAAAATGACTCGGGCGTGGTCGAAAAGCCGGGAGCTGGGCTTTCCGACCCGGCATATCAGGGAGTGCGGAAGACTATGACCCTTTCTTCTCCCGTCACCCGGAAAACCAACAAGGACTTTATGATCCTGTCGGCGCTGGGAATCCTGTTCGTGCTGGATTCCCACCTTGGCTCCGGTGTCTTTCCCTTCACCCAGATTTTCCCCTACGATTCCTTTTTCATGCCCATGTTCGCCTTTATCTCCGGGTACTTTTTCTCCCCCAAACGTGTGGAAACCTGGGGTGATGTGATCCGTCTTGGGCTTAACAAAGCAAAAAAGCTACTGCTTCCCTATTTTCTGTGGATGCTGTTCTACGGAGCGGTCACCACAGCCGGCAGGCTGCTGGGGATTTGGGAGATTGGGGATATTTCCCTGCTGGATCTGGTTGACAATATTCTTAACAGCGGCACCTCGTTTTTCTTCAACGATCCCGCCTGGTTCGTTCCCCTGCTGTTTTGCGTCACTGTCTCCTATGGCGTTTTGCGCAAGCTCTTCGGCCGCCGATGGAACGATACCGCCACCCTGATCCTCTTTGCTCTGATCGGCGCAGCGGCAGTCGCCCTGTCCCAGACCGGCTATCGCCAGCGTTTTGGATACATGGTGCTAAAAGTCCCGGTTTTTCTCCAGTATTACCACCTGGCGGTGGTTTTTCGGGAGAAATGGGAGTCCGGCTTTGACCGGGCAAGCCTGCTTTCCGTGTGTGTTCCGGCGGTGATTATCAACTGCGCGCTGCTGGCACTTTTCGGCTACGATATCTCTTTTCCCCTGTACGCCACCATGGACGGCTTTCGCCCTGCCTGCCCTTTCCTTCCACTGCTGACCTCTCTGACGGGGATCGCCTTCTGGCTGAAGATCTCCAAAGCGCTGGTTCCCCTGCTGGGGCACAATCCGCTGGTGAATTTCATTTCGGATAACACAGCCTTTTTTATGACCCACCATCTGCTGGTCAAGCACATCTTCCTCGGGCTGCTCCTGCTAGCACAGCGGCTGGGTGCCACCTGCTTTTCCGGGCTTGATGCTCAGCTCTGGCGGATGTACGCCTGGTACAACTACACGGATCTGCCCTGGTGCAACGCACTGTGCTTTCTGTTCACCGTTGGCATCCTTACCCTTTGGTGCAAAGCCATGAAAAAACTTCCCTTTTCCCACATTTTCGGATAATTTTTCCGCCCCGGTATTGACAACCGGGGCGGATTCCATTATAATCTCCTGGTGTGAAAAATATGAAAAGTGTGATTGGAAGTGATGCAATGCCCGGAGGCAAACACATACTCGGCAAATCCAGGCAGCGGGTTTTCGGCACCGCCAAGGTAGGCGACCGGGGACAAATCGTCATCCCCAAGGAAGCCCGGGAGCTGTTCGGCATCAAGCCCGGAGATACCCTGCTGATCCTGGGTGAGGAGGACACCGGTCTGATGGTGAGCCGCCCCGAGGTTCTCAACGATCTTGCCAATGAATTACTAAGTACGAGAAATAAAGAGGATTGAATTATGGAACAATTACTGGAACTGTATCAGACCATGGGCATCTCCCCTGCGGTCTATGCTTACGGCGAAAAGGCCGTGGAAAGCCTGAAGGAGCGCTTCGCCGCCATTGATCAGATTGCCGAGCACAATCAGGCAAAGGTGCTCTGGGCCATGCAGAAGAACAAGGTCAGCGCCGCCTGCTTCGCCGCTACCACCGGCTACGGCTACGATGACTATGGCCGGGACAATCTGGAGCGGGTCTATGCCGACGTATTCCACACCGAGGCCGCCCTGGTGCGCCCCCAGATCACCTGCGGCACCCACGCCCTGACGGTGGCGCTCAGCGCCAATCTGCTGCCCGGGGATGAGCTGCTCAGCCCTGTGGGTCTGCCCTACGACACCCTGC
>CAYWZB010000035.1:0-10861 GCA_964462775.1 uncultured Oscillospiraceae bacterium
TTTCTTTTATTATACCAGAAACAAGGCCATATTGGAAGTTTTTTGACAGTCTGGCAAGCCCGCAGTCCGAAAGGACTGCGGGCTTCTATTCTTGGCTCCCCTGAGAGGGAGAGACAGGTTTTTTATGGAGAAATGGCGAAATTTTTCAAAAAAGGAAAAATAAAGGTTGCAAATGTCCTCGGGGGGGTACAATGGTGTCGGATGTAAAAACATCCTGAAAATCATTACCGAAAGAGGAGAATCAATCATGCTGAAACGAACGATTAGTCTTCTGCTGTGTCTGTGTATGGTGATGACCTTTGCACCTGCTGCCATGGCGGAGGAGACCGATACCACGGTGACGGTGGGCGAAGCGCTGCCGGAGGAGACCCCTTCCGAAGCCACCGAGCCGCTGACCGGGGAGGAACCCGGTGAGCAGACCGAGCCTGTGCAGACGGAGGAAGTCCCCCAGGAAACCGAAGCGGTTACCGAGGAAATCACGGTGAGCGTAGAGGGCATCACCACCGACGCCGCCACCGCATCCGGCACCCATGGCACCAATGTGACCTGGAAGGTGGAAAACGAAACCCTGACCATTTCCGGTACCGGCGATATGGCATATAGTTACAGTGCTATGCCTTGGTATAGCTATCGTACCCAGATCAATCGGATTGTGGTGAACAAAGGTATTACCAGCATTAACCAAAATGCCTTTAAGGGGCTGTATCGGGTTGCAACGGTCAGTCTGCCCAATACGCTGAAATCCATTGGCGCATATGCTTTCCAGGAATGTCAGTCCCTGAACAGCATTACCATTCCCGGCAGTGTGCAGGAGATCGGAATGTATGCATTCCAAACCTGCCATGATTTGGAAACGGTGACGATTCAAGAGGGCGTTGGTAGCATTGGCAATTATGCATTTTCGGGCTGTTCTTCGTTGAAAGAGATCCGTATTCCTGATAGTGTGACAAAGCTCTACGGAAACGAGTTTGCCAACTGCACATCGCTGAAACAAGCTTACATTGGCAATGGCGTAAAGGCGATTAGTGACTACGCATTTTACGGATGTACGGCGCTTGAAGAAGTGAGACTGGGTAACAATGTAACAAGCATTGGTGGTTCCGCATTTAAGAATTGCGGCAAGCTAAAAAAAGTATCCATCCCCAGCAGTGTCCTGACCATTAATTCTTATGCCTTTGCTAACTGTACTTCTATGACAGAGTTGAAGCTGCAGGAAGGTTTGGATACCATCGGCAGCAGCGCTTTCGAGAACTGCACATCTCTGACAAAAGTTACCTTGCCGCATAGCTTGGACAGTCTTGGAAGTAGTGCATTTAAAATGTGCACCAGCATTACGCAGGCAACCATTGGCGACTTCCTTATGAGCATTCCTGTTAGTGCGTTCAATGGCTGTTCCGCTCTGGAAAAACTGGTGATTGGAAGAAACGTGACAACCATCAACGATTGTGCATTTCATGGTTGTACTTCTCTCAGTGATATTACCTTTGGAGAAAATGTTAAGAATATTTTCAGTTCATTTGGTACGTTCACTGAATGCGATTCACTGACCCAGCTGTACCTGCCTGATACCCTGGAAGAGGTGGGGATGATTTGTTTTAGCAGTTGTGACAATCTGACCGTAGTAGACTTCGGTGAAAGCCTGAAGACCATTGGACAAAGTGCGCTTCAGTCTTGCCCGAAACTGCGTACCGTGATTCTCCCTGCCACCCTGCAGAGCATTAATGCTTATGCTTTTTATGACTGCAAGGATCTGACCGATATCTATTATAAGGGCACAAAGGAGCAGTGGGAGCAGGTTACAATCGGCCATTGGAGTATCGACGATTCCGTAACCATCCACTACAACTTCGACGGCAGCTGCGTGGATACCGACAATGACCACAGATGCGATGTGTGCCAGAAGTATCTGGTCAACCGTATTTCCGGCGATAACCGCTATGACACGGCAATCCTGGTTGCAGATCAGATGAAGACGGCTTTGAATGTGGAGAAGTTCGATGCCATTATCGTTGCTTCCGGCAGTAACTTTGCCGATGCCCTGGCTGGCTCCTACCTGTCCGCTGTCAAGAAGGCTCCCGTCTTGCTGAGCTTCGGTCAGGGCGGCAAGTACGGCTATCTGGATACCAATAACATCAACTACATCAAAAAGAACCTGAACAGCAATGGCACCGTCTATATTCTGGGCGGCGAAAATGCCGTGCCTGCCCTGTATGTCAACGACCTGCCCGGCTTCAATGTCAAGCGTCTGGGCGGCGGCAACCGCTTTGATACCAACCTGCAGATCCTGCGGGAGGCAGGTGTCAACCCCGGCGACGAGATTCTGGTCTGCACCGGCTATGATTTCGCAGACTCCCTGAGCGCCGCGGCTACCGGTAAGCCCATCCTGCTGGTCTACTGCTTTAACGGCAAGCACTACGGCATTGACCCCGACTTCCTGGGCGGTCTGAGCGGCTGTTCCTTCACCATCATCGGCGGTGAAAACGCCGTGGGCAGCGACCTGGCTACGGCTCTGAGCACCTACGGCTCCGTGGAGCGTCTGGCTGGCGGCAACCGCTTCGAGACTTCCACCATGGTGGCAAAGAAGTACTTCCAGAATCCCACCAACGTGGTTCTGGCTTACGCCTGGGAGTTCCCGGATGGTCTGTGCGGCGGCGCACTGGCTTACGCCATGGGGGCACCGCTGATCCTGACCATGAACTCCTACGAGGGCGAGGCAGTGAAATACGCCAAGGCAAATAACCTGACCGAAGGCGTGGTTCTGGGCGGCAAGGCTCGAATTGCTGACGTTACCGTGGAACGCATTCTGGGATAATTCCATATAAAGTACCCCGGCATGGCTGAGCCATGCCGGGGTTGCTGTATTATTCGTCCTTCAGCGGCAGCCGGAGGAAGTGGATGATGAAGGGGATGCTGATAAGACCCGCAATGATGTCTGCGGTGGGCTGGGCGATCTGGATGCCTGTAATGCCCAGCAGGGGCACGCCAATCAGCAGCACCGGGATGGTAATGGCGCCGGAGCGGATCAGGGACAGCACCGAGGAGATGGTGGGCTGCTGGATGCTCTGGTAGAGCATATTCACCGGCACGGACAGGGGAGCGAACATCATGCCCACAGCGGCGTAGCACAGCGCGGCAGAGCCCACAGCGATGACCTCCGGGTGCTTCTGGAAGATGCCGATGATCGGCTCCGCCAGGAACAGGCTGGCAACGGAAATGCCGCCGATGAACACCAGTCCAAAGCACATGGTGAACACCAGTCCCTTTTTCACCCGGGTGTACTTCTTCGCCTGATAGTTGAAGGCAGCCACAGGCTGGAAGCCCTGACCCATGCCCAGTCCAACGCACATCAGGAACATGGAGTACCGGTTGACCACGCTCATGGCGGCAATGGCAGCATCACCAAAGGGCTTGGTCACGTTGTTCAGCACGCCGGTGGTGACGGCGTTCAGACTCTGGCGGATGAGAGAGGGCAGACCCACCCGGCAGATGGACAGGTACACCTTCCACTCCCGGCTGACCGCCCGGATGGAAATGGTGCTCTGCGCCATTTTCAGGTACATCACCAGCAGGATCAAAAAGCTGATGAACTGGGAAGCGGCGGTGGCAAGTCCCGCACCGTAAACGCCCATGCCCAGCCGGCTGACCAGAATATAGTCACCGAGAATGTTCAGGATACCGCCGGTGGTCAGACCGAACATGGCATAAAACGCCTTGCCCTCATAGCGCAGACCGTTGTTCAGAATCAGGGAACAGATGATGAAGGGGCAGGCCAGCAAAACCCACATACCGTAATCCTTGGCGTGGGGCAAAATGGTCTGGGTGCTGCCCAGCAGGAGCACCAGCGGCTCCAGGAAGCACAGACCCAGCACGCTGATGACAATACCGATGATGCCGCCGGTGTAAAAGGCGGTGGAGATATACTTGGTTGCCGTGGTTACGTCCCGCTCCGCCAGGTGCTTGGAGACATAGGTGCCGCCGCCGTGCCCCAGCATAAAGGCGATGCCCTGCACCACCGCCTGCAGGGTGAACAGCACGCCGGTGGCCGCCTGAGCGCTTTCGCCCACGTTTCCGACGAAGTAGGTGTCGGCCATGTTGTAAATGCTGCTGATGAGCATGGAAATGGTGGTGGGGATACCCAGCTTCAAAATCAGCTGCGCCACCGGGGTCGCGGTCATTTTTTGATAATGCTTTTCCGCATCAGTCACTTGGATTCCTTCTTTCTGTTAATTGTCAGCTCTATTTTAGCACAGTGCAAAGCAGATGGCAAGATACAGAAACGGACGTACCCGGCGGTACGTCCGTTGACTGTCCAAAATCAGGCGTTCTTCAGAGCCTTCAGTGCCTGAGCCAGCTGGTCGGGGCAGGAGGTGGAACGCTTTCCGCAGGTGATGCCTTCCAGACGGGTGATGACCTCGTCCACATTCTGGCCCTCCACCAGAGCGCCGATGCCCTTCAGGTTGCCGTTGCAGCCGCCCTGGAACTGGACATTCTTCACCTTGCCGTCTTCCACGTCGAAGAAGATCATGGTAGAGCAGGTGCCGGTGGTCTTAAATTCGTGCATAGCCATACATCCTTTCTATGTAATATCCGCAAAAGCTGCCCCGACAAGGGAAGCCAGCGCTTCCGGGGGCAGGAGCATTTGGTGACCTCTGGCACCGGCGGAGACGGCGATCTCCTCCCACAGCAGACAGGTCTCGTCGAAAAAGGTGGGGTACTTCTTCTTCATACCCACCGGGCTGCAGCCGCCACGGATGTAGCCGGTCAGCCCCAACAGCTCCTTCACCGCCACCAGCTCCATGTTCTTATCCCCGGCGGCAGCGGCGGCCTTTTTCAGGTTCAGCTCGCAGCACACGGGAATGCAGAAAACATTGATGCCGGTTTTCACACCCCGGGCAACCAGGGTCTTGAACACCTGCTCCGGGGGCAGCCCCACAGCCTGCGCCGCATGGAGACCGCTGAGATCTTTTTCGTCGAAGGTGTAGAACGCTTCCCGGCAGGGAATGCCGGCTTGCTGCACCAGTCGAACCGCGTTGGTTTTTGTTGCCATAGAATCACCTACCGTATTATATGCTATTTTCCCCCAACTTTCAAGAGTGAATTGGTCATCTTTGGGCAAACTAGGGAGGAAATTACCATGGGAGGGCCGATTATGAAGGAAAACGCGGAGGAAAAGGAACAGGAGCAGAAGCAAATCGTGGAGCTTGGCTCTGATCTGACCCGATCCAGAGAGGGAAGCATCTACACCTTGACCATTATCGGTCAGGTGGAGGGGCACATGATTGCCCCGGAGACGGTAAAGACCACCAAATATGAGCACGTTCTGCCACTGCTTGCCGGAATTGAGGAGAGCGACGACATTGATGGGCTGCTTCTGCTGCTGAATACCGTGGGCGGCGACATTGAAGCGGGACTGGCCATTGCGGAAATGATCGCCGGGATGAAAAAACCCACGGTGTCCCTGGTGCTGGGGGGCGGACATTCCATCGGCATCCCTTTGGCGGTATGCACCAAGAAGTCTTTCATCACCCCCACCGCCAGCATGACAGTGCACCCGGTGCGGATGACGGGGCTTGTGGTGGGCGCACCCCAGACCTTCCGGTATTTCCAGCGGATCCAGGAGCAGATCGCGGACTTTGTCACCGCCAATTCCAAAATCAGCCGGGCGGATTTTGAGCGTTATATGATGGCCACCGGGGAGATGGCCACAGACGTGGGCACCATCCTCTATGGCAAGGAAGCGGTGTCCTCCGGGCTGATCGACCGGCTGGGGGGATTGAATGACGCATTGTCTGCCCTGCATCGGATGATTGAAAAGCAGAAGAAATAATGTGAGCCGCCCGGAGAATCCGGGCGGCTCGTGGCTTTGGGTTGGGTTATTCCCGGTATTCCGCCAGCTGCGTCATGCGCTCAATGGGGAAGGGGGGACAGGCGATGGGCTTCATGGCGATGGAAAGCAGCTTTGTGGGGCTGTCATCGGCTGCCACTCGGTTGGAGCTGAGGGCACCGCACCGGCGGCACCGGTGGATGATGGCCCATTCGCCGTTTTTGCGTACCCACACTGCCACCGGCTCCATGAGACTGCCGCAGTCCGCTTCCCGGTCTCCCGGCTCGATGTCCAGGTGCAGGGAGTGCAGACAGTTGGGGCAGTGATTGCGGTGCTCGGTACCGGCACCCAGAGGA
Source organism: uncultured Oscillospiraceae bacterium (assembly GCA_964462775.1). GTDB lineage: Bacteria > Bacillota > Clostridia > Oscillospirales > Oscillospiraceae > Faecousia. Next base: position 6,181 of record CAYWZB010000035.1, read on the forward strand.
GTGACCTCCCAGCCGCAGTTCTTGCAGCGGAAGGAATCGGTGCAGGGCTGGGTCTTGAAATAACCGTTTTCGTATGCTTTGCGCTTATTTTCCCGGTTCATAGGGAAATCCTCCTAAAAGTTATTTTAAAATTCACTTTTGGGAGGTAAGGTGTCCTGTGATCCAAACCTCCCGGTCAGACCGCAGACACCGAATCTAGTAACAGGAACAAACAAATACCTCTTTTATCGTAGTTTATTAGATGACGATATCCTCGTCGGAGAATCTGTCGCCACATTCGGGACAGAATCTGGGGGGATTCTTGGGATCCTCCGGCTCCCAGCCGCATTTGTCGCAGCGATACAGGGGAGCGGCAGCGGGCTTCTTTGCGCCGCATTCGGAGCAGAAGCGACCCTTGTTCACATTGCCGCAGGCGCAGGTCCAGCCCTGAGCAGCGGGCTTGGGACTGCCGCACTGGGCGCAGAATTTGCCGGTGTTTTCATTGCCGCAGGCACAGCGCCAGGAATTTGCCACGGGAGCGGCCGGGGCAGCAGAGGCGGCGGAGCGGCTGCCCATCTGGTACAGATCGTTGGCATTCAGCCCGCCGGCGGTCTGCGCCATATTCATGCCCATAAAGCCCATCATGGCGCTGTTTTTGTTGGCGGCAGCGGACTTCATGGCTTCCGCCTGAGCCTGAACCATGTGCGCCGCAGCCATGTTGGGGTTGCGGAACACGGCAGACTTCTGCAGCTCCTTCAATGTCGCTTCGTCCTCGGCGGAGACGGTGACGGAGTTGACACCCACGCTGACCAGCCGGATACCCCGGGCGGCTGCCCACTTCTGGCTCAGGCAGGTATTCATGGCCTCCGCCAGCTCCAGCGTGTGGCCGGGCAGGGCGGAATAGCGGATACCCATGGCGGAAATCCGGGCGAAGGCAGGCTGCAGAGCGGTGAGGAACTCCGCCTTCAGCTGGCTGTCCAGCTGGCTTCTGGTGTAATCCTGAATCACATTGCCGCAGACATTCTTGTAAAATACCATGGGATCGCAGATCCGGTAGGAGTATTCGCCATTGCAGCGGATGGACACATCCATGTCCAGTCCGATGTTGTTGTCCACCACCCGGAAGGGGATGGGGGAGGGGGTGCCGTACTTATTGCCCAGGATTTCCTTGAGGTTGAAGAAGTACACCCGCTGATCCTTGCCGGTGCTGCCCCCCAGGGTAAAGCGGCGCTTGACGGTCTCCCAGGTATCAAACAGGGTATCCTGCAGGGCACCAGCGAACAGGGACGGCTCGGTGGAGGCGTTCCAGGTAAATTCACCCGGCTCGGCGGCAAATTCCACCACCTGCCCCTGCTCCACGATCATCATGCACTGTCCTTCGTTGACGGCGATGACGGAGCCGTTGGAGATGATGTTGTCATTGCCCCGGTTGCTGCCCCGGCCGTTGACACGGACGCTGCCCTTGGTGACCAGCACATCCGAGGGCATACTGTCGCAATAAAAGTATTCCTTCCACTGATCTCTCAGCACGCCGCCAGCGGCGCCGAGAGCTGCTTTGATAAGACCCATAATGTACTCTCCTTATGTATGATTTTAGAATTTACCGCCGCCGCCACCATGGGACGAGCCGCCGGAACTGACATGGACAGAGCTTCCGCCGCCACCGCCGCCGGATTTGGGAGGATCAGGCTTTCTGTGGCGCTGAACCTGGCTGTAAAGGAACATATCCCGCTGCCGGTTCAGATGATAAGACCCGGAGGTCAGATAGTCTCCGGCACTGGGCTGGGGACGCTTGGAATTCATCATGGAGACCATGACCAGCAGAGCAATGCCGCCCACGGCCGCACCGATGGCCAGGGAAATCAGGGCAGTGGCCCCCAGATTTTGGGGCTTTTCGTAATACACAACCTGCTCCCGCCCACCGGAATACTCCCCGGGAGCGTAGTGGGCGTAGCCGTCCACCGGCGCACCGTCCTGATAAGCGGCGAAATAAGTGGGCAGCGCCCATAGCAGAGCCTCAAAGCCCCCGGCGTAATCGCCGTCGGAAAGATAGGGAACCACCAGATCCCCCACCTGCTGAATGCCGTAGTCTGTCAGAGCGTAAATGGCGGCACCCGTGGTGGAAAGATACCAGTCCCGCTCCTCCATGGACAGCAGGAAGAGAAGCCCATCCGGGGCGTAGCCGTGGCTGTCGTAGTAGGTATCGGCGTAATTTTGAGGCGTTTGGCCGTCCAGTGTGTTTACCGTCAGGATCACCACGTCCATGCTCCAATCAGCACGGAGGGACTGGATTTCTTCCGTCAGTGCCTGCTCCTGATCGTCGGTCAGCAGCTGCGCCCCGTCGATGACCCAGGGGGATGCTTCGCTGGCATGGGTGGGCAGAATCAGGCACAGACTCAGCAGAAGGGTGAGAAAAACAGCAGTCAGCTTTTTCATAGGGCACCTCCCGAAAGCATCAGCCACTGGACAAGGAAGGCCAGGGCGGCACAGGCGGCGGTGATGCCGGCAAACCAGGCGGCAGCCCGCCGGGGACTGATGGGCAGAGTGCCGGTGATTTTGCCGGTCTGCCCGTTCATGGCGAAGGTGTAGGTCTTGCCCCGGTATGTACTGTTCAGCATCCACACCGGCAGCAGCACATAGCGTGCCTTGCTGTGCTGGATGTTCAGCTGTCGGGCGGTGGGAACGATGGTGTCATAGCCGAACAGGGAATCCCGGATGCGGTCGTTCATGGACTGATCCACCCGCTGGCGGATGCGCTCCTTGCCGTTTTCCGAGGGAACATCGTACTTGTCCGCCAGGAAGCCGGAGAGGAAGCCGGTGTGGAAGGATTCCAGCTGGCTATAGTCATACGGCTCGATGGATTCCATGAAGGTATCCTCCATTTTGCTGGAGCCGTCCATGGGAATGCCGGAGAAGTCCGCTTCCGCCTCCCGTCGCAGGAGATAGTGCTCCGTCCGGGTGTAGTCGTAATGGGCATCCGACCAGCGGTGTACCCGGGTGGCCCGATAGCTGCCCTGGAATTGGACACCGCAATCATAGAGCCAGAAGGGGACATACATACCAGAGATCTTTTCCAGCCGGTTTTGGGAGACGAAATCCCGGGGAAGCAGGGGCTTTCCCTTGCACAGCCGTGCCAATGCCTGCTGGGCATCGGCTTTGGTGGTGCGGAAGGGGATCAGGGCATCGGGCTTCAGCCCGCCGCTGAGCCGGGAGGGGATAATGGCGGGGTTTTCGCAATAGGGGCAGAAGGATGCGGCGGTATTCTCATCGGTCAGGATCTGACCGCCGCAGGCCGGACACTGGAAAGAGCGCAGCGTGTCCTGCTCCGCCTCACTCCATTCGGCTTGCTGGGTATCCTCCCAGGTAAATTCCTCCTGATCGGTGGTGGATTCCTGAAAGGTTTGTACGGTGTCCAGATCAAAGGTGTTGTCGCAGTATTCGCAGGTGAGCTTCTGGACATTGCTGCCAAAGATCAGCGGGGCACCGCAGCAGGGGCATTTGTACTCCAGGGTTTGCGCCATAGTGACCTCCTTTCAATCAGCCTTCCAGGAATTTCCCGGCGGCGTAGACAAACATGGCGGTTCCCGTGGCCAGCACGGAATCGTCAAACTTAACCTTGGGATGGTGCTGAGGATAGGGGTATCCCTTGTCCGGCTCTCCGGCGGCCAGAGCCAGCATGATGGAGGGAATTTTCTGGCTGACGAAGGCAAAATCCTCCGAGCCGCCGCCCCGTCCTCCCAGCTGGGCGGTGTTCAGGGCTTTTTCCGCGCCCAGAAGCTCCCTTGCCCACTGGGTCAGGGAATCGGATAGGGCTTTGTCATTGGTAAGTGTGGGACAGCCGCTGCCAAATTCCACCTGGGCATCGGCACGGAAGGCGGCGGCAATGCCCTCCGCCATCTGGGTCATCCGCTGCTTTAAGAAAGCACGGGTCTCCTCGCTGTAGGTTCGCAGGGTGCCGCCCATGGTGACGCTGTCCGGGATCACGTTTCCGGCCTCGCCGCCGTGGAAGGTGCCGAAGGTCAGCACTGCTTCCTCACTGGGAGGCAGCTCCCGGGCGTGGAGGGTTTGCAGGGAAATGAGAATGTGCGCCGCCGCCGTCAGAGGATCCACACCATTTTGAGGTGCGGAACCATGGCAGCCCTTGCCCTGCACCCGAATGGTGAAATAGTCCGCCGCCGGGGCGCTGACACCGGGGGCAGATACGATGATGGTGCCTGCAGGGATGGGTAACCCTGCCATCACATGAAGCATCATCGCCCCATCGGGACGAGGCTGCTCCAAAACTCCGGCATCGATCATGTCCCGGCTGCCCTGGAAGATCTCCTCGGCACCCTGGAACATGAGCTTGACCTGACCGGGAAGCTCTGCTTCGTGGTCTTTGAGCAGCTGCGCCGCACCCAGAAGCATAGCGGTGTGCAGGTCGTGACCGCAGGCGTGCATATTGCCGCTTTCGCAGGCGAAATCCACCTCCGCTTCCTCCCGGATGGGCAGAGCGTCCATGTCCGCCCGGAGGAGGAATACTCTGCCGCCGGGTTTTCCAACAGTGGTCACAAGACCAATCTTGCCGCAGTTGCTGACGGTATAGCCCATATCTTCCAGGGCTTTGCGAACATAGGCTCGGGTCTGGGGCAGGTCAAAGCCGGTTTCCGCGTGGCGGTGAAGCCACAGACGATGGGCGCGGATCTTGGGCTGGAGGGCGTTG
>CAYWZB010000036.1:0-10738 GCA_964462775.1 uncultured Oscillospiraceae bacterium
AGCCCGCTGAGGAGTGGGTTGCCGGCGGTATGCCCATCACCAAGATGATGAACATCGAGCGCCGCAACGGCTCCGACAAGCCCGTTATCCGCAAGGCTCTGGTGGAGCTGGACGGCAAGCCCTTCCAGTTCTTCGCTGAGAACCGCGCCACCTGGGCTGTGGAGACCTGCTACACCTACCCCGGTGCCATCCAGTACTTCGGACCCACCGAGGTCTGCGACCTGACCACCCGCACCCTGGCTCTGGAAAAGGCCTGATTAAACCCCTGATTTTAAGCGCCAGTCCCCCACGGGACTGGCGCTTTTGTTTTGCCGGGTGAACAGAATCACTCCAGCACCTGGGTGCTCATGACGGTGATGCCGTCGTCGGTCATGTACACATCCTGACAGGTATCATGCTGCCACCAGTACAGGTGTACCTTCCAGATTCCGGCGGTATCGTCGTGATAGACCTTGGTCTGGCAATAGCCGCCGGCAAACTCCATCAGCTGGGGCAGGGTGCTTTCCCGATCTGCCAGCGCCACGGCATCGGCGCAGCCGGTGATGGGCTTGGCCGTGGTATTGCGGAAGCCGGTGGTCTGGGCATCCGGGTTGGCTGCCACATCCTCGGCGTAGGAGAAGGGCATGGGAGCGGACACATTCTGGCCGTCGATCAGCTTGCGGATCTCGTCCCGGCTGTCGTCAAAGACGATCAGGGTATTCGTCGTAACCTTGTCCTTCTCCGGGGAATTGCGCTCGGGCAGGTACTGTTTGGTCATTCCCTTCAAATTTCCCTGATCGTCAAAGGTCAGGATGATATCCTCGCAGGCATATTCTTCGCTGTAGTCATAGCCGGAGCGGATCACTACCTGATTGCCGATCTGATAGGCCATTTCCACATTGGCATCGTACCATTCGAAGTTAAATCCCCACAGCATGGTAAAATTGCCGCTATCCATGTAGCCATCCACGCTCTGCCACCAGTCGGTGATCTGACCATCGGCCAGGTCTCCATTCCAGGCATCCAGACCGTAATACTTGCCGTCACGCCACATGGCACCGGTGGGCGGCGCTTCCTGCGTGTAGTCCGCCCCTGTCCGATAACTCATGCTGAGATAATCATTGCCGCACTTCCAATACTCCCTAAACATCGTGTAATTCTCATACAGCAGCTCATCGGCAAGATAAATATGGAAGGCATCCTGATTTTTCAGTTTTTCCACGGCGCTGCGGCACCGCTCCAGCAGGGTCAGCTGATTCTCGTCATAAATGCGGAACTTGGCGTAGCACACCTGGGTATCCTGGGTGCCGTCGGTGGCGGTGAAGGTGTAGTAGTTGCCCAGGCGGTAGAAGCCGCCGGGGAGCTTGCCGTAGTTTTTCTCCCAGTTGATGTCCTGGGTGCTCCCGGTGGGGAGCTTCTTGGTCTGAATCGGTTCAAAGGTGCCGGACACAGTGGGCAGGGTCGTCCAAACGCCGTCCACCAGCTCTTCCAGGAAGTATTCCGTTCCGGCCTCCACCGAGCCGCCGGTGACGGTGGACGCATTCCCATAGGGGCCGCAGAACTCCACCCACAGCTGCAGCGAAGTCTCCGTCACATTCTGGGCACCGAACTTAAAGTACCACTGTCCGTCCATAAACTTCCAGCTCATTTCCCCGGAACCCAGCATGAAGCCCTTATCATAGTCCGTCTTGTTGCTGGGCACTTCCGTGACCTGCTCCCGGCGAACCATGGCAATCTCCAGCTCCTCCTGGGTCATGGCGGTGTCCGCCGCTTCCCGGATCACCCGGACAGTCTCCTCCGCCGTTTCGGTCTGGGGCAGCAGCTGCCGGCGGGAGGTTTTCAGAGGCTCTCTCTTCCCGGATTCCAGCACTTCCCCGTAGGTGTCCTGCATATCCACCCAGACAATGGATCCGTCATCGTCAAAGGTCACAACCACGTCCGCTTCGTGCCACAGCACGGCGTACTGCATATCCTTCTCCCACTGGACGTGGTAGGCAACCGTGCCGCCATCCCGGATCTCCATGTTGGAGATTTCCTTCCCCTCCGGAGTGTAGTCTGACAGCCAGCTGTCCAGATCCGCGCCTTCCACGCTGATTTCCTGCAGCCAGCACCAGTCCGAGCCGGTGAACATGGCATAGCGTTCACCATACCACAGTTCGCCGGAAGAATAGCCGTCTCCCGCCACCTGGGCGATCTTGTTTCCCTCCGCACGGCGGATATCGGAGACATAGCTGAGCATCTCATCCTCTTCCGTCTGGATGGTCTGGATGTAATAGCTTTCCCGCTCCATCAGTTCCCGGATCCCGGCGGCGCAGGCATCCACCGCCTCCCCCGGGGTCATACCGTCCGTAAAGCTGGAAGCAACCACGCTCATCGTCCCCTCCGGGCGGGTCTCCCCGACGGATACCGCAGATCCCGGTTTCTCCGGCTTCTGCGTGGGACTGGTCACCAGACACACCGCCACAAAGACGATAGCCGCCACACCCAGCAGGCTGATCCAGAAGCCGGGCTTGCGGTAGTTCAGCACCGTGCGGATCCGATCCTTGACGCTGACCTCACCAAAGGCCACCGGGCAGGCCGCCAGATGGGCACTGTTGGTGGAGCAGCTCAGCAGCGCCTTGGAATATTCCTTCCGCTCCTCCAGCTCCATGAACTGCACCACCCGCTCATCGCAGGCCATTTCAATATCCTTGCACAGCAGGATGTACGCCACCCAGACCAGGGGATTGAACCAGTGCAGCGCCAGGGCGATGTAGCCCACCATTTTGAACCAGTGGTCGCCCTTTTCCAGATGGGTTCGCTCGTGCGCCAGAATGTGCCGGCGGCAGGCAGGATCCATGCCCATGGGGATGTAGATTTTCGGGCGGATAAAACCCAGAATAAAGGCGGTGTCGATGGTATCGCACTCCCAGCCCCCGGGGATCTTCACCGCAAAGCGCACCTGCCGCTTTAAGCGGCTGTAGGAGACCATGGTGCTGATGCCAAAGCAGCACACCACCGCCAGCCAGAAATAGGGCAGCAGCGCCATCAGATCCAGACGGTTCTGCGCCGGGGCGGCAGCTGTCTGCTCCGGCTGGGATTCCGGCTGCAGCGCCGGGGCGGCGTGCTGGGTATTGGGGGTATTGGAAGTATTGGGGGTGACTTCCGTGTTCTGGGGCAGAAGCTGGGGCGTATCCGCGTCCAGCAGGAATCGCTGCCCGCCCAGGGTCTGCTGCTCCCAGCTGCTCTGGGTCAGCTGGGGATCCGGCTGCAGGCTCAGGTCGCTTTTGATCTCAAAGGGCATCAGCAACCGCACACCCACCAGCAGCCACAGCAGGCAGATGAACTTTCGGGGCGTTTTCCGCAGAGCCAGCCGCAAAGCCAGCACCACCAGGATCACCACGCTGCCGTGGAAGCTGGCGGTCAGCACATTTTGAAACAGTGTATTCATGCTTCGTCCTCCTGATAGCTGTCGATCAGCGCCCGAAGCTGATCCACCTCGCTGCGGGTGAGCTTCTTGCTCCGGGAGAAGGCAGCGATAAAGGCAGGCATGGAGCCTTCAAAGGTCTCGTCCACCATTTCCCGAAGCCGGGAGTTCTGCGCCTCCTCCTTGGAGATCAGGGCGGTGACCACGGTGTTTTCATTCTTCAGCACCCCACGCTCCGCCAACCGACGGATGACGGTGTAGGTGGTGGATTTGGACCAGCCCAGCTGTGCGTGGCACAGCTTCACCAGCTGTGACGAATCCACCGGCTCATTTTCCCACAGAATCAGGCAGAACCGGTATTCGCTTTCAAAGATCTTGGGTGTTTCCATTGATACAAACCTCCTTTTGGCGCCCGGAACCGGGGAACATCTCCCCCGGCTCTCGGGCAAGTTTAACGCATTAAACCTTGCATTTGTAGTCTAACGCATTAAACCGCATTTGTCAATACCCTTTTTCCAAATTCTGACACACCACCGCAAACAGCAAAAGGCAGGCACTTTCCGTGCCTGCCTCCGTCTGTCAAAAAAGTTTCAAAGCCGGTGCTCTCCTTCGGGAGAGGGGCTTTTACAGCGCCGCTTCCCGGCTTTGGCAGGAGAAGAGGATCACCTGCTTCTTTTCCCCTTCCTCCCGCAGGATGTCCATGGCCGCCTTGGCACGCTTGTCATCAAAGCGCACCAGCGCATCGTCCAGAATCAGGGGTGCCTCCGGGGTCAGCTCCTCCGCCACCGCCAGCCGCAGTGCCAGATACAGCTGATCCACGGTGCCGTCGCTGCGCCAGAGGGCTTCGTGGAGGGTGTCCTCCGCTTCCGCCTCCGCCTGAAGGTCGAAGTTTTCTCCCAGCGTCAGCCGCTGATAGCGTCCGCCGGTCAGACGACCCAGCAGCTCCTGCGCCCGCTGGGCGATCCGGGGGGCAAACCGCCGCTGCAGCTCCGCTCTGGCCTGAGCCAAGCCCTCCTGTGCAATGGTCAGGGCTTCATAGGTTTGCTCCAGCCTTGCAATCCGGCTGTTCACCTGGGTCAGCTGTGCTTCCAGCTCCTCCCGGTTGCCCAGCGTCTCCATGCGTCCCTGATACTGCCCTATGCGGCTGTGGAGCCGCTGCAACTCCCCACGGGCTTCCTCCAGAAGGTTCTGGGTCTCCTCTGCGGAGTAGGTCAGCGCATCCGGGAGCTGGGGTGCCTGCGCCGTCTTGGCCATGGCGGAGAGATTCTCAAAATAGCTTCGCGCCTGCGCCGCTTCCCGGCGGGCTGTGTCATAAGCATCCCACTTTCCCTGGGTCTGCTGCCAGTATTCCAGCACCGCGTCCGGCTCCTGCGCGCCGCAGAGGGATTCCTTCCGCTTGTTCAGCACCATCCGCCGCACATCCACATCGTTCTGGGCTTCCTTGTATTCCCGCTGTGCCTGATTGTAGGCACGCAGCTGTTCTTCGTATGCCCGGATGGGGTCTGTCCACCGGGCGGGATCCGGCTGGCCGTACTTCTTTTCCAGCTCCGCCGCCTGACGGCTCAGACTGGAACGCTGATACAGCGCCAGCGCCAGCAGCGCCACAGTCACGCCGGCAAAACCGGCAGACAGCAGATACTGTCCCACAACCAGCAGCACCGCCGCCAGCACAAAGGCAAAGGCGCCGCACAGGTACAGCACCTGTGGCAGCCGGGTGGCAGTCAGGTCGGTATACCGCTGCCGATCCGCCTTTACCGTGTCCAGTGCCTCCTGCACGGTCTGCCCCGGGAACCGGGCAGGCTGCGCCGGGGGCAGCGGGGCGTGGGGGAGCATCCGCTCCTCCATGGCAATGGCGTTCCACTCATCCCGCAGTGTCCGAACCTCCTGCGTTTTCCGCTGAACTTCTTCCCGATCCGGCAGCTTTGCACAGATATTTTCCAGCGCCAGCAGATGATTTTCCGCCAAATCCATGTTTTCTCTCGCCTGTGCCACCCGTCCGGCATCGGCTTCGGCCGCTGCCGCCGCCAGGGCGACCTGATGGTTTTCCAACGCAGCCACCCAGGCCTTGCCCTCGCCCTGACGCTGCTTCAGCGTTTTTAGCTGCTCGTCCAGCTGGGAAAGCTCCGCAAGGGTTCTTTCCAGCTCCTCTCTCCGGGCTTCCGCCTGGGGCAGCAGACCGGTGCGGTTGTAGCGGCACCGGTTTTTCAGCTCCTTCAGGCTCTGCGCCAGCCGATCCGCCGCGCCGCTTTCATCGCCGGTGGTGACCAGTGCGTTCAGCCGCCGCCGAAGGGCTTCGTCCTGGGTCACGGGCAGATCCCCGTGGCGGATGAAGCCCGCCCGGCGGAACACGCTCTGCTCCACGCCCAGCAGCATCTGACCGCAGTTCGCCGCTGTCAGCTCTGCCACGGGCAGACCGGAGCCGGTCTCGTAGGCCTTAAATTCTCCCAGCGGCACACGGCGCTTGGTGCTGCGCTCAATGGTGATATCCCTGCCCTGCCAGTTCAGGTCGATGCGTCCCGCCATGGGGCTGCCCGACCAGGGGGCATAGTGTTCCTTGTCCGCCAGGTTGGTTTTGGTGGTCTTTGCCCGGGTATCCAGCCCATAGATCATGGCCACCAGGAAGGCGCACCAGGTACTCTTGCCCCACTCATTGGGGGCGGTGATCACATTCAGCCCCGGCTCCAGCGTCAGGGGCTGATGCTCCAATTTGCCAAAGGTGGCCGTCATTTTGTAGATTCTCACGGCAAAATGACCTCCCTTCCATCCAGCAGCTTCCGGGAGATCTCCGCCGCCAGATCAATGGTCTGGGCGTGATCCGGGTTGGCTTCCCGAAGCTGCCGCAGCAGCCGGAAATAAACGCCCTCCAGGGTATCCTCCCCGGCATCAGCCCAGGGGTCAGCCGGGAGGGTCGTCTCGTCCCGCAGCTCCAAATTGGGCACATGGGCAAAGTGCCGCACCAATGCCTCAGGCTCCACCGGGCCGTAGCCCGTCAGGGTGATCCGGTAGAAATCCCGGGTCGCCGCCGGGGGAAGCACCGCTTCCAGCGCCCGGACAGCATCGCCGTCCACTTCCACCGCCAGATCAAAGAACCGGGGCACATCCAGCGCCACCGCCCGGATCTGAGGCGTTTCCTCCAGCGTCACGATGCACACGCCCTTGTCCCCGGTCTCGTCCCAGCCCCGTCCCATGGGGCAGCCCGGCCAGGCGCTGGCTGTATCCCCGGCGTGGAAAACCCCCGCCTTATGGATGTGCCCCAGCGCCAGATAGGTCAGCCCGGAGCCACGCACCTGGGCGGCGGTGATGGGGCAATAGGGGGAGTTTTTCTGGGTGGGGTCGCCATGGAGCACCGCCACCTGGTAGCGCTCCTCGCCCCGGGTATGGAAGCCCTCCAGCAGCGCCGGGCAGTCCATGCTCTGATAGCCTGCACCGTAAACCCGCAGATCCAGCTCCGGCACCGCCACCGATTCCAGCGCACCGGTGAAAATATGCACATTTTCCGGCCAGCTTTCCGTCATCCACACCGAACCGGGCGCGCAAAAATCGTGATTTCCCGGGGAAATGAACACCGGCACCCGGCAATCCGCCAGTGCCTTTTTCACCCGATCCAGGGTATCCCGGCTGGGTGTTCCTTCAAACAGATCCCCTGCCAGCACCACCGCGTCGCAGTTTTCCCGGCAGGCAAGCCCGGCGATTTTGCCGGGGATCTGCTCCATTTCCCGGCGCAGCCCGGCACGCTGCTCCGGGGTAAAGCCGGTCAGCGGAGAATCCAGATGCCAGTCCGCGCTATGCAAAAGTTTTAATCCCATTGGTCTACTCTTTCCGCCCGCAGGCATTTTCCTGTGTCGCTGTCGATGGTAAACAGCACCGCTTCCAGCTTGGTCGGCCCTTCCGCCCAGCGGTAGCGCTCCGGGAGATCTCCCCGGAATTTGGCGATGGACAGCTCCGGCCTGATGCCCAGAACCGATTCCCGGGGGCCGGTCATGCCCAGATCCGTCACATAGCCGGTGCCCTTGGGCAGAACCCGGGCATCGGCGGTGGGCACATGGGTATGGGTGCCCCACACCGCGCTGACCCGTCCATCCAGCAGATAGCCCATGGCCAGCTTTTCCGAGGTCGCCTCGGCATGAATCTCCACCAGCACGATTTTGGCGGTGATCTCCTTCAGGATCTTCTCCACCAGAAGGAATGGGTTATCCGGGCCATAATCCATGCCGCAGCGGCCGATGAGATCAATCACCGCCACGTCTCCGGCCTTTGTCTCAAAAATCTGCCAGCCCCGTCCGGGAACCTGGGGGGCATAGTTGGCAGGGCGCAGAATCTGGGGGCATTCGTCCAGATAGTACACGATTTCCCGCTTGCCCCAGGTGTGGTTGCCCATGGTGATGCAGTCCGCCCCGGCATCCAGAATGTCCTCCGCCTGATCCGGCGTCAGACCCACCACGGCAGCGTTTTCGCCGTTGACCACCACGAAGTCCGCCCCGGTCTGCCGCTTCAGACGGCGCAGCCCCCGGCGGATTCGCTCCATGCCGGGATTGCCCACCACATCTCCCACGGTCAATACCTTAAATTCCATGTTCTGTCCTCCCGGTCACCGCACGGATTTTGCGTACTCCGTGGGGGTAATGCCGAACTTCTCCTTAAACTGCCGGGAGAAATGGTGCACCGTGGAATATTGCAGCTCCGCGGCGATCTCCGTGAAGTTCAGGTTGTTCTCCCGGATCATCTGCTTGCTCTCCTGGAGCTTGATCCGGCGGATATACTCGCCGGGGGAGATCTGCAAATTCTTGTGGAACAGCGCCGTCAGATAGCTGGGGCTGACATCCACCTGCCGTGCCACCAGAGGCACCGACAGTTTTTCCCGGATGTGGCTGGAAATAAACTGCTGCGCCTGGCGGATGATCTCATTTTCGCTGTGGACAGCGTTGGAGGCCTGGAGCTTACCGCCGCTGGGGGCTTCCTGCTCCCGCAGCAGCTCCAGCAGCAGCAGATTCAGCTGGCTGAGGATAATATCCGCAGAGAAGGCATCCATCCGCTCCTGCTCCCGGAGCATTCCCTGCAGCAGGGTAACAATATTCTGGGGGGCGGAGAATTTACGGTTGAGCAGCGCTCCCAGCTTTTCGCCCCGGCAGTCAAAGGAAATGGTCACGAACCGGGGAGCGACCCCGATGTCCGAATACTGCATATGCCACTGACCGGGGCCGTAGATCACGATATCCCCCTGCTTCAGCAGCAGATCCTGACCGTCCACCACGGAATGCAGCGTTCCCTGATCCACATAGGTCAGCTCGGTGATGAGATGGGATTCTCCGGAAAACAGGAAACCCTGCTCCTTTTCCTGGTAGAAAAATGTATAAATTCCCTCTACCCGCAGGCTCTGCTCCATACGCAGGCTCTCCGGCTTACGCACGCCCACCGCCTCCGGCGCTGTCTTGGCGGAGATGGCCACACTGGCCTCTCCCTGAAACGGCTCCAGGGCGAAATACACCTCCGGGTTGACGCAGGCAGGCTTATCCAGATAGAACTGCTGGTAGGTCTGCCCGTCCAGACTGACGGACAGCACGCTCATCCCCTGATTCCCCGCCACACGGGTCTCGGCGCTGGCACGATAGACCACCGCCTCTGTTCCAGACAACCGCACCGTGGCGGCGTCCTCCTTATATCCATTACGCTCCGTCTGGTTGCGTTCGGACGGAACGGAGCCAAAGCTACGGAAGGTTAGCTGATTGAGATTGCGGATCATGTAGGCTCCCCCCTAAAAAATAATAACTTATGCCACAAAAGCAGCATAAGTTATTATACAAGATAAAGTTGAAAATGGCAAATAGAATTTGATAAATTTATCGCTGATATTCAAACTCGAAATCGTAGATATCCACGGTATCCCCGTCAGCGATGCCCATCTCCTCCAGCCGGCGGAACAGGCCCACCTTGCGCAGCTGCATATCGAAATGGTTGCGGGATTCGTAATCGTCGAAGTTGATGTTCTGCACCAGCCGCTCCAGCCACCGTCCGGTGACCAGCCAGGTGTTGCCATAGTGCTCGATGTCGAAGGCGCTGGGATCCACAGGCTCCTCCACCACCTCCACATACTCCGGCTCGTAGATGGTTACGGGAGGCAGGGTGCTCAGCTTCTGCGCCACCACCCGCATCAGATTCCGGGTGCCCTGGGTGGTGCCGGCGCTGATCTCGTACAGCTCACAGCCCGCTTCCTCCACGGCCGCACGCAGCCGCTCCAGATTATCGGAGTCCGGCATCAGCAGATCCACCTTGTTGGCGGCCACAATCATGGGACGGTCGCCCAAATCGATGGAGTAGTTGTGCAGCTCTTCGCAAATGGCGTGGAAATCCTCCACAGGATCCCGACCCTCGCTGCCGGATACGTCCACCACATGAACCAGCAGACGGCACCGGTCAATGTGCCGCAGGAAATCGTGACCCAGTCCGGCGCCCTCGGCGGCGCCTTCAATGATGCCGGGGATATCCGCCATGACGAAGGAAACGCCCTCGTCCACATAGATCACGCCCAGGTTGGGGAACAGGGTGGTGAAGTGGTAGTTGGCGATCTTGGGGCGGGCATTGGAGGTGACGGAAAGCAGGGTGGATTTGCCCACGTTGGGGAAGCCCACCAGACCCACGTCAGCCAGCAGCTTCAGCTCCAGCACGATGTCCCGCTCCTGACCCTTCAGACCAGCCTTGGCGAACCGGGGAACCTGACGGGTGGGGGTGGCGTAATGGGCATTGCCCCAGCCGCCACGGCCGCCCTTGGCAATGATAAAATCCTCGTCCGTGGACATATCCACGATGACCGCATTGGTCTCCGCATCCCGGACGACGGTGCCCCGGGGCACTTCAATAATCAGATTTTCGCCCCGCTTGCCGGCCATCTTCCGACCCATGCCGTTGATGCCGGCACTGGCCTGATACTTGCGCTTATAGCGGAAATCCAGCAGGGTGGTCATGTGGTCACTGACCCGCAGCACCACGCTGCCGCCATGACCGCCGTCGCCGCCGTCAGGGCCGCCGGAGGCCACATATTTTTCCCGGTGGAAGGCCACCGCACCGTCGCCGCCACGGCCGCCGATGACGGTGATGCGTACTTTATCTACAAACATATATGATTCTCCTTCTGTGTAAGTGGGCATTTCCAGTTGACAACTGACAGGGGATAGCTTGTGCATTTTGGGCAAATCACCATCCGCTGTCCCTTCTCAGCTGCCAGCTACAAAAAAACTGCCGCAAGAAATTGCGGCAGTTTTTTGTAAAATTACTGCTCAGCGTAAACGGAGCACTGACGGCGGTCCTTGCCCTTGCGCTCGAACTTGACAGTACCGTCAACCAGAGCGAACAGGGTGT
>CAYWZB010000037.1:0-10697 GCA_964462775.1 uncultured Oscillospiraceae bacterium
GCGCAGGAGGGCTGTCAGCTCCGCATCGGAGAGCTTGCCTGTGCCGTAGGTATCCACCCGGAGGGAGACCGGCTCCGCCACGCCAATGGCGTAGGCCAGCTGGACCTGGGCCTTCTCTGCCAGCCCCGCCGTCACCAGATTTTTCGCCAGGTACCGGGCAAGGTAGGCTCCACTGCGGTCTACCTTGGTGGGGTCCTTGCCGGAGAAGGCACCGCCGCCGTGGGAGAAATAGCCGCCGTAGGTATCCACGATGATCTTCCGGCCGGTCAGACCGGTGTCGCCGTTGGGGCCGCCGATGACGAAATTGCCGGTGGGGTTGATGTGAATATTGGGCACCTGGGCAATGTCAAAGCCGTAAGCCTTCAGCACGGGGGCAATAACCCCCTCCCGGATATAGCGGCGCAGCTCCTCCATGGCGAAGTCGGCGCTGTGCATCACGGAAACCACCACCGTATCAATACCCAGAACGCTGCCGTCCTCGCCGTATTCCACGGTGACCTGGGTCTTGCCGTCGGGGCGCAGCAGGTCGGTGGAATGGACGCACTCCGTCAGCCGGTTGCACAGGGCACGGCTCAGCGCCACAGGCAGGGGCATCCGCTCAGGTGTCTGCAGGCAGGCGCCGCCGAACATCATACCCTGGTCGCCGGCACCGCCCACCTCATCATTGGTGCCCATGGCAATGTCCGCCGACTGGGTGTGGATGCGGCACTGAATCTGCACGGAGTCGGCATCAAAGCCATCGCCGGGATAGACATAGCCAATGCGCCGGATGGTGTCTCTGGCCACCTGCTCATAATCCACCTGGGCGGTGGTGGTGATCTCACCGCAGATGATGCAGAAATCCGTGGTGACCATGGTCTCGCAGGCCACCCGGGAAGCCGGATCCTGCGCCAGGCAGGCATCCAGAATGGCATCGGAGATGGAGTCCGCCACCTTGTCCGGGTGACCGTTTGTGACACATTCAGAGGTAAAAAGACGCTTTTCCATATTGATAATTCCTTTCAAAACGCAAAAAATCCGCACACCGAAGATCCGATGTGCGTTGCGTCTCGAATCCTCATCTTTCGTTGCCGCCGGATTTGGCACCTTGACGAATCAGGTTGCCGGGTTTCATCGGGCCGTTCCCTCCACCACTCTTGATAAGGCTTGTATGCAGTTGGAGTATATTCTACATCATTTTCCGAAAAAGTCAAGTTTTTTCTTTGCATTTTCCCCAAGAGGTCTTATAATGGGGCAAAAGGAGTTGATGCTCATGGAGCAGCGTGTACGCATCCGGGACATTGCGGAGGAATTGGGGCTGAGCACCGCCACCGTATCCAATGTCATCCATGGAAAGACACAAAAGATTTCCGACGAAACGGTGAAACGGGTTCAGGAGACCCTGGAGCGGCGGCAGTACATCCCCAGCATGGCCGGAATCCTGCTGGCACGGAACGCCTCGAAAATCATCGGCGTGTTCGTCAACGACCACGAAAAATACGAAGGGCACACCCTGGAGGATGCCTTCATCGCATCGTCGCTGAATCATCTCTCCGCCGTCATTGAAGAAAACAGTTACTTTTTAATGGTAAAACTTGCGAAGAAGCCGGAGGATGTGCTGGAATTTTCCTCCATGTGGAACATGGACGGCGTAGTGATCATCGGCTTCTGCCAGCAGGACTACCAGTACCTGCGAAGCCATATGCGTATCCCCTTCGTGGTCTATGACGGTTTTTGCCCCCAGTCTCAGCGGTTTGTCAACATCACCATCGACAACTTCGACGGCGGGCGGCAAGTGGGTCAGCTGTTCCGGCGGCTGGGGCACACCCGGGCGCTCTGTCTTTCTGACAACGACACCGCTGTGGATCAGCAGCGGATGGCAGGGTTCCGGGAGGGCTTTCAGGGGCAGGTATCCACCCTGCTGATCCCCATGGGCAAACAGGCACGCTGGGACTTTTACCGCCGGGAGCTGGGACGGATTCGTTCTGTCAGCGCCATTCTCGCGGTATCGGATTACTATGCCGTAGATCTGATCCACTTCCTCCGGGAGCAGGGCATTCAGATTCCGCAGCAGCTCAGCGTGGCTGGCTTTGACGATATTCCCCTGTGCCAGCTGGTCTGTCCCACTCTGACCACCGTCCGGCAGGATGGTGCTCTCCGGGCGAAACTGGCGCTGGAAAGTCTCCTGGCACTGCGCCGGGAGGAGGCTGTGGAAACCACCCTCTGCCTTCCCGTGACCCTGGTGGAGCGGGACAGCACAGGCCCCTTTCTGGGAGACGGTTTGTGAAAAATGTGCAGCCTGCACAAATTTGCACTTGCCAGATTTGTCATGGGTTATGCGTTTAATCTTTGCATTTTTCAAAATTACTCTGTACAATAATGGCAGAATCGTTGTACGGAGGTTCCCATATGAAACGGTCTGATTCCTTCTTCTCCTCGGTCTGCGCCCTGGCCATTCCCGTGGCTTTGCAGTCCATGCTCCAGTCCTCTTTCAGTATCGTTGACCAGATCATGATCGGCCAGCTGGGCAGTGTCAGCATTGCCGGTGTGGGGCTGGCGGGTAAATTTTCTTCCCTGTATTCCGTGGTGGTTTCCGCCATCGGTGCCGTGGCTGGCATTATGATCTCCCAGTATCTGGGGCAGAAAAACTGCGGCGAGGTTCGGCGCAGCTTCCGCCTCAGCCTGTGGCTGTCTCTGGTCATTGCCGCCCTGTTCACCGGCCTGTGCACCCTGCTGCCCAGACAGATCATGGGGCTTTACACCCAGGACGCCGCCACCCGGGACGCGGCGGCGGAATATCTGGCCATCCTTTCCGCAACCTACCTCCCCATGGCCGGTGCCACCATGCTGTCCACCCTGCTTCGCTGCACCGACCGCCCCCGGCTTCCCCTGTACGCCAGCCTGCTGGCCGCTCTGCTGAATACGGGGCTGAACTACATTCTGATCTTCGGCAAGCTGGGGCTGTCCCCCATGGGTGCCCGGGGTGCCGGCATCGCCACGGCGGTCAGCCAGTGGGCAAACTTCGCCGTGATGGTGCTGATGCTTCCCAAAACCAGGACGGAAGCCGCCGCCCCCGGCCCCTTCCATTTCCGCCAGTACCTTGCCATGCTGATGCCTCTGCTGGCCTGTGAGGTGCTGTGGTGCCTGGGAGAAAATGTATACGCCGCCATTTACGGGCATCTGGGCACCGACGCCACCGCCGCCATGACCCTGATCAATCCCATTCAGGGACTGGTCATCGGTGCGCTGTGCGGGCTGTCTCAGGCAGCCGGTGTGCTCATCGGGAAACGGCTGGGCACCGGAGAATATGGCGATGCCTACCGCTGCTCCCGAAAGCTCATGTACTACGGCGCTCTCGGCTCTGTTCTGCTGTCCGTTCTGGTGATCGCCGGGCGAAATGCCTATGCGGGGATCTATCAGGTTGAGGAGCCGGTTCGCCTGCTGGCAAAGCAGATTCTGGTGGCCTTCGGCATCATCGCCCCAGTGAAGGTGGGCAACATGATCCTGGGCGGCGGCATCCTGCGAAGCGGCGGAAAAACAAAATACGTTATGTACATCGACATTCTCGGCACCTGGTGCTTCGGCGTTCCTCTGGGGCTGCTGGCAGCCTTCCGCTGGAACATGAGCATCCCAAATGTTTACTTCCTTTTGTCCCTGGAGGAATGCGTCCGGTATCTGATCAGCCTGTTGATTTTCCATAAAAAGGGCTGGATGCACAAGTTAGAAGCGAATACGACAACGAAATTGTAAAATTGTACAAATTCAAATAGCGCACATTGTCCAAAGTGTAGAAATCCCAAAAACGTTGCAAAAAACGTTTGCACTTTTGGACAATGTGCGCTATACTCAATTTATGGAAGCGTTGGAATCGTTTCCAAAATCAATCCGGTGTTGCTGGATAACCAATTTTAGGAGGAAACAAGAATGAAAAAGCTGATCGCATTGCTGCTTGCTCTGGCCATGGTTCTGGGTCTGGCTGCCTGCGGTGGTTCCACCACTGACGAGCCCGCTCCCGCTGAAACCAAGCCCGCCGCTGCCACCCCTGCCGAGTCCGAGACTCCCGCAGAAGCTCCCGCCGCAGAAGGCCGTGTCTACTGGCTGAACTTCAAGCCCGAATCTGACGAAGCTCTGAAGACTCTGGCTGCCATGTACGAAGAAAAGACCGGTGTCCCCGTGCAGATCGTCACCGCTGCCTCCGGCACCTACAATGAGACCCTGACCGCTGAGATGGACAAGAGCACACCTCCCACCATCTTCGTCGTCGGCAACTCCGCCGCCGTGGATACCTGGGGCGAGTACTGCTACGACCTGACCGGCACCAAGATTGCTGACGAGCTGAACACCGACGCTTATATGCTGTACGATGCCGACGGCAAGCTGTGCTCCATCGGCTACTGCTACGAGTGCTACGGCATCATCGTCAACACCGACCTGCTGGAGCAGGCTGGCTACGCCAAGAACTACATCACCAACTTCGAAACCCTGAAGGAAGTTGCTGAGGATGTCCACGCCCGCGCTGCTGAGCTGGGCTTCGATGCCTTCTCCTCCGCCGGTATGGACGGTGGCTCCGCATGGCGCTTCACCGGTCACCTGGCCAACCTGGAGTACTACTACGAGTCCGTTGACGCTCCCGAGAAGTGGACTGCCTGCCCCTCCGAGCTGACCGGCGCTTACATGGACAACTACCGTGCTCTGTATGACCTGATGGTCGAGAACTCCCTGACCGATCGTGCCGACCTGGCTACCGGCGGCTTCGACGCTGCTTCCGAGTTTGCTTCCGGCAAGGCTCTGTTCTACTTCAACGGCAACTGGGAGTGGTCCGGCCTGCAGGAGAAGGGCATGACTGCTGACCAGCTGACCATGATCCCCTACTACTGCGGCGTGGCAGGCGAAGAGAAGGCCGGCCTGAACTGCGGCACCGAGAACTACTGGGCCATCAACGCTGAGGCCAAGCAGGAAGACATCGATGCTACCATCGATTTCATGTACTGGCTGGTCACCGATCCCGAGGCTTCTCAGATTGCTGTGAACACCTTCGGTGTTATGCCTTACAAGCAGGCTGCCACCTCCTCCAACCCCTTCCTGGCCATCGCCAACGAGTACGCCGCTCAGGGCAACTACAACATGTGGTGGGCTACCAACTATCAGCCCAATGTTGACACCTACCGTGACGGTCTGGTTTCCGCTCTGAACGCCTACAACGCCGATCCCACCGACGCAAACTGGGAGACCGTGAAGACTGCGTTCGTCCAGGGCTGGGCTGTGCAGTACGCTGCCGCCAACGGCTGATCCGTTTTCCAAACCCTATATGCGGGGCGGGCTTTGCGCCCGTCCCGCTTTTCTTATCACAGCATGCGCCGCAGGAGGCGTCCGCTGTGCACTGTCTACTATAATAATATAGGAGTGATCGTATGAAAAGAAGAAGAGATCCGGCTGCGGTAAACAGCGCCATGCTCCGCAGATCCATCCAACGCTGGTCTCCCCTGTTTCTGATGCCCATGGTGGCGGCCTTCTGCGTTGGCTTTGTGTGGCCCTTCCTTCAGGGTCTGTTCCTTTCCTTCACCAAGTTCAAGACCACCAGCAAGTGGACCTGGGTGGGTCTGAGCAACTACGTCAAGGCGCTGACCGATGAGAGCTTCCGCTATTCCTTCGGCTACACCGCCGTGTTCGCCATTCTGACGGTGGTGCTGATCAACGTGCTGGCCTTCCTGATTGCCTATGCCCTGACCCAGAAGATCAAGGGCTCCAACCTGTTCCGCACGGTGTTCTTCATGCCCAACCTGATTGGCGGCATTGTGCTGGGCTACATCTGGAGCATGATCTTCGACGGCCTGCTGGCTCCCTACAAGACCTCCATCATGACCAATTCCACCTGGGGCTTCTGGGGACTGGTCATCATGGTCTGCTGGCAGCAGATCGGCTATATGATGATTATTTACATTGCCGGATTGCAGGCTGTGCCCGAGGATATGCTGGAAGCTGCCAAAATCGACGGTGCCAACGGTGTCCAGAGTCTGTTCAAGGTCACCATTCCCAACGTGATGCCCTCCATCACCATCTGTATGTTCCTGTCCCTGGGCAACGGCTTCAAGCTCTTTGACCAGAACCTGGCGCTGACCGGCGGCCAGCCCTACATCATCAACCCCGACGGCACCACGGTACACACCACGGAAATGCTGGCTCTGAACATCTACAATACCTTCTACGGCCAGAACGTCAATTCCCGTGGCACCGCCCAGGCCAAGGCCGTCCTGTTCTTCATCCTGGTAGCAGGTCTGAGCCTGCTCCAGCTCAGTGCGACTCGTAAAAAGGAGGTGCAGCAGTAATGAAGCAGTCCAATTCTCTCCGCCCCCGAAACACCGGCAAGACGCTGCTGACCGTGCTGTTCGCCCTGGTGAGCATTGCCTATGTGTTCCCGGTGGTGATGGTGGTCATCAACTCGTTCAAGGAAAATACCTTCGTCAAAACCGCTACCTTCGCCCTGCCCACCGGGGAGACCTTTGTGGGGCTGGATAACTTCATCAAGGGCGTCACCTTCGGCGGCTATCCCTTCTGGAAATCCGTATGCTACAGTGTGGTCATCACCCTGCTGTCCACGGCGCTGATCCTGGTGTTTACCTCCATGGCCGCCTGGTACATCTCCCGGGTGGATTCCACCTTCTGCCGGGTGGTGTACTACCTGTGCGTGTTCTCCACCGTGGTTCCCTTCCAGATGGTCATGTTCACCCTGTCCAAGACTGCGGATACCCTGAAGCTGAATACCCCCTGGACCATTCCTGTGATCTACCTGGGCTTCGGTGCGGGACTGGCGGTATTCATGTTCGTGGGCTTTGTCAAGAGTATTCCTCTGGAAATTGAGGAAGCCGCCGCCATCGACGGCTGCAACCCCTTCCGCACCTTCTTCAGCGTGGTGCTGCCCATGATGAAGCCCACCTTCATCTCCGTGGCCATTCTGGAGATTATGTGGGTTTGGAACGACTATCTGCTGCCCTACCTGGTGCTGGATCGCACCAAGTACATGACCATTCCCATCCACATCCAGTATCTGAAGGGCAGCTACGGCACCGTGGATCTGGGCGCTACCATGGCGCTGATCCTGCTGAGCATCATCCCCATCATCATTTTCTATCTGACCTGCCAGAAGCACATCATCAAGGGTGTGGCTGCCGGTGCGGTGAAGGGCTGATGGGCCATCCTACTACAACGTTAGGAGATCTCGTAATATGCGCGAAAGCGGTATTTTAATGCACATCACTTCCCTGCCGGGGCCTTACGGCATCGGCACCATGGGAAAACAGGCCTATGCCTTTGTGGATTTTCTGGAGGCTGCCGGTCAGAGCTGCTGGCAGCTGCTGCCCCTGAATCCCACAGGCTTTGGCGATTCTCCCTACCAGTCCACCTCCACCTGCGCCGGTAATCCGTATCTGATCGATCTGGATATGCTGGTGGAGGAGGGGCTTCTGGCACCCGAGGAGCCAATGGCCATCCAATGGGGCAAGGATCCCGGCCGGGTGGATTTCGGTATTCTCTATGCCCAGCGAACCCGGCTGCTGCGAAAGGCCTACAGCCGGTTTGTCCCCGGGCAGGACTACCGGAACTTCTGCCGGGAAAATCAGCGCTGGCTGCCGGAATACTGCCTGTTCATGGCGCTGAAGGAATCCCACGACGGTGCTTCCTGGCTGGACTGGCCGGAGGCGGAGCGCCGCCACGAGCCTGCCCGTCTTGCCCAAAAGCAGCAGGAGCTTGCCGATGCCATCGGCTTACAGAGCTTCCTGCAATACGCGTTTTTCCGCCAGTGGAAGGCGTTGCGCGACTATGCCGCCGAAAAGGGCATCCGCATCATCGGTGACGTTCCCATCTATTTGCCGGTGGATTCTGTGGAGGTCTGGGCAAATCCCCAGCTGTTCCTGCTGGACGAAAACCGCCAGCCCACCGTGGTTGCCGGCTGTCCCCCGGATGCCTTCACCGCCGACGGTCAGCTTTGGGGCAATCCCATTTACAACTGGGATGCCATGGCCAAAACCGGCTACCGCTGGTGGATCCAGCGGCTGGAGGCCGCCGCCAATATGTACGATGTGGTTCGCATCGACCATTTCCGAGGCTTTGAAAGCTACTGGGAAGTCCCCGCCGGTGACACCACCGCCCGCAACGGCCACTGGGTCAAAGGCCCCGGCAAGGATTTCATCCGGGTCATTCAGCAGGCGCTGCCCAAGCTGGATTTCATTGCCGAGGATCTGGGCTTCGTCACCCAGAGCGTTCGGGAGCTGCTGGACTTCTCCGGCTATCCCGGCATGAAAGTGATTCAGTTTGCCTTCGACTCCCGGGAGGACAGCGACTATCTGCCCCACCTGTACCCGGTGGAATCCGTCTGCTACAGCGGCACCCACGACAATGTGACCCTGAAGCAGTGGTTCGACGATGCCAGCCCCGAGGACATTGCCTTCGCCAAGGCCTATCTGGGCTTAAACGAGGAGGAGGGCTACGTCTGGGGTATGCTCCGGGGCTGCATGGGCAGCGTCTCCCGGCTGTTCGTGGCGCAGATGCAGGACTTTCTGGAACTGGGCAAGGATGCCCGGATGAACCTTCCCGGCACTCTGTCCATCCGCAATTGGACCTGGCGTGCCGCTGACGGCTTCGACAGCCCGGCACTGGCCGAAAAAATCCGGGAAATGACCCGTCTTTACGGCAGGCTTCCCAATCCCTGACCCCTTGCCCCCGCTTCCAGCGAAGCGGGGGCTTTTTTCGGCTTCTGCCCGGCTTCGACGGTATTTTGTTTTGGCAGCTGGTATGGTATGGCCAAGGGAGGGGTTGGAATGAAACATTGGCGCTGGCTTGCGGTTTTTCTGCTGACGGTTTTGGGGCTGCTGTTTCCCGTGATCTGCGCCTGCGGCATTGCCCTGTATCCCCTCTCCACAGAGGCCATGGCACCGACCTACCCCGAGGGCAGCCTGCTCTTTGTCCGTTCCGCCGACCCGGCGGAGATCCGCCCGGGGCAGGTCATTACTTATCTGGAAAGTCCCTCCCAGGTGTCCACCTGCCGGGTACTGCAAAAATTCCCCGACCCGAAGGAGCCCTCCGCCTTTCGCTTTCGGGTGCAGGGGGACGGTTTGCCGGAAGCGGAAGCGGCGCTGGTGCACAGCCGGAATGTTCTCGGCACGCCGGTGCTCTCCCTCCCCGGTCTGGGGCGTGCCGCCGGAAGGATCTCCCTCCCCCTCAGCCTTCCGGCAAGTGCCTGCCTGTGTGTGAGCCTTGCGCTGCTCCTCTTCCCACCGGAGAAAACCGGGAAATACCGGATCGGGGATTAAAACTTTTTTCGTTTTAACAAAACGCAAACAATTCTCAAAACTTTCTCCAACACAGCTAGGGTATTTTATGGTCACAACATACTGAAAGGGGTACACAACCATGAATACAACCAACAATGATTTCACTCAGACGCAGAAGATCCGGGATCAGTATACCGCCAAGCAGCCCACAGAGCTGGATGCTCTGAAGGCGCTGGATCGGAAGGTCAAGGCACCGGCACGAGCCTTTGCCTGGAGCTTCGGCACCTTCTCCGCCCTGCTGCTGGGTGCCGGTATGAGCCTGATTATGACGGACATCAGCCAGATTCTGGGCATTTCCCAGCCCATGCTCCCCGGTCTGGTGCTGGGCATTGCGGGACTGCTTCTGGCGCTGGTGAATTACCCGGTTTATCAGCGGCTGCTTGCCCGCCGCCGGGACAAGTACGCCCAGGAAATTCTGGCGCTCAGCGACCGGATCACGAAAGGATGAGGGATATGCTTCTGTTTTTCAAGCGGTTTTTCCAAAATGCTTTTCAGGATATGAAGGCCTCCGCCCAGGCGCAGCATCAACTGGACAAGGTGCAGCTGGAAGCGGTAAAGGCAGAGAGCCGTGCACACTTTGAGGAGCACCGGGGGCACAATACCCTTGCCCGGGCGAAGGACGCAGGGAGAGCACGGCGGGAAGCCGCCGTCTCCCGTCAGGCGGAAGCCCTTGCCGATGCCAACGCCCGCATCGCTGCCGCCAATGCCCGCTGTGAGCAGGCAAAGCGCTGAGCTTTCCCAGCGAGACACCCGCCGGTGTCTCGCTTTTTTTCGCAAATTTTTTCCACATCGCCCATTCGCAAACAAAACCTTAACAATTGGGTGATAGAATCAAGGCAATTACAATGGGCGGAGGGCGGATATGTTTCAAATTCTGGTGGTAGAGGATGACAAGGAGCTGAACCGGACGGTTTGTTCCTTCTTAAACGGCAGCGGATATCATGCGGTGGGCTGTCTCAGCGCGGCGGAGGCCTATGACGCGCTGTACGAGCACGTCTTTGATATGATCGTATCGGACATTATGATGCCGGAGATCGACGGCTTTGAATTTGCCCGGGCGGTGCGGCAGACCAACGCGGAGATTCCCATTCTGTTTATGACCGCCCGGGACGATATTGCCTCCAAGCAGCGGGGCTTCCGCATCGGCGTGGACGATTATATGGTCAAGCCCATTGATCTGGACGAGCTGTTTCTACGCATCGGCGCTCTGCTGCGCCGGGCGAAGATTGCTTCCGCCCGGAAGCTCCAGATCGGCAGCTTTGTCATGGATGCCGATGAGCATACCGCTTATCTGGATCAGGAGGAGATCAGCCTGACCAACCGGGAGTTTTCCATCCTCTATAAGCTCCTCAGCTATCCCAAGAAAACCTTCACCCGCACCCAGCTGATGGA
>CAYWZB010000038.1:0-10581 GCA_964462775.1 uncultured Oscillospiraceae bacterium
TATCCAGCTTGCAGGTATTCTTCATGGCCACGGTGCAGGCCAGGTCACCCAGCACGTTGACGCAGGTTGCGCCCATATCGCACAGGGTATTGACGCTGATGTACACGCCCATAATGCCCGCAGGGAGTCCGGCGATGCTGGACAGGGCGGCAAAGCAGGCAATGGCGCTTCCGGGCACGCCGGGGGCACCGATGGACAGCAGGGTATTGCTGAGCATCAGCACCACCATCATGGAAAAGCTCAGCTCCACGCCGCAGGCATTGGCGAAGAACACCAGCATGAAGGACATGATGATGGACACCGCATCCATGTTGATGGTGGCACCCAGAGGCAGGGACAGGGCGGAAATCTCATTGGGAACGCCCATCTCGTCGGCACAGCGCTTGCTGATGGGAATGGTTGCGGAGCTGGAGCAGGTGCCGAAGGCATTCAGACCGGCAGGGAGAATGGTCTTGAAGAACTTGCCCACAGGGTACTTGCCCAGGAATTTGACGATACCGCCATAGACCAGGAGCACATACAGGAAATAGGTGACATACTGGGCAACGAGCACCTGACCCAGCGCCAGCATGGTGTCCACGCCGTTGGCGTACATCACGGAGGCAATGGAGCAGAACACGCCCACGGGAGTCACATACATGACCCAGTTGACCACCTTGATGCAGACCTCGTTAAAGGCCTCGCACAGCTCCACCACAGGCTTTGCCTTCTTGCCCAGGGTCAGGCAGGCGATGCCCACGATTACCGCAAACACCAGCACCTGCAGCATATCGCCGCTGGCGAAGGAGGCCACGGGGTTGGAGGGGATCAGGTTCTTCACCGTATCCGTCAGGGAGCTGAACTTTGCTGCTTCCACAGCGGTGTCGCTCATCTGGATGCTCACGCCCTTGCCCAGACCCAGCAGCTGGGGCAGGAACAGACCCAGGATGCTGGCAAACAGGGTAGTCATGGAATAATACAGCAGGGACTGACCTCCCACCTTGCCGGTGGCACTGACAGAGCCGATGCCCTGAATGCCCACCACCAGGCTGCAGAACACCATGGGATAGATCATCATTTTCAGGGCGTTCATGTACATATTGGTCACCAGCTCCACCGCCGGGAGCAGGAACTCGTACCGTCCGGGCATGAACAGGCCAAAGACAATGCCCAGCACCAGACCGGCCAGAATGGCCAGGGTAATATTCGCGGTTTTCTTTTTCTTCATGGGAAACCTCTCCTTATCAATTGCAAAAATAAACGCCCGCCTTCCCATAAGAAGGCGAGCGAAAACGCACGCGGTACCACTTCTCTTCGCCCCGAAGGGCCTTTCCAGGCGTCCAGCAACGCCCTGTGCTGTAACGGGCAGACCCGTCGCACCCTAACGAACCGCTCGGGCACGCTGCTCCAAAACCATGTTCGCCCTGCTCCCGCTCCTCCCCTCTCAGCCACCGGGGATTCTCTGTAAAGCCTTCTGCAGGGTTACTCTTTTCTTCCTAGCATTTTTTATTCATTTCGATTATTATATGCCATGGGTGGACAAATGTCAAGGTGTAAAATCCTTGCATTTCCCGGAGAATTGGGATAAAATAGAGAAAAACACCAGGAGGAACTGGTATGCGGTATACCGATTTGATTTTTGACCTGTACGGCACACTGCTGGACATCCGCCGGGAGGTCACGGACACGGTGTGGGAAAAAACCGCCATGCTCTATGGCTTTTACGGTGCCCACTACCCCCCTCAGCAGCTGAAGCATGGCTTTGAAGCATCCATGGCGCTTCGGGAAGCGGAGCTTCAGCAGCGCACCGGCTGCCTGCCGGAAGTGCCCATGGAGCTGGCCTTTTCCCAGCTGTTTCGGGATCGGGGCATTGACAAAAATGCCGATGCTCTGGGCATTCAGGCCGCCCAACTGTTTCGCATCTGCGCCATCGAGCATCTGGCGCTGTATCCCGGAGTGGTGGAAGCCCTGTCCCGCCTGCGCTCGCAGGGGTACCGGCTTTGGCTTCTGAGCAACGCTCAGGCGGTCTTTACCCGGTATGAGCTTTCCCTGGTGGGGCTGGGGGATCCCTTTGACGGGATGTACCTGTCCTCGGAGCTGGGCTGCCGGAAGCCGGATCCCCGGTTCTTCCGCAGCCTGCTGGAAGAGCAGCAACTGAATCCCCGGCGCTGCCTGATGATCGGCAACGACCGGCTGACCGATATCGCCGGTGCTCAGGCCGTGGGGCTGGACACCCTGTTCCTGCACACCAACCTGACCCCTGCGGATCAGGCCCCTGCCGATCCTCTGCTTCGCCCGGATCAAAACCCGGAGGGGCATCACTTTGAATGGGAGGGCAGCAACTGGAGGGAGATTGCCCAGCTGCTTTCCAACCTGTAAGCCTTAAAACGCCACTTTTCCATCTTCCAGCCGGAGTTTCACTCTGGCTGGTTTTTTTCCGCAGCGAAGCAGAAATGCCGCCAGCGGCCCCTCCACTTCTGTCTGCACCAGCCGCCGCAGTTGCCGGGCACCGTCCTTGCCCGGGCATTTGCTCAGAATCAGCTCCGGCAATTCCCCGGGCAACACCAGCTGTGTCCCCAGTGCCGCCACCCGTTCCTGCAGCTGGGTCAGGTATTTCCAGGTGATGGTCTCCATGGCCGCCTGCCCCAGCGGTTCAAAAGTCACGATCTGATCGATCCGTCCCAGAAATTCCGGGGAAAAGGCGTTTCGCAGGGTATCGTTCATTTCCTTTGCCCGCCCCGCGGCGCAGAAGCCCAGTCCTTCCCCTTTCAGCTGTCCGCCCACGTTGGAGGTCATCACCACAATGGCGTTGCGGAAGCTGACATGGCGGCCTGTGGAATCCGTCAGCATCCCCTCCTCCATGATCTGCAGCAGAATCCCCAGCACATCCGGGTGCGCCTTTTCCAGCTCATCCAGCAGCACCAGACAGTAGGGGCGGCGGCGCACTGCCTCCGTCAGCTTTCCCCCCTCCTCATAGCCTACATAGCCGGGAGGGGCGCCGATCAGCCGAGAGACAGACTGCTTTTCCATAAACTCCGTCATGTCCAGCCGGATCATGGCATCCCGGCTGCCGTAGATTTCCTCCGCCAGCGCCCGGCACAGCTCCGTTTTTCCCACGCCTGTGGGGCCGGTGAACAGCAGGCTGGCAATGGGTCGGGTGGCATCCCGGATGCCGCTGTAGCCCCGGCGCACTGCCTCCGCCGCCGCTGCCACAGCCCGGCTCTGTCCCACCACCTGACTGGACAGCAGCCCTTCCAGCCCCAGCAGCCGCTCCCGCTCTCCGGCAGTCAGCCGTCCCACCGGGATTCCCGTCCGGGCAGAAACCACCCAGGCGATGTCCAGCGCCGTCACCGAGCGGATGCGGCGGCTCTCCGCCGGTCGGGACAGGTGCTGCATTTTGTCCCGTAGCTCCGCGGCTTTTTCAAACCTCCGCTCCCGAACCGCTTCGTTCAGCTCCTGCTCCAGTTCCTTCCGGGCAGCACTGCCCTTTCCCTTCTGCAGTTCCTCCATCCGTGCCCTGGCTGCGCCTTCGTCCAGCAGGTCAATGGCCTTATCCGGCAAGTACAGATCCGGCAAATACCGCTGGGACAGCCGCACCGATTCCTTCAGGGCATCCTCGGCAATCCGCAAATGGTGGTGCCGCTCCAGCCCCGGCTTCAGGGCTCGCAGGATGGCCAGGGTAGTCTCCCCATCCGGCTCCTCCACCGCCACCGGACGAAATCGCCGCTCCAGCGCCGCGTCCTTTTCAATATACCGGCGGTATTCCTCCCGGGTAGTGGCTCCCAGCATCTGCAACTCCCCACGCCCCAGCGCCGGCTTGAAAATATTCGCCGCGTCAATGGCACCCTCGGCAGCACCGGCACCGACGATGGTGTGCATCTCATCGACAAACAGGATCACATCCCCACTGCGCTTGATCTCCGCCAGCACATCCCGGAGCCGTTCCTCAAACTCCCCCCGGTACTTGGTGCCCGCCACCAGCGAGGCCATGTTCAGGCTCACCAGCCGCTTCTCCTTCAGCTGGGGCGGCACAGCTCCCATGGCCATCCGCTGCGCCAGTCCTTCGGCAATGGCCGTTTTGCCTACCCCCGGCTCTCCCACCAGCGCCGGGTTGTTCTTATTCTTCCGGCACAGAATGCCGATGACCATATCGATCTCCCGCTCTCTGCCGATGACCGGCTCCATGGTGGATGCCTTTGCGATCAGGTCTTCGCTGAACTGCTCCAATAGTCTCGTGGTGACCGCCTCCTTTTTGGGTCTGCCGGGGGCAAGCACCTCCCAGCGCATATAGTCCAGAGTATGGGTAAACAGCAGCTGACTGCTGATGCCGTTGACTGCCAGCAATTCTCCCGCTTCCGAGTCCTCCCGGCGTGCCATGGCCAGCAGCAGATGCCATGGAGTGATCTGCCGGCACTGCATCTGCCGGGCTTCCTCCCCTGCCCGGCGCAGGATGGCTCTGGCCTCCCCGGTCAGCCCCTGGGGCAGGGGGAGATCCGGCGTTCCGCTGCCGTAAAGCAGCTGCGCCATGGTCTGGGTCAGCGCCGGATCCAGACCCAGCAGCCGCAGCAGCTGCCCCTGATTCCCCGGCTCCTCTGCCATGGTCAGCAGCAGGTGGGCAGAGCCTACATAGCTGTGCCCCAGCTGCCTTGCCTTATCCGCAGACAGGCGAATGATCTGTTCCGTCCGGCTGTCGTAGCGCATAGCCCTCCCCCTTTCGCATTCGGGTAAAAGCATCGCCATGCGCTGTGGAAAATATTCAAAATATTTTTCAAAAAGGAATTGCTTTTTTGCAAATTCATGCTACAATGAAGGAGCGTGTAGAGCTTCTCACGCAAAAACATAGAAGATATGGAGGTTACACAATGGCTTACAACATTACTGACGCATGTGTCGCTTGCGGCTCCTGCGCTGAGCAGTGCCCTGTCGAGGCTATCTCTGAGGGCGACGGCAAGTTCGTCATCGACGCTGATGTCTGCGTTTCCTGCGGTTCCTGCGCCGAGCAGTGCCCCGTCGAGGCTATCGAGGAAGGCTAATTTCTCATAGACCTACAATTGGTCTGTGCTCTTGCACAGACCAATTTTTTATTGTATAATAAAGAAAAATCCACCGGGAGGTCGCAATGGAGTTTTTGCCCAATGGCTATACCCTGGAACTGCCCGATGGCGTGTTCCCCCTGAGCACCGATTCCATGGTGCTCAGCCGGTTTGCCCGGTTGCCGAAGAACGCCCGGGTGCTGGACCTAGGCTCCGGCTGCGGCACCTTGGAGCTGCTGCTGTGCAGCCGGGATGCCGCCTGCCACGTCACCGGTCTGGAGCTGACGGAAGCTGCCCACCGGGCGGCGGAAAGCAATATCCGCCGCAATGACCTTTCCCTCCGCATGGAAAGTATATGCGCTGACCTGCGGTCGGTATCTGAAAGGTTTTCGCCGGGCAGCTTTGACGTTTGCCTGTCCAATCCGCCTTATTTTTCCGCCGGGCCTGCCAGTGCCGCTACCCCCCTTGCCCGCCGGGAGGATGCCTGCACCCCGGCTGAGCTGTTCCGTTCTGCCGCCTGGGCACTGAAGTACGGGGGCGATCTGTTTCTGGTGCACCGCCCGGAGCGTCTGGCTGACCTGATTGCTCAGGCCGCTCCCTTTCATCTGGAAGCCAAGCGGCTTCTGCTGCTGCGCCACCGGACAGGCGGTGCTGTCACCCTGATCTTTCTCCACTTCCGCAAGGGAGGAAAGCCCGGGCTTACCCTGCAGGAGGAAGCCCTTTTCGATGCCCTGGGGCAGCCCACACCCTTTTACCAAGACGTTTACCACATCAATAAATAAGGAGATACACCTATGGCCGGAATGCTATATCTCGTCCCCACGCCCATTGGCAATCTGGGGGACATTTCCCAGCGCTGCCGGGAAACTCTGGAAAACGCGGATTTCATCGCCGCAGAGGACACCCGGGTCAGCCTGAAACTGCTCAACCATCTGGGCATCAAAAAAAGCCTTGTCAGCTACTACGAGCACAACAAGGCCTTCAAGGGGGACAAGATCATCCAGCGGATTCTGGACGGCGAGACCTGCGCTCTGGTTTCCGATGCCGGCAGCCCCGCCATCTCCGACCCCGGCGAGGATCTGGTGCGGCAGTGCGCCGAAGCCGGAATCCCGGTGTGCGCCATTCCCGGCCCCTGCGCCGCCATCACCGCCCTGAGCATCTCCGCCCAGTCCACCGGACGATTCTGCTTTGAGGGCTTCCTCTCCACCGCCAAGAAAAGCCGACGGGAGCATCTGGAAAGCCTCGCCCGGGAGCAGCGCACCATGATCTTCTACGAAGCCCCTCACAAGCTGGTC
The DNA here is from genome assembly GCA_964462775.1 of uncultured Oscillospiraceae bacterium. Taxonomy (GTDB): domain Bacteria; phylum Bacillota; class Clostridia; order Oscillospirales; family Oscillospiraceae; genus Faecousia. The sequence continues at coordinate 6,308 of CAYWZB010000038.1, forward strand.
AATACCCTTTCGGATATGGCCGGGGTATTTGGCGCGGATCGCTCCATCAGCCTGTGCCGGGAGCTGACCAAGCTCCACGAGGAGGTGGTACGCACCACCCTGGGCGAAGCCGTGGCCAAGTACACCGAGAACCCTCCCAAGGGAGAGTTTGTCCTCATCGTTGCCGGTGCCCCGGCGGAGGAAAAGGAAGCCCCCTCCCCTGCCGATGCCGCCGCCCGGCTGTCCCAGCTGATGGCCGAAGGCATGAGCCGCAAGGACGCTGTCAAGCAAACCGCCAAGGAATTGGGACTTCCCAAAAATGAGGTCTACGAAATCGCCCTGCAGGAATGATCCAAAGTCCTCACCGTTCTTGTCTATCCCTTGTAGAAAGTTCTGGATTCCTTTTCAAAATCCAGAACAGCCGGATATTTGCGCTGAAAATATTGATGATCCCTCTCAGTCATGCTATCGCATGACAGCTCCCCCAGAGGGGGAGCCAAGAGGTGAAGTTTTTTGACAGACTGAAAAACGGAACCCCAGGTGGGGTTCCGTTTTTTCAAATCTTCGGCATCAACCGGCTCTTTTCCAGCGCCGGGCGCAGCGCCAGATACAGTACCGTCGCCACCACCACGGCGATCACTGCGTTGACCAACGTAGTGACCGCACCGATCTTCACCCAAATTTTTGCCGCGTCCTGGGGCACCCCCAGGACATAGGTCTTATAAAAATAGCCCACCAGCGGATCCGCTACCACATTAAACGCCATTCCGGCAGCGCTGGACAGCGCCGTGGCCAGAGGGAGGTTTTTCTTATTCTCGCTGATGCGGAAGATCTTGTGGGCAACCAGCCCGGCAATCAGACCGATGCCCAGCTTCAGCAGGAAGGTCTTGGGTGCGGAGGTCACATACCCGGAGGTCAGATCCGCAATGGTCAGCCCCACCGCACCGGACATACCGCCCCACAGTCCGCCGAGAAACAGCGCCCCCAGCACGCAGAACACATTGCCCAGATGGAAGGCAGTCTTTTCACTGCCCACCGGGATGTCGATCCGCAAAAAGGCAAAGCCCACATAGCACAGCGCCGCAAACATGGCCGCCATGGTCAGCTTCCGGGTATCGGCAGTCCCTCTCCCGGGCACAAAGGCGGCACACAGCAGCACACCGCCAACAATCAACAAAATCAGGCTCAGGGCAAACGCCACCGTCTCCCCGGCAGAAGCCCCTTCCCCAATGGCAGCGGGACGGGTCAGCAGGGTCAGGATCAGCCCCGCCAGAGTGGTCAGCCCCGGCAGCCATTTTGACCTTCGTTTCTTACCGTTCATCTTACATTCCTCCAAAATCACATTGCGGCTATCATATCACTTTCTGGCAATAAATACAGTGCCACTTTTTCACTATATTTCAATGCCAGTTCCTTTCTCTTTTCTCCGAATGCACAAAAGATTTGTCGAAATCCATTGAAATTCGCAAAAAGGTCTGTACAATATCCCAAATCGGTGTTACAATAGTGCCAGAATCAATTTGAAAGGGGAACCTATTTACTATGAGACTGATCGTAGCAAAGGATTATCAGGATGTCAGCCGCAAGGCTGCCAACATCATCGCCGCTCAGGTGCAGCTGAAGCCCGACTGCGTGCTGGGTCTGGCCACCGGCTCCAGCCCCATCGGCACCTACAAGGAGCTGATTGCCAAGTACGAGTCCGGCGATCTGGACTTCTCCCAGGTCAAGACTGTGAACCTGGACGAGTACGTCGGCCTGACCAAGGACCATGACCAGAGCTATGCCTATTTTATGCGTACCAACCTGTTTGACCACGTCAACATTGACCAGGCCAACTGCAACATTCCCAACGGCATGAATCCCGATGCCGAGGGTGAGTGCGCCCGGTATGACGCTGTCATCGACGCTTTCGGCGGTGCTGACCTGCAGCTGCTGGGTCTGGGACCCAACGGCCACATCGGCTTCAACGAGCCTGCTGACGCTTTCGTCAAGGGCACCAATAAGGTGGAGCTGACCGCTTCCACCATCGACGCCAACCAGCGCTTCTTCGAGAAGCGTGAGGATGTCCCCACCCACGCTTACACCATGGGTATCGGCTCCATCATGAAGGCCAAGCGCGTGCTGCTGGTCTGCAATGGCGAGGGCAAGGCTCAGGCTGTGAAGGACTGCTTCTTCGGCCCCATCAAGCCCCAGGCTCCCGGCTCCATCCTGCAGCTGCACCCCGACTTCACTCTGGTTGCCGACGAGGCTGCCCTGTCCCTGGTCAAGGATCTGCTGTAAGGCATTGTCTGATGAATCTGCCCTCCGCATTTTTTGCGGAGGGTTTTTTCTATCCGTAGGGCATAAAAATGCAAAATCTGGCAATCCTTCTGGGAGAAAGGGGAGCAATCATATGGATTTTGCACACTCGGAAACACGAACAAATCTTGCCCGCTCCTTCGCCGGAGAAGCCCAGGCATGCGCACGCTACACCGTATATGCCCAGGTTGCCCGGAAAGAGCACCACGAATGGATCGCCCGAATCTTTGAAGAAACCGCCGCCAACTAAGCCATCCACGCGGAAGAATTTTTGGAGCTGCTGAAAAAGTTAGGGGGCACAGCGCCCAACATTCCCATCAGCGCCGGTTATCCCTTCCAGCTGGGAACCACCGAAGAAAATCTGCGCTATGCCATTGCCAGCGAGCGCAAAGAGCAGGAGGACAACTACCCCGGCTTTGCGGAAATGGCACGCCGGGAGGGCTTCCCGGATGCCGCCCTGCTCTGGATGCAGATTGCCCGGATTGAAGGCGTGCACCGGCGGGAATTTGCTGAGCTGGAGCAGCAGCTTTCCAGCAGGACCCTGACCGAGAAAAAAGAACCGATCCGGTGGCGCTGCCTGAACTGCGGCTACACTTACGAGGGGATCCGTGCCTGTGATCCCTGCCCCGTCTGCGGCAAGGACGCAGGCTGGCAGGAAGGACAGTTAGACCGGAAAAACCTGGGGCAAACCTGATAAAAGCCGTTTTTTGCGAAACTTACTGTTTACAGAAGGCCTATCCATATGGTATGATATTGAATAGGATAACAGAAACAGAGGTTGCGCGAATGAATTATATCGTATTGGATATGGAATGGAACCAGCCCTGGCCTGGCTCCCCTTCTGCCAAGAAGGTGCTCCCCGTCTCCATTCGGGGTGAGATCATCCAGATTGGCGCCGTCCGGGTAACGGATGATCAGCTGGTTGGGGACGAGTTTCAGGTTATGGTCAAGCCCAAATATTACCGGCATCTGAACCGCCGGGTCAGCAAGCTCACCGGCATCCGGGAAACCCAGCTCCGGGAGGAGGGTGTCCCCTTCCCCGAAGCCATTGAGCGGTTCCGTGCCTGGTGCGGCGAGGATATCATTTTCCTGACCTGGGGCTTTGACGACATCGGCATTCTCCGGGAGAATCTCCGCCTGTTCGGTCTGAACGAGGACTTCACCGCCCGCTGGTACAATGCCCAGATGATCTTCAATGCCCAGACCGACGGCTCCACCGCCCAGAAAGCCCTGAAAACTGCCATGGAGATCTTCGGCATTGAAGCCACCCGTCCGGCACACGATGCCCTGGGCGATGCCTACCACACCGCCCTGATCTGCGCCATGCTGGATCTGAAGAAGGGTGCTGCGGAATACGATGCCGCCTTGAAAAGCCACGAAAACGGCTTCCACGGTGCGGAGCTTCCCGGCTGCATCGGCAGAAAGGTGTTCTACGATTACGCTGACCGCCGTGCCGCGCTGGCTGCCATGTCCGGTGAAGAAAACAAATGCCCGGTGTGCGGCGGCCGTATGCTTGGCTCCCGCTGGTTTGCCCAGCCCGGTCACCGGTATATGGATCTGGCCACCTGCCCGGAGCATGGCAAATTCCTGATCCGGGTTCGCCTGTCCGAGCAGCCCGACGGTCTGACACGAGTCAGCCGCCTGACCTACGAGGCCACTTCCGAAGCCGCTGAAGCCTACGCCCGCCGTGCGGAAAAGGCAGACCCCGAGGACACTGCCAACCGTCCCAGACGCCGCAGAAGAAGACGCTCCTCCGGCACCGGCAACTCCGAGTCCGGCGGGAAAGCATAAAGAACAACGAGCAGGAGAAACTGCAAGGTTTCTCCTGCTCAAACTTTAAAAAAAGGATTTCCACGATTGCGGCCAGCTCCCCCAGCGGGGAGCCAGGGGTTTGTGCATTCTTTGCGGAAGGCATAATCATAACCACCGGCCGATAAGGTACAATAAATTGCGCAAATTAAAAATGGCAAAAAAGTAGACACGGCTTGCCGGTCTCT
>CAYWZB010000039.1:0-10240 GCA_964462775.1 uncultured Oscillospiraceae bacterium
CTTTTATTATACCAGAAACAAGGCCATATTGGAAGTTTTTTGACAGTCTGAAACGTGTCATTCTTTTTGAGAATGACACGTTCCATTTTTTAACCGGCAGCCCCTTTCGGAGCTGCCGGTTTTTGTCAGAAGCAGCGGATGATGCACTTGGCCTCCTGGCCGCCGTATTTTGCGGTAATCTCGGTGGTGCCGCCCTTGATGGCAGTAACCACGCCGTTTTCGTCCACCGTAGCGATGTAGGGATGCTCAGAGCTCCACTCCACCTGCGTCGGCTCCAGATTGCAATCCAGCTCCAGCTGGAACTGATAGTACACGCCCAGACGGATATCGCTCTTTTTCAGCTTCAGCTTCACATTGGGATCCACAGTGGGAGCGACGGTCTCCTCGGTGGCCGGGGTGGTCTCGGCAGGCTCCGTCTCCTCCTGGAATTTGCAGATCACCGGGCAGGTGATGACCTGATCGCCGCAGACGATGGTGATCACCGTCTCGCCCTCGCTGACAGCGGTGATCCGGCCGTCCTCAGAAACCATGGCCACGGAGGTGTCCTCACTCAGGAAGGCCAGCCCGTCGGTGGTGTCCTGTGGGGTCTTGATCACGTTCAGCAGGAACATACCGCCCTCCTCCGTCAGCTCCGCGTTGCCGGTGGACAGCGCCAGGCTCTGGCAGGGGATCCGGGGATCGGTGGTCTGGATGGGAAGCGTGGTCTCAGGCACCTGATACTCGGTGGTGGGGGGCGTAGTCTCCTCCGCGCCCAGATTGGGCAACAGGAACTTCACCAGCAGGAAGCCTGTCACGCACAGCAGCGCAACGATCAGCACCGTCAGCAGCACCACCAGCAGGGTGTTGTGCCGGGGCTCTTCCTCCTCCTCGTCATCCTCCCCGCCGTCGTAGGCGTAGTCATCATCCACTTCCTCGGATGCGGCCTTAGGGGTGTTCACTTCGTCAAAGTCAAAAATCTCTCTTTTTTTCGAGACAGGACGGTCAGCATTGCCGTCAACCAGAAAATCCTCTTTTGCCAGCTCCGCGGCAATGTCCCGGGAGCAGCCGCAAATGGGGCAGCAGTCCGCCGTGTCCTGGTAAGTGGTTCCGCAAATGTCACAAATTACTTTGCTCATTTTGATACCTCCTCTTGGAATGCCATAGCATACCATTGTCAGCGGTTATTATATCACTTTTTTCCAAAGAAAACAACTACAAAAGTGTTGATTTTTTTGTTATTTTATTTTATGATAGTGGGGTTAAAGGAGGCGATTCTGTTTGACGGAACCCACACTCATCTCTCCTTTGCTGGACGGCTTCGTTATGGGCAGCCCCATTGCTGACCAAACCGGCAGCGTCTGCTGCCCCGCCCTGAAGGAAAATTCGGAGAATAAGTATATTGTAAAGATTGTATCCGTGCCTGCTACTCAGGCACAGATGGATGCCCTGCTGCTGGCAGGCGCATATAAAGACCCCGCAGATGCCATGGATTATTTCCAGGATGTGGCTCAGGGGCTGGCCGCAGAAGCGGCAGTCCTCACAGTACTGTCCAAAAGCGAAGGCTTCACTCCCTTTGAGGGCTGCCAGATCGTGCCCATCACCCGGCGGCGGCTGGGCTACCATGTGTACCTGCTAAGCACCTACAAGCGCAGTCTGGAAAAGTACGTCCGCCGCAGTCCGGTGACCCATCTGGAAGCGGTGAATCTGGGACTGGATCTGTGCGCCGCCCTCACCGCCTGCCGGGAGGCCGGATATCTGTATGTGAATCTGAAACCCACCAACGTTTACGTCACCGACGACAAGCGCTACCGCATCGGTGATCTGGGCTTCCTGGATCGGAAGGTGCTGCGCTTCACCGCCCTGCCGGATCGCTACCGCAGCCCCTACTCTCCCCCGGAGCTGTCCGATCCCATGAACTCCGTGGACGAGACGGCGGATACCTACGCGCTGGGCATGTTGCTGTATCAGCTGTACAACGACAGCCAGCTGCCGGTTCGCAAAGAGGGTGAGGAGCTGCCCGCCCCTGTCAACGCGGACTATGAGATTTCCGAGATCATCCTCAAGGCCATCCACACTGACCCGGCGCAACGCTGGGAAAGCCCGGAGGTCATGCGGCAGGCGCTGGTTGCCTATATGCAGCGCAACTCCATCAACGATACCCCCATCACCCCCTACACCCCTCTGGAGGTCACCGAGGAACCGCCTCTGGCGCAAGCTGTGAAGCCCGCAGAGCCGGAAGCTCCCGCTCCCCAGCAGGAGCCTGCCCCCACCGAGGAAGACGCACCCACTGCTTCTGAGCAGGAGGAGCTTCCCCAGGAGGACAGCACCCCCGACGAGACTGCCCCCGGCGAGGGCGACGGGGATGACCTGCTTCCCCATGAAATGAGTGAGGAGGTCTCCCAGATTCTGGAACAGGCGGACGATCTCATTGCCCACGCCGTTCCCGAGGAAGCGGTAAAGCTGGCACAGCCGGAGGATCCCTTCGCCTTTGCCCAGGAGGAACTGCTCATCGACGATCTGCCTGCCCCCACCGAGGCAGACATGGCGGATGCCGAAGAAGAAAAGCGCCGGGTGAAGGAAGCCAAGAAGCAGGAGCGCCGCCGCAAGGTAAAAAGCGTTCTGGTGGCAATTGCCATTGTGCTGGGAATCCTGGCCGTGGCCGTCGGTGCTTACTGGGCTTATCAGAACATCTACTTACAGACCATTGACGCATTGACCATCTCCGGCGACCAGTATGCTCTGGTAGTCAAGGTGGATACCAAGGCGGACAATTCCCTGCTGACCGTCACCTGCAGCGACAATTACGGCTCTATCCAGAGCAAGGGCGTGGAAAACGGTCAGGCCGTGTTCACCAACCTCCAGCCTGACTCCCTTTATAAGATTCAGCTGTCCATCAGCGGTTTCCACGATCTGGTGGGTCAGACCTCGGATATCTTCACCACCGACAGCACCACAAAGATCATCCGCTTCACCGCCGTCACCGGCGCGGAGGATGGCTCCGTGGTTCTCAGTTTCACCCCCACCGGCGGCGAGCCGGAGGAGTGGGTCATCAAGTACGGCACCGAGGGCGAGGAGGAACGGGTGGAGATCTTCTCCGGCCACACCATTTCCATCTCCGGTCTGACGGTGGGCAAGCGCTATACCTTCACCCTGGAGCCCAATGCGGAGGCCTCCCTCAGCGGCGAGACCACCCTGGAATACCTGGCCACCCGGCTGGTGCTGGCTGAAAACCTCATCGTTTCCGCCAGCGACGGCACCTACATGACCGCTACCTGGAACGCTCCCGGAGATGTGGTGGTGGACAGCTGGGACGTGCGCTGCTACAGCGACTCCGGTTACGAGCAGCAGATGACCGTTACCGACACCACCGCTACTTTTGAAGGCATCGATCCCACCGTTGCCTACACCATTGAGGTCACCGCCGCCGGCATGACCCAGCCCGCCCGAACCACCATCACCGCCAACCCCATCACCATCACCAAGCTCTCCGTCAACGAGCGGGATCCCAAGAAGCTGACCGTCAGCTGGAGCTACACCGGCGGTGCCCCCGACGGGGAATGGCTGGTGGTCTACACCATCGACGGCAGTGAGGTGCCCAACGTCATCAAGTGCAGCCAGGCCAAGACGGTGATCTCCCCCCGGATTCCCAACGCCAAGTACGAGTTCACCATTCAGGCCGCAGACAACACCTCCATCTTCAACAATATCCACAGCCACACCTGTGGCTCCGCTGCGGTGTACGAGAAGAACGGTATGTCCGCCGACAAGATCGAGGCGCATATGCTGGTGACCCCTGAGAAGGAGAACTGGACCTACGCCAACGTGGGCAAGGATGCCTTTACGGATACCTTCACCGTGGGTCAGAAGCTCTCCGTGGTGTTCCACGCTCTGGAAAACTTCTATCTGAAGGAAGAGGATTTGACCATTCTCTTTGTTTTCCGGGATGCCTTCGGCAATGTTCTGCCGGATCTGACCTGTGAGCGGCCGGGTGAATGGAAGCAGCTGTGGCTGGCAGGTGACTACCACTACGGCGAGCTGGATGTTCCCACCGCCCCCACCGAGCCGGGAGATTACTCCCTATGCATCTATTTCAACGGAAAGGCCATGACCGCGCTGAACTTCTCCATTGAGTAACCCCTGACAGGACGAACCATCCCGGTTCGTCCTGTTTTTTATGGCGCTGGTGCTGTCCATTTTTCCTGAGCTTTCCAAGAATTTTCTCTTTACAAACCGGCTGGTATACAGTATATTTATATCGATAGAAATCCACCAAGCTACACATTTTAGGAGGTTCCCCATGAAAAAACTCACCTGTCTGATGACCCTTCTGCTGGTCATCTGCCTGCTGGCCGGCTGTGCCGGCACCCCCGTGGTCTACTACAGCGACTGCACCTGCCCCACCGGCAGCCACGATGCCCAGACCCAGACTCCCGCAACCCTGCCTGCCACTCCTTCCCTGCCCACTGTCACCGGCGGTCTGAAGACCGGTGTCAGCTTCACCACCAGCCTGACTGACAGCACCGACGGCGAAGCCAAGTACGACGTGTCCATGGTGGCTGTGCTGGTGGATGACAGCGGCGTGATCCACGACTGCGTCATCGACGGCATTTCCGCTTCCGTCACCTTCGGCACCGACGGTGCCATCACCTCCGACCTGACCGCCGCTCCCCAGACCAAGAACGAGCTTGGCGATGCCTACGGCATGGTTGCCTGGGGCGGTGCCGTTGCCGAGTGGGACGATCAGGCCGCCGCTCTGGCTTCCTTCGTCATCGGCAAGAACGCCGCTGAGCTTTCCGGCGTGGTGGTCAACGAAAGCGGTTACGCCGCCGACGCGGATCTGGCTTCCTGCGCCACCATTTACCTGGGCGGCTATGTTTCCGCCATTGAAGCTGCCGCCGCCAACGCCCAGTATCTGGGTGCCCAGTCCGGGGACAAGCTGAAGCTGGCAGCCGTCACGGATCTTTCCTCCAGCACCGCTGCCACCGCAGAAGCCGATGGCAACGCCCTGCTGGATGTGACCATCACCGCCTTGACCCTGGCCGGGGATACCATCACCTCCTGCTATATTGACGGCGTTCAGGCCAAAGTTGGCTTCAACGCTTCCGGTGCCATTACCTCCGATCTGGCTGCTCCTCAGACCAAGAATCAGCTGGGCGATGCCTACGGCATGGTTGCCTGGGGCGGCGCCATTGCCGAGTGGAATCAGCAGGCTGCCTCCTTCGCCGCCTATGTCACCGGCAAGACCGCTCAGGAAGTCAGCGGAATTGCCGTGGACGAGAGCACCCACCCCACCGATGCTGATCTGGCTTCTTCCGTGACCATCGCCATCGGCGGCTTCCAGGGCCTGATTGCCAAGGCTTGCCAATGAAACGCCTGATTGCCCTGCTGGCAGCCCTCTGCCTGACGCTTTCCGGCTGCGCCGCTCCCCAGGCGGAGAAAAAGCAGTATACCGCCACCTTCCTGACCCTGTTCGACACGGTGACCACCATCGTCGGACGTTGGGACTCTCAGGAGGGCTTCACGGACGCTGCCCAGGCTGTTCACGACCAGCTGCTGGAATATCATCAGCTCTTTGATATCTACAACGATTACGAAGGTCTGAACAATCTGAAAACCGTCAACGACCAGGCCGGCATCGCCCCTGTGGCGGTGGACAGCCGGATCCTGGAGCTGCTTACCGATTGCAAGACCTATTATCAGCTCACCGACGAACGGGTGAATGTGGCCATGGGCAGCGTGCTGTCCCTGTGGCATGACGCCCGGACGGAGGGGATTAACGATCCCCAAAATGCCAGTCTGCCCAGCAAAGATGCCCTCACCGCCGCTGCCGCCCATACAGACCTCGATAAGCTGATTCTGGATGCTGAGGCGGGTACGGTGTACCTGTCCGATACCCAAATGCGGCTGGATGTGGGTGCCGTTGCCAAGGGCTGGGCTGCCCAGCGTGTCAGCGAGACCGCCCCTGCCGGGCTGCTGATCAGCGTCGGCGGCAATGTCTGCGCCACCAGCCCCAAGGATGCCTCCGGCACACCCTGGGTGGTGGGCATTCAGGATCCCGACGGCGGTGACCAATACCTGCACACCTTGGCTGTGACCAAGGGTGCCGTGGTCACCAGCGGCGACTATCAGCGTGCCTACACGGTAGACGGTAAGACCTATCACCACATCATCGACCCGGGTACCCTCTATCCCGGAACCCTGTGGCGCTCTGTCACCGTGGTCTGCCCGGACTCCGGTCTGGCCGATGCTCTGTCCACCGCCCTGTTTCTCCTGCCGCTGTATGCAGGCAAGGCGCTGCTGGCAGATCTGGATGCGGAGGCCATGTGGGTCGATGCCCAGGGAAATCTGTACTACAGCGCCAACTTTGAACCCCTGATCCGAACTTAACGATTGAGGTAAAGCTATGAAACACCTGTTTTTTGGTGGTATCCACCCAAAATACAACAAAGAAATGTCCAAGCGGGATCTGTCGCTGCACACCATCGCCCCCAAGCAGGTGGTGATCCCCATGCAGCAGCACATCGGCGCTCCCTGTGTGCCTCTGGTCAGCGTAGGCGACCGGGTGCTCCGGGGGCAGAAGATCGGTGACGGCGAGGGTCTGTGCGTACCTGTTCACGCCTCCGTCTCCGGTACCGTCGTTGCCATAGAGCCCCGCCCCCACACCAGCGGACGGCTGGTCAACGCCGTGGTCATTGAAAATGACTTCCGGGACGAAGCCGCTCCCGCCGTGCCCTGCCCCACCCAGGACAATGACGCGGTTCTCCACGCCATCCGGGAAGCCGGCATCGTGGGCATGGGCGGCGCTGCCTTCCCCGGCAGTGTCAAAGCCCTCTCCGCCATGGGGCATGTGGACACCCTGATTGCCAACGCCTGCGAATGTGAGCCTTATATCACCGCCGACGATTCCCTGCTGCGTACCAGCCCCCGGGATGTGCTGGAGGGTATGTCTATCCTGCGCCGGGTTCTGAATCCCGAGCGGGTTGTTCTGGCTGTGGAGGACAACAAAGCCGAGGCCATTGCCGAAATTCAAAGCATCCTGCCGGAGTTTTCCGGCATTGAGCTGGCTGTGCTGCCCACCCGCTACCCCCAGGGTGCGGAAAAGCAGTTGATTCAGGCACTGACCCGGCGGGAGGTTCTTCCCGGACAGCTGCCTGTCAGCGTGGGCTGCGCCGTGTTCAACGTGTCCACCTACGCCGCCATTTACCGGGCTGTCCGGCTGGGTCTGCCCCTGACCAGCCGCATCGTCACCATTTCCGGCGAGGCTATAGCCCAGCCCCAGAATTTTACCGTCCCCGTGGGCACCCCCTTCCACGATCTGATTGAGGTTGCCGGCGGTCTGCATGACAAGACCGAGCGGGTCATCAGCGGCGGACCCATGATGGGCTTTGCCCAGAGCGATCTGTCCGTTCCCGTGATCAAGGCCACCAACTCCATTTTGTGCCTGCTGAAAGATCAGAACGGTGCCGCGGAAAATCCCGTGTGCCTGCGCTGCGGCAAGTGCGTGGGGGTGTGCCCCATGCGTCTGCAGCCGCTGTACCTGTACCGCTTCACCAACGCCCGGCGTGTGGACGAGCTGCAGCGGCTGAATCTGCTGGACTGCATGGAGTGCGGCAGCTGCGCCTTCACCTGCCCCGGCAAGCTGCCTCTGGTGGAAGTATTCCGCAAGGGCAAACAACTGGTAAGGGAGGCCAACGCAAAATGAATCTGACTGTCGCTTCTTCTCCCCACATCCGGGGAAATTTCCGCACCAACCGCATTATGCTGGATGTGCTGCTGGCGCTGACACCGGCGCTGCTGGTGGGTGTGTGGCGTTTTGGTCTGCGGGCACTGCTGGTGACCGCTGTGTGCATGGCCTGCGCCATTGCCGCCGAATGGCTCTACAGCCGCATCACCAAGACCCGCAACACCATCGTCGATGGCTCTGCCGCCGTCACCGGTATGCTGCTGGCCATGACCCTGCCCAGCTCCGTGCCCCTGTGGCAGGCGGCTGTGGGCAGCGTGTTCGCCATTGTCTTTGTCAAAGCCCTGTGGGGCGGTTTGGGGCAGAATGTGTTCAACCCCGCCCTGGCTGCCCGTGCTTTCCTGCTGCTGATCTGGCCGGTGGGGCTGACCCGCTACACCGTGGACGGCGTTTCCGCTGCCACCCCCCTGCACCACATGGTCATGCCTGGTCTGCCTGAGGAAAGCATCCTGGATATGTTTCTGGGCAACTGCCCCGGCTCCATCGGTGAAATTTCCGCCCTGGCGCTGCTGCTGGGCGGTGCTTACCTGATCTGGCGCAAGGTGATCTCCCTGCGTATTCCCGCAGCGTACCTGGGCACTGTGGCGGTGCTTACCCTTGTGTTCCACCGGGGTCAGCCGGCGTTTGCCTGGATGGCCTACAGCCTGTTTGGCGGCGGCGTGGTGCTGGGTGCCCTGTTCATGGCCACCGACTACGCCACCTCCCCTGCCACCCCGATTGGTCAGGTGATTTACGGCATCGGCTGCGGCGCGCTGACGGTGCTCTTCCGCTACTTCGGCCTGTTCCCCGAGGGTGTCACCTATGCCATTTTGCTGATGAACGCCTTCGTCTGGTTCATTGACCGCCATACCCCCATCCGCCGCTTCGGCACCAAAAAAGGAGGTGCTGCCAAATGAAAAAGCAGATTTTCCTGCCCATTGTCACCATTGTGGTATGCGCTCTGGTGCTGCTGGCCGTCACCTGCGGCCTGAACGGCATCGCCGCCCAGCGGGCTTCCGAGACCCATCTGCAGCTGCTGCAAACCCTGCTGCCCGGCAGCGAGCAGTTCACCCGGGAAACCTACGCCGGGGAGGATGCCAACATTGTCTCCGTCCACAAGGGTGAAAACGGCTATGTGATTGAAACCAGCACCTACGGCTACGCCGGAGACATCACCATGCTCATCGGCGTTGCCAATTCCAGCAAGGTCACTGGTCTGATGGTGCTCGATGCCCACGAGACCTGTGGTCTGGGCAGCAATTCTCTGACGGATACGGATTTTCTTGCCCAGTTTCTGAATCAGGCTGGTGAATTTTCCGTGGTCACCGGCAGCCCGGATGCCTTTTCCGGTGCCACCGGCGCTTCCGAAACCACCGTCAGCACCGGAAATGAGCTGGAGGTGGATGCCATTACCGGCGCCACCGTTACCTCCAAGGCCATCGCCCGGAGCGTCAACTCCGCCTGCGCCTACGTCACCGGTGCGGATATCGTTTCCGCCGCTACTTCCTGGGGAGGTTGAGCCATGAAAGATAATAAATACCTGCTGAGCGTGCTGTTCACCCTGACCCTTGCCTGCGTGCTGCTGGTCTGCGTCATCGTGAAGCTGTTCTTCCCTCTGGTGATTCTGCCCCAGTGGAACATTCCCAATCTGGTGCTGCTGTCCCTGATTCCTCTGGTGCTTCACAGCTACCTGGGAAAGCCCGGCAAGGAGAACTACCTCGCTCTGTTCCTCCTCAGCGCTGTCAGCTGCGCCCTGCTGCCCTGGGTCACCGGCTGGATTGCTCCTGCCGGAATGCTGAGCTGTGCACTGTCCGGCGGCGCTGTCTTTACCGCCACCGCCTGGCTGTACGCATCCCTGACCGACCGTCTGTCCTCCGGCCCTCAGGCCAAGGCCGCCCCGATCCTGGGTGCGCTGGGTCTGTATCTGGCCGTTCAGGCCTTCCAGGGGATCCTGCTGTAAAAACAAAAAAGCTGCCGAATTTTTTCAGTAACTCAGCTTGCCAAAGATGCACTGAGCCACGGCTCCCCCTTTGGGGAAGCTGGCCGAAATCTTTGATTTCGGTCTGAGAGGGAAATAAGCCCTCTCCGTCACGGCTTCCGCCGTGCCACCTCTCCCAAAGGTTTAGTGGGTGTTGCTGCAAAGCAGCTTACAGCCACTTAATGCATAGCGGAGAGGCAAGGACTTTTGGACACGCTCAAAAGCTGCCGAATTTTTCGGCAGCTTTTTTCCGTTTCCCCTCTTGACAGTCGTGGTATAATGGTAGAAATGGTAGCAGGAGGTGAGCATTCTGGAAAAGCAATCCGTCAAAGTCATGGCCCGGAACCGGGAGGCCTATCACGAATACTTCGTGGAAGAGGAATTTGAAGCCGGCATTGAGCTGGTGGGCACCGAGGTCAAGTCCATCCGTCAGGGCACACTGAATCTGAAGGATGCCTGGTGCGGCGTCAAGGACGGGGAGCTGATCCTCAACCAGATGCACATCTCCCCCTATGACCATGGCAACCGCTTCAATGTGGACCCCCGCCGTCCCCGACGGCTTC
>CAYWZB010000040.1:0-9823 GCA_964462775.1 uncultured Oscillospiraceae bacterium
TGGTCTGGTTGATGGCGGCGATGACACCGTTCTTCATCAGGCACTTGATGACTTCGGCAGCGGTTTTCTTCATCCGGGAAGCCAGCTCGCCCACAGTAATCTCGTCGGGGATCTTCACGGTCAGAGGAGCCTTGCGGGCCACCTCCATCTGCAGGCGGCGCATCTTCTCCTGCTCTTCGTTGCGGGACTTGTTGCCCTTGAAGTTGCCCCGCTGCTGCTTGTTGGACTGCTTGCCCTTGCCGCCACCAATGCGCTGCTTGCCGCCCTGGTAGTTCTGAACCTTCTCAGAAACCAGATTGTCCACATCGGCAAAGCGGTTGGAGTTGACCTGGACGGCGGAGGTGTCCACCACCCGGCGCTCCCGCTTGCGCTCCGGCTCTGCCTTCTTGGCAGGGGCAGCGGGAGCGGACTGGGCAGGTGCCGCGCTCTGGGCAGGCTTGCTCTGAGCGGGCTTGGCGCTCTGCTGGGGCTGGGGAGCCTTGGCAGGGGCAGCCTTGGGAGCTTCGGCCTTGGGAGCGGTGGGCTTCACAGCAAAGACCTGCTCCATGGAAGCGATCTGATTGCGCTGGGTCATCACATCGAACACCACGTTCAGCTCCTGATCGGTCAGAACCTGGGTGTTGGACTTGGGCTTTTCATAAAAGGTGCCGACAATCTCGGAAATCTCCTTCGGGGTCACACCAAAATCGGCTGCGACCTCCTTCACACGATACTTAACAAAACTCATACGATAAAACGCACCTCCAGATTGTTCTATACTTCCCTGGGGAAGCACTGGGAATCTCAGTTAACCGCCGACCGGGCTTGGCTCCCGGGTCAGCGTGTGGCTTACTTCTTGCCTTTACGCACATTGCGCTGATGGGCTTTCGCCTCCGACTGCCGCTTTTTCGCCTTCTGCGCCTTGGCGGTCAGCACCGGGAGGGCTTCCTCCGCGCCCTGGCAGGGGACGGCGGCTTTGACCAGCGCCAGCGCCATCTGCACATCGGTGATGGCGGCAATGGCCAGGCTGGTTCTGCCCACGACAAAGCCCATCTCCTCCTTGGTCACCTCCAGCCGGACGCACTGCTGCTCCGTGCCGGCGGCGAAGGACTTGGCTCTGCGCCAGGTATGGTCGGAGGCATCCCTGGCCACCAGGATTACATAGGCCTTGCCATAGCGGGCGGCAACGCCCACCGGCTCTTCGCCCAACTCTGCCAGGCCGCCCTTGCGGGCCAGTGCCAGATAATTCAGGGCTTTATTCATGGCCGGCCTCCATTTCCTGCTCCAGGCGGTCATAGACCTCCTGGGGGATGGTGACTTCCAGACTCCTGTCCAGAGCCTTGGAGCGGATGGCCTTCTTCAGGCAATCGGGGTTGGGGCACAGGTAGGCACCCCGGCCGTTTTTCTTGCCGCTGAAATCCAGGGAAACCTCTCCTTCGGGAGAGCGAACCACCCGGATCAGGGCGCGCTTTTCCTTGCGCTCCCGGCAGCCCATGCACTGCCGCTGGGGGATCTTCTTCTGCATACCTTACCTCCTCTTTCAATCATTCATCATTGCAAAGGGAAAATTTCCCAATTCGCAATTTCCAATGGATAACAGCTTATTCCTCTTCCGCAGGCTCGGCCTCAGCTTCTGCCTGGGAGGCGGACTTGATGTCGATCTTGTAGCCGGTCAGGCGGGCGGCCAGGCGGGCGTTCTGACCCTCCTTGCCGATGGCCAGGCTCAGCTGGTCGTCGGGCACCACCACACGGCAGGCCTTCTGACCGGGGATCAGATCCACCGCCAGCACATCCGCGGGGCTGAGTGCCGCCCGGACATACTCACAGGGATCCTCGGACCAGACCACGATGTCGATCTTCTCGCCATGCAGCTCCTCCACCACGGCGCCCACACGGCCGCCACGGGGACCGACGCAGGCACCCACAGGATCGATGTCCTCCATGGTAGCCCGAACGGCCATCTTGGAGCGGGAGCCGGCTTCTCTCGCGATGTTGCGGATCTCCACCTGACCCTCGGCGATTTCCGGGGTCTCCAGCTCGAACAGCCGGCGCACCAGGTTGGGGTGGGTACGGGAAACGTGAACCAGAGGGCCGCGACCCATCTTGTGCACTTCCAGCACATAGACCCGGATCAGGTCACCTTCGGTGTAGTGCTCGCCGGGGATCTGCTCGGAAGCACGCAGGACGGCATCGGAGGTCTCGTTGCCCTGGCCGATGCGGACAAACATATCGCCGCTGGTGGGATCGATCCGCAGCACGGTGCCGGTGAGCAGCTCCTGTGCCTTGGAGGAGTAGGACTCGTACATCACGCCCCGCTCCGCTTCCCGGATGCCCTGGATGACCACCTGCTTGGCGGTCTGGGCAGCGATGCGGCCAAACTTCTGGATATCCACGGGAATGGCCACGGTGTCGCCCACCTTCAGGTCAGGGTTGACCCGGCGGGCAGCGTCGATGTGGATCTCCAGAGCCAGATCCTCCAGCTCGTCCACAACGGTCTTGATCTGGTGCATACTCAGGCCTTCCTCGCTGATGCTGACCACCACGTTCTCAGCCGGAACGTCCCGGTGATCCTCACGATCCTTGCGGTAGGCGTTGGTCAGAGCCTGCTTCAGCCGCTCCACCATATAGTCAACAGGGATGCCCTTGATCTTTTCCAGCTCCCGCAGGGACGCGAAGATCTCCGCGCCGATGCTGACCTGGGGTTCCTGGGTCTGCTTCTTGGCATTCTTTCTGGGTGCCATTTCTATAATCCTCCTAATCAGAATTCCACACGAAGCCGCACCAGAGCGACTTCGGATCTTTCAAATGTAATGGTTTCCTTTCCCGCTTCCACCGTGACACGACCTTCGTCATAGCCCCGGAGCACGCAGGGGATCTCCTTCAGACCGTTTCTGGGCTTGTAGAGCTTGACGGTGATGGGGCTGCCCATAAACCGCTCAAAATCACCGGGGCGCTTCAGTGCCCGCTCCAGACCGGCGGAGCATACCTCAAAATGGTAGCTGGTGGGGACGGGGTCTTTTTCGTCCAGGATGGGATCCATGGCCCGGGAAACGGCTTCGCAGTCGTTGATGTCCACGCCGCCCTCCTTATCCAGGTACAGCCGCAGGAAATAATCGCTGCCCTCCCGGACATACTCCACGTCCCACAGGGAGCAGCCCTGCGCCGTGACAATGGGTTCAGCCAGCTGAGTGACCAATTCCGTTACTTTCATGTCCACATTCCTTTCTGGGTAAAAATTGCTAAGAAGAAAGAGAGGCGTCAGCCGCCTCTCTTTCCTACATCTTACCTATTACGCCTGTATTATACCACCCTTTGTCCCGTTTGGCAAGGGGGTTTTGGGAGAAAATCCGGGATTTTTTTGAAAAACTTCAGGATTTTCCCCAGAAAGCCGGGGCTTCCCGGTCACACTGCCTCCCAGTTGAGGCGGTTTGCCCGCAGGGTCAGCGCCCGCAGTTCCTGCGCCAGGGCAGAGGTCAGCTGGCCGGGGCGCAGCCGCCAGCGCCAGTTGAAGCCCACGGTGCCGGGCTGGTTCATCCGGGCGGTGTTATCCAGTCCCAGGTGATCCTGCACCGGGATGATGCAGTCCCGGGCAACGGAGGTCATGGCCAGATTGATCAGTCCGTGGTACAGCTGGTTGTCCGGGGTGGTGTAGTCGCACAGATAGTCCCGGATCTGCCGCTTGGCCTCGGGGGACAGCCCGGCAAACCAGCCTGCCACCGTCTCGTTGTCATGGGTGCCGGTATAGACCACGCAGTTGGCGTTATAATTGTGGGGCCAGTAGTCGTTGGCTGCGGCAATGTCCTCCGGATCCACGGCGAACTGCAGCACCTTCATATTGGGATAGCCGCTGTCACGCACCAGCGCCCGGACGCCATCGGTCATGGTGCCCAGATCCTCAGCGATCACCTGGACATCTCCCAGATTCCAGTGGATGGTATTGAACAGATCCATCCCCGGGCCCGGCTCCCAGTGTCCCAGCTTGGCGGTGTCCGCCCCGGCCGGGATGGAGAAATAGGCATCAAAGCCCCGGAAGTGGTCAATACGCACCACATCATACAGCTTGAAGCTGTACCACATTCGGCTGCACCACCAGGCGAAGCCGGTGGAGCGGTGGTAATCCCAGCGGTACAGGGGGTTGCCCCAAACCTGACCGTCGGCGGCGAAGGCATCCGGGGGACAACCGGCAATGGCGTAGGGCTTGTTCTCAGTATCCAGCTGGAACAGCTCCGGGTGCGCCCACACATCCGCTCCGTCCGGGGAGACATAAATGGGGATATCTCCCACAATCTGAATATGCTTTTCGTTGGCGTAGCGCTTCAGCGCCATCCACTGGCGGTCAAACTGGAACTGCAGGTACTTCTGGAACTCCACATCAAAGTACAGCTCCCGGTTGTAGTAGTCCACCGCATAGCCCCAGTGCATCCGGATGTCCTGGGGCCACTGGCTGAAGGGCACATCCCCGAAGAACTTCTTCACCGCCATGAACAGGGCATAGTCATCCAGCCACCAGGCATTGTCCCGGCAGAAGCGGTGAAATTCCTCGTTCTGTCCCACGTCGCTGCGCTCGTAGGCCTTGTGCAGCAGCGCCAGGCGGTGCTCGAACAGCTTGTCAAAGTCCACTTTGGCGGGGTTTGTGCCGAAGTCCACCTCATCGCACTCCTGCCTGGTCAGCACGCCTTCCCGGATCAGCGTTTCCAGGCTGATGAGGTAGGGATTTCCGGCGAAGGCGGAATAGGACTGATAGGGGGAGTCGTCGCTGGCACCGTGGGAGGTGCTGCCCAGGGGGAGGATCTGCCAGTAGCGCTGACCGGCCTGCGCCAGCCAGTCCACGAATTTGTATGCCTCGCTGTCAAAGCAGCCAATGCCGTACCGGGAGGGCAGGCTGGTCACAGACAGCAAAACGCCTGCGTAACGATTCATATAAAAACTCCTTTGTCGGGTTTGATCGGGATTGGGCAGGAGGTGAAACGTTTCCACATCCCCTGCAAAAAAAGAACCGCTTACAATATAGTCATTTTTCCGTCCTTCGTCAACTAAAAAAATACACCACCGGATTTTTCCACATTCTCACCAAAAAACGCCCCGGTCTTTTGGAAAACCCGCCGGGATCTTTGTATAAAAAACCCGCCCCGGGTATTCCCAGGACGGTGCTACTAGAGCCATATTTACTTGACCAGGAACTGGTCGATGCGGGCTTCCAGGCTGTGACCCTCTGTTTCGCCGCAGTCCGCCAGCATTTGCAGGGAACGGCTGAAATCCAGGCAGAACAGCTCCATGAAGCTCTTGCCGTTGACCTTGTTCCGGGCATCCCGGATGGTCACGGTGTACGGGCAGGCGGTGACCGTGTCCACAAAGTCCTGCACTTCCTTCACGCTACGCAGCCGGATCTGAAATTCCTGCATAAAAGTACCCCCTGCAACTGTACAAACTGGATTTTTTCGTGTATAATTGGGGAGAACATCCCAGACCGGCCGTTCCGCCAAAAGTGGAAACCAGGTATTATTATACCAGTTTCCCCAGAAAAAGCAATTGTCGGTTTGGACGATTCGTATAGTTTATTATTGGAATTATTGGTGGAATTGACAAATGAGATTTGCTTTTTATACACTGGGCTGTAAGACTAACCAGTACGAGACTCAGGCCATGGAGCGGCTGCTGACCCAGATGGGGCACGAGATCGGCTCCTTTGACCAGTCCTGCGACGCTTATGTAATCAACACCTGCTCCGTCACCGCCGTGGCAGACAAGAAAAACCGTGCCGTCATCCGCCGGTGCCGCCGGGACAATCCCAACGCTGTCATCGGCGTGTGCGGCTGCTACAGCCAGCACGCCCCAGAGGCCGTCCGTGCCCTGGGCATTGATGTCATCGGCGGCAGCGGCGTCCGTCAGGAATTTATTCAGCTGATGCTGGATGCCCTGCAAACCCGCCAGCATCGGGAAAGTCTGGACAACGCCCTGTCCCGCCGGGACTTTGAGCTGCTCCCGGCCGGCGGTCTGGAGGAACGCACCCGTGCCATGCTGAAGGTGCAGGACGGCTGCACCAATTTCTGCACCTACTGCATCATCCCCTATACCCGGGGACCCATCCGCTCCGCCCCCTTGGAGCTGGCGGTGGAGCAGGCCCGGGAGCTGGCCCGCCGGGGCTATCGGGAAATCGTGGTCACAGGCATCGAAATCGCCGGGTGGGGGCGGGATTTGCCCGGCAAGCCCCCGGTGACAGAACTGATTGAGGCCATCTGCGCCGCGGTGCCGGATCTTCGCATCCGGCTGGGCAGTCTGGAACCCCGGGTGGTGACGGAGGATTTCTGCCACCGCCTGTCCCGGTTCCCCAACCTGTGCCCCCAGTTTCACCTGTCGCTGCAATCCGGCTGCGACACGGTGCTGCAGCGGATGAAGCGGAAATACGACACCGCCCGCTACTATGAAAGCGTCCTGCTGCTGCGGCGCTTCTTCCCCGACTGCGCCATCACCACGGATATGATCGTAGCCTTCCCCGGGGAGGCGGAGGAGGAATTTGCCCAGAGTCTGGCATTTATCCAGAAATGCGCCTTTGCGGATATGCACATCTTCCCCTATTCCCGCCGCCCCGGCACCCCGGCGGACAAAATGCCCGGGCAGCACGACAACGCCACCAAGGAAGCCCGGAGCCGCCAGGCCATTGCCGTTGCCCAGGAAATGAGCCTTGCCTACCGGCAGGCGCTGGTGGGGCAGACTCTGGAGGTGCTGTTCGAGGAAAAAGACGGCGACCGCTTCACCGGCCACGCCCCCAACTATGTCAAAGTCTACGCTGCGGGCGAGAACCTGCATAACGAACTTCGCACCGTAATGGTGACGGAGGTGTACCGGGACGGCGTGGCGGGGGTAATTCATAATTCATAATTTAAAATTACAAATTATGAATGAACGGCAGAAAAAGTCGTCGTGAGGAGGTTCTGCGGCATGGAATCGAGCAAAAGGAAATGGACAGCAGAAGAAGTCCAACAATGGTATCAGGATACAGGTACACGCACATATGCAAACCCGGAAGATTTGAATATCGTTGTAAAGAAGCCCAGCCGTGAGGGTTTGACGGTAAACTGGGCAAATCCAAAGGCGTATCTGCTGCAGGGCGCAATTCTCGCCATTGTATTTGCTGCCTTGTATTTCCTGAAATAAGCTGAGAAATCACAATTTATAATTCACAATTTCTTGCCATCTCTTATTTTCTGTGTTATATTGTTTATTTGGAGGTTTTTTATGAAAACCCTGCTGCATATTTGCTGCGCGCCCTGCGCCAATCAGCCCATTGAAATCCTGCGTACCGATGGTCTGGAGGTCACCGGCTTCTGGTACAACCCCAACATCCACCCGGTCACCGAGTACCGGGCACGGCGCAACTGCGTGGAGGGCTACGCCAAGGAAATCGAGCTGCCCCTGATCCTGCGAAATGACTATGGTCTGCGCCCCTTTGTCCGGGCGGTTGCGGAGGATATCTCCGGCCGGTGCGTCAAATGCTACGAAATGCGCCTGTTTGAGACCGCCCGGCAGGCGGCGGAGGGGGGCTTCGACAGCTTCGCCTCCTCTCTCTTCATCAGCCCCTACCAGAACCACGAGCTGATGCGGGAGGTTGCCCAGCGGGCGGCGGCGGAGTACGGCGTGCAGTTTCTCTACCGGGACTTCCGTCCCTATTTCCGCACCGGTCAGGACTTTGCCCGGGAGCACGGATTCTATATGCAAAAATACTGCGGATGCGTTTTCTCCGAGGAGGAGCGCTACATCAAGGCAAAGAAGATCATTCCGTAACGTACCAAATTCATGATTACAAATGATTTTTCACCTGAACCATCAACTGTCAACCCTTTTGGAGGTATTATGAATCAATTTGAATTTTCTGTCCCCTGCCTGTTCGGGCTGGAGGGTCTGGCCGGCGATGAGCTGCGGCGGCTGGACATGGACAATGTCCGGGTGGAAAACGGCCGTGTGCTGTTTTCCGGCGACGAGCGTGCCCTGGCCAAGGCCAACGTGTGCCTGCGTACCGGCGAGCGGGTGCTGATTGTCCTGGCGGACTTTAAGGCCACCACCTTCGAGCAGCTGTTCCAGGGCGTTTACCGCGCCGAGCTGGAAAACTTCATCCCCAGGGACGGCCAGTTCCCTGTGAAGGGACACTGCTTAAACTCCCAGCTGATGAGCGTGCCGGACTGTCAGGCCATCATCAAAAAGGCCGCCTCCCGGCGGCTGGGGGAAAAGTACGGCGTCAGCTGGCTGCCGGAGACCGGTGCCAAGTATCAGCTGCAATTTTCCATTATGAACGACCGGGTACAGCTGTACCTGGATACCTCCGGCCCCGGTCTGCACAAGCGGGGCTACCGTGCCAACGCCAACGAGGCGCCCCTGCGGGAGACGCTGGCTGCCGCCATGGTGCAGCTGACCCATTACCGGGGGCGGGACTTCATCTGGGATCCCTTCTGCGGCTCCGGCACCATTCCCATTGAAGCGGCGCTGATCGCCCGGAACAAGGCACCCGGTGCCTTCCGCCGGTTCTCCGCCGAGGCCTTTGCCTGGATGGATCCCGCCATCTGGGGAGATGTCCGGGCGGAAGCCAAGGACAAGGAATTTCACGGCAAGTACCAGATCCTCGGCTCCGACAATGACCCCAAGTGCATCTCCCTGTCCATTGCCAACGCCCGGAAGGCCGGCGTTGCCGACTGCATTTCCTTCCGGGATGGGGATGCCACCAAGATGGATCTGCCCGCCCAGACCGGCACCATCATCTGCAATCCTCCCTACGGTCAGCGAATGATGGAGCAGAAGAGCGCCCAGCAGCTTTACGCCGCCCTGGGTCGCCACCTGAAGTACGGCAACGACTGGAAGAAGTTCATCATCACCTCCGAGCCGGAATTTGAGCACTACTTCGGCAAGCGTGCCAACAAGAAGCGCAAGCTCTACAACGGCATGATCAAGTGTGAGTATTATATGTACACCGACAGCGGTCGAAAAAAATGATTCCCCGGCGCAAAGAAGAGACACATACAAAGAGATTGGAAGTACCATACATGGAACACGTATTCATTATCAATCCGGCAGCCGGCAGCCGGGATCGGACGGCGGAATACTCCGCTGAGATCCACCGGATCTGCGGCAGCCGGGGACTGGACTACCGCATCGCCGTCTCCCAGGCTCCGGGACAGTGCCGGGCGCTGGCACGGCAGGCCGCCGAAACCGGCCGGGAGGTGCGGCTGTACGCCTGCGGCGGCGACGGCACCCTCAACGAAGTGGCCTCCGGCGCGGCAGGCTTCCCCAATGCGGCGGTGACGGTGCTGTGCTGCGGCAGCGGCAACGACTTCGTCAAGCTGTTCAGCGACCCCAGCGCCTTTTTCGACCTGGAACGGCTGCTGGACGCCAAAGAGGTCTGCTTCGACATGATCCGCTGCAACGACGATCTGGCGCTGAATATCTGCTCCGTGGGTTTGGATGCCCGGATTGGCACCGACGTGGCACGCTACAAGCGCCTGCCCCTGCTTCAGGGCTTCCGGGCGTATGCCGCTTCCACGGTGGTCAACGTTCTGCGGGGCATTGCCGAGCACTATGTCATTGAGGTGAACGGCGAGCGGATCGACGCGGACATGACCATGGTCTGCATCTGCAACGGCCGCTATTACGGCGGCGGCTTCAACCCCATCCCCGAAGCCGACCCCACCGACGGCAAAATGGATGTGCTGCTGGTGAAGAAGGTCTCCCGGCTTCAGGTGGCCGGGGTGGTGGGCAAGTACAAGGACGGGCGCTACAAGGAGCTTTCCCACCTGGCACGCTATCTGCGTACCGACAAGCTGACCATCACCTGCGACAAGCCCACCCCTCTGAATCT
>CAYWZB010000041.1:0-9576 GCA_964462775.1 uncultured Oscillospiraceae bacterium
TTTTCTTCGCTCAAGTCCTGTTTGGGGCTTGACTTTTTATTTGCAGGCTTTCTTTCAGCATTATAACACAATTGTTCCAAAAAGGGAAGTTATTTCACCACAACATTTCCCTCGCCCAGCAAGTTTTTCAGCTCCTCCAGCAGGGGCTGCGCCAGCGCGCACCGGGTGCCCCGGCGCTGCTTGGTATCGGCAAAATACACCACCGCTCCGCTGCTACCGGGGAACATATTCAGCATGGCCCGCACCTTGGGGTAGAGCTTTCCCTCCTCACCGGGCAGCCGCAGGTACAGCGTACCCGTCTGCTGGGGCTGTGCCGGACGCTGCTCCGGTTCCGGGTCGCCCTGGGCGAAATCGGTAATGGGTCTTGCCCGGTTGATGACGATCTGAGGCTCCTTGTCATCCCGCAGGGACAGCCTGCCGGTGATGACCACCGCACTGTTTTCCCGGAGATAGCCGCCGTACTGACCCAGCACGTTGGAAAACGCCAGCATCTCTATGGAGGCGGTATCGTCCTCCATGGTCACATAGGCCATCATGGAGTTGGAACGGGTGGTTTTCATCTTCACCGTCTGGACAATGCCCGCCACCGAAACAATCTGGTCATCAGTGTACCCGCTGTCCTCCTCCATCAGCTTGCCGATGTGAATGACATGGGTATTTTTCAGGCAGGCACGGTAATCGTCCATGGGATGACCGGACAGGTAAATGCCGGTGGTCTCCTTCTCCATGGAAAGAAGCTCTGCTTTGCCCAGCTCCGGACGGCTGGGAATGGGGATTTGGGCGGCGGTGTCCTCCTCTTCCAGCATAGAGAACAGACCCATCTGACCATCCAGATTCTTCTTCCGGGAAGATGCCACCGCATCCATCATGTTCTCATACACCGCCAGCAGCTCGCTGCGGTGATAGCCGAAGCAGTCCATGGCGCCGCACTTGATAAAGTTTTCCACGGCACGCTTGTTCAGCTCACCCTCGCCCATGCGTTCCAGAAAATCCTCCAGAGAGCGGAAAGCGCCGCCTTCCTCACGCTTGGCGGTCATGGAGCGGATAAGCCCACGTCCCACATTTTTCACTGCCCCCAGACCGAAGCGGATGGAATCCCCTTCCACCGTAAAGGTATCCTCGGAATGGTTGATATCCGGGGGCAGCACCTGAATGCCCAGCTCCCGGCACTCGGCAATGTAGCCGGAGATCTTGGCTGCGGAATCCAGCACCGAGGTCATCAGCGCCGCCATATACTGCCGGGGATAGTGGCATTTGAGGTACGCCGTCTGATACGCCACCACCGCATAGCACACCGCATGGGCTTTGTTGAAGGCGTAGTTTGCGAAGTCCACGATTTCATCATAAATGGACTGCGCCACACTTTCGGGCACGCCGTGACCGATGCAGCCGGTAATATTCTGCTCCGGGTCACCATAGACGAAAACCTTCCGCTCCGCCTCGATGACCTTCATTTTCTTCTTGGAAATGGCACGGCGGATGTTGTCCGCCTGTCCCATGGTATAGCCGCCCAGGGAGCGGAAAATCTCAATGACCTGCTCCTGATAGACGATGCAACCGTAGGTGACCTTCAGGATCGGTTCCAGCAAGGGAGTCTTGTAGGTGACCTTCCGGGCATCCAGCTTATTGGCGATAAAGGTGGGGATGGAGTCCATGGGGCCGGGGCGGTACAGCGCCACGATTGCGGTGATATCCTCAATGGAGCTGGCCTTCATGTTCACGCACACGTTGGTCATGCCCGCCGATTCCAACTGAAACACGCCCTGGGTCTTGCCCTCGGTGAGCATTTTGAAGGTCTCCGGGTCATCGTCCGGGGCTTTGTCCATGGAAAAGCCGGGTTCCAGCTTCTGGATCTGCTTTTCCGCATCCCGGATCACCGTCAGGTTTCGCAGTCCCAGAAAGTCCATTTTCAGCAGACCCAGCTCCTCGATGGTGGTCATGGTGTACTGGGTGACGATGGTATCGTCATTGCGGGACAAGGGCACATAGCTGCACACGGGATCCGCCGTGATCACCACGCCGGCGGCGTGGGTGGAGGAATTGCGGGGCATTCCCTCCAGACTTCTGGCGGTATCAATGAGCAGCTTCACCCGGGGATCGCCGTCATACATCTCCTTGAGCTTGGGGCTGACCTTCAGCGCCTCCTCCAAGGTGATGTGGGGAGTGCCAGGAACCAGCTTGGCTACCACGTCCGTCTCGGCGTAGGTAAAGTTCAGCGCCCGACCCACATCCCGGATGGCGCCCCGGGCAGCCATGGTGCCGAAGGTAGCGATCTGCGCCACATGGTCGGAGCCGTATTTTCGCATAACGTACTCAATGACCTCCGGGCGGCGCTCCTGGCAGAAGTCCGTATCAAAGTCGGGCATACTCACCCGCTCCGGGTTCAGGAATCGCTCGAAGATCAGGGCATATTTCATGGGATCCACTTCCGTGATGTGCATACAGTATGCCACAATAGAAGCGGCACCGGAGCCTCGTCCAGGGCCCACCGGGATCCCCTGCTCCTTGGCGTAGCGGATGAAGTCCCAGACAATGAGGTAATAGTTCACATAGCCCATACGGCTGATGACACCAATCTCATATTCCAGCCGATCCCGGTATTCCTGGGGGGGATTTTCATACCGCTCGGCAAAGCCCTTTTCGCACAGCTCCCGGAAGTAGCCTTCGTTGGTATACCCCTCCGGCACCGGGAAGGCGGGCAGGTGGTATTCGTGGAAGGTAAAGTCCAGATTGCATTTTTCCGCAATCCGGGCGGTGTTTTCAAAGGCCTCGTCGCAGCCGGGGAACAGCTGGCGCAGCTCTTCCTCGCTTTTCAGGTAAAATTCCTCAGTCTGGAATTTCATGCGGTTTTCGTCGTCAACAGTTTTGCCGGTCTGGATGCACAGCAGGACATCCTGCATTTTGGCATCCTCTTTCCGCAGATAGTGGGCATCGTTGGTGACCACCAGAGGCAGCCCCAGCTCCCGTGCCAGCCGCTGAACACCCTGATTCACCGGCCGCTGCTCGTCAATGCCGTGATCCTGCAGTTCCAGATAGAAATTGCCTTCCCCGAACATCTGAGAAAGCCGCAGGGCGTAGTCCTTCGCCCCCTGATAGTCCTCCTCCATCAGATACTGGGGGATAGCACCCGCCAGACAGGCGGACAGGGCAATCAGCCCCTCGTGGTGCTGCTCCAGCAGCTCCAGATCAATTCGGGGCTTGCCGTAAAAGCCATGGATAAAGGCCTCCGACACCAGATAACACAGGTTCTCATAGCCCACCCGGTTTTTGCACAGCAGCACCAGATGGTACGGATCATTGTCGATGCCGTGCACCCGGTCAGACATTCTCCGCCGGGTCACATAGACCTCGCAGCCGATGATGGGCTTGATCCCCGCAGCTTTGGCGGCCTTATAAAAATCGATACAGCCATACATCACGCCATGGTCGGTGATGGCCACGGCGGTCTGCCCCAGCTCCTTCACCCGATCCATCATCCGGTCGATGCGGCAGGCACCGTCCAGCAGGCTGTATTCCGTATGGACATGCAAATGTACAAAACTCATTGGCCAGTCTCCTTTGACAGTGCCACCAGCTTCTTCATCCGGTTGTTCATGGCAGGCTTGGTGATGGGCGGCTCCATCATCGCTGCCAGCTCCGACAGAGACGCAGATGGATTTTCCAGCCGGGCCTGAGCCGCCTGCTTCATTTTGGCGGGCAGCTTCTCCATCAGCCCGGCATCCCGCAGCCGCTGAATGGCCGCCAGCTGCTCCTGCGCCGCCTCCACCACCTTGGAGGTGTTGGCATCGTCACAATTGCAGCGGCGGTTGACCTTGTTGTTCAGCTCTTTTTCCAGCCGGGCTTCCATAATGCCCATGGCCGCCACAGGAGCGCTTAAATAAGACAGCACATCGGAGATCTGCTCGCTTTGCTTCAAATACAGCACCCGTCCGCCGCCACGGTTGGCGGATTTCGGGGGGAAGCCCATGACCTCCCGCATCAGCACCTCCGTCTCCCGGGCAACTGCCTGGTGGGTGGTGGTGATCTCCATATGGTAGCCCTTTCCCGGATCCGTCACACTTCCCCCTGCCAGAAAAACGCCCCGGAGGAACGCCGCCTTGCAGCAGTCCTCCTCCACAATGGGGTAGTTGACATGGAGCGACAGGGTATCGTCCATGGAAAAGCCGAAGGCATCCATAATGGCGGCAATCTTCTCCTCCTCCCAGATCTGGAACACCAGCTTGCCGGGGGATGCCATGCTGGGGAAGCTGTCAAAGGTCAAGCCAAAGGCCTTCTTAAAAATTTTCGGTAAAATATAGGCAAATTCCCGGCTTTCGGTGATGATTTTCACACCGTCACCGGCAAAATGGTTGCAGTACAGCAGCACGCCGAAGCTCTCCGCCAGGGCGCAGCAGTGCTTTTGCGGGATCACCCGGCAGACCTCTGCCTTGGCAGAGGCGGAAAACGACAGGCTCATACCCATTCTCCTCTCTATCCTTCGTTACCAGATGCGGATCTCCGGCTCCAGACGGATGCCGGTATCGGCAAACACCTTGTCGGATACCTGCTCCAGCAGCGACCGCACATCCGCCGCAGTGGCGCAGCCCAGATTCACGGCAAATCCGGCGTGCTTGGCGGAAATGCCGGCGCCGCCTACCTGATAGCCCTTCAGCCCGGCGTTTTCGATCATGGCGGCAGCATAGCCCCCCACGGGGCGCTTAAAGGCCGATCCGGCGGAGGGCAGATCCAGGGGCTGGGAAGCGGAGCGCTTGCCAATCAGCTCCTTCATCCGTGCCTTGATCTCCTCCACGGGTGCCTTCGTCAGGGCAAACTCTCCGCAGAGCACCAGCTCCCCGGTATCCTCCAACCGGCTGTGGCGGTAGGAAAAGCCCATTTCCGCCCCGGTCAGCCACCGGGTATTGCCCTGACGATCCATGATCTCCACCCGCTGGCAGATCTGGCAGATTTCGCCGCCGTAGGCACCGGCGTTCATGTAAATACCGCCGCCCACGCTTCCGGGGATGCCGTGGGCAAACTCCATGCCGGAAAGTCCCAGATTGGCGGCGAACACCGCCGCCCGGCTCATGGTCACACCGGCCATCACCCGAATGTGGGTATCATCCAGCTGAGTCATTCCGTCCAGGCAGTCCTTCAGGCAAATGGTCAGCCCAGTCAGCCCCTCGTCCGGTGCCAGAACGTTGGTACCGGCACCCAGGATTCGCGGCACCACGCCGAAGCCTGCCGCCGCCTGCAGCAGCCGGGAAAGCTCTTCTTTTGTTTTTGGGAAGGCCATCACCTCTGCCCCGCCGCCGATGCGGAAGGAGGTATGCTTCGCCATAGGTTCGTCCAAACGTAGCTCGATCCCCTGAACCGCAGGGGGAAACTTTCGCTGAAAATCCGTCAATTCCATCATAAACGCCTCCGGGTGTATACTTGGTTACAGTATAGCATATTCCCCTTCGGTTTGCAATTGTTACCGCTGTGAAATTTGTGTAACAAAAAGACTTTTCCGGCAGCAAAAAGCCTCCGCTTTTGCAAGCGGAGGCTTTGGGGTACATCTTATTCAGCAATTTCACCCTCGGTAATGGCACGCATATGCTTCTTCACAGCGCCGCCATCCCAGCGGAGGATGCTGTGCATGGTGCCGTCACCGAACAGGTCAGCGACATCACCCCAGTAGGAGCCTTCCTGGGGGCAGGTGCCGCCGGTGAGAACCTGCATCTCCGGCAGGATAGGCAGCAGCTTGACGATCATCTCGGTGATCTCGGCGTTGCTCATGCTGGTAGTAATCATAGGCAGGATCTCATTGATGACACCCTGAACCTTCTTCAGATCCCAGGAGCGCAGGCTGACCACCACGGCCTCGATGACCTTTCTCTGGCGGGAAGTGCGCTTGATATCGCTTTCGCCGTCGCCCTCTGCCTTTCGCATACGGGCATAGGCCAGAGCGGTATCGCCATCGACCCAGTTCTTGCCGGGCTGGACTTCCATCCAGACCTTGCCGTCCTTGTTCAGGTACTTGGCCTCGGCCTCCGTCAGATCCAGCTCCACGCCGCCGATGATGTTGATGGCCTTGACAAAGCACTCAAAGTCGATCTCGAAGTTATAGTCCACTTCAATGCCGAAATTATCATACAGGCCCTGATTCAAAGTAGCCATGGAACCGGCAGTGCCGTCCCACTGATTGCCCAGAGCATAGAGCATATTGAATTTATTGCCGCCCCAGGTGTGCTTTGCGCCGTTGGAATAGGTATAACTGCCGGGAACCTGAACCAGAGTATCCCGGAAGATGGAAGTGGCGGTGATGGTCTTCTCGTAAGTATTGACGGTGCACAGGATCATGGTATCCGACAGGTGATTCTGCTCTCCATCCCGGGCATCCTGACCCACCACCAGGAAGTTGATGTAGTCCGCGCTGGAGGCCACATGAGGCTCCGTAGCTTCGGTCTCCGTAGCTTCCGTGGCTTCCACGGCAGGCTCCGTCTCATCCACGAACTCGGTAGCGGGAGTGGTGTAGTTGATCTTGGGCACTTCGACCTTATTCATCTTATTGAGCATGCTGTTGTAATACACGACACCGGCAATCACCAGAGCCACCAGCACTGCCAGGATCACTGCCAGCGTGATGATCAGGGGCTTCTTCCAGGTGACAGACTGCTTCTTGGGCTTGGACTTTTGATATTTACCAGCCATAAGCGACCTCCTAATGTTATGTTAGAATCTCATTTCTGCATTATACCATGGCAATTGGCATAATACAAGTATCTTTTTCCTTAAGACCGTAAAGAAAATGGACAGCCCGTAGGCTGTCCATTGGAAGGCAGGATTACTTCTCCACGATCTCCAGAATCTCCATGGGGCAGGCCTTGACGCAGATGCCGCAGGCGATGCACTTGGAAGCGTGGTCGTCCTTGAGCACCATGACGTGCATGGGGCAGGCCTCGACGCACTTGCCGCAGCCGACGCACTTCTTCTTGTTGATCATGTACACACCGGTCTTGGGGTTCTGGGTAATGGCCTCGTGCTCACAGGAGCGCATGCACTTGCCGCACTGGATGCAGACATTGGGCTTGGCAGCGTTGCCCTTGGCGGTGATGCGGATGCAGGACAGGTCCTCATCAAATTCCTTATAAAAGGCGGTGGAGCAGGCATCGACGCACTGCAGGCAGGCCATACATTCGGCGTTTTTCTTAACAGCGAGCTTCTTCATAGCAGAGAACTCTCCTTTTTCATTTATTGTCAAAGTCATTATACACGGCTGCCAGGAAAAAAGCAATGCAAAAATTAGAAATTATCCGGTTATTTTGCGGTTAGCCGCCGCTAACTACCTAAAATTGTTGCTTTCCTCCATTTTCCTGTTTAACTTTTCTCCCGCCGGAGATACTATCTGCGAAGCAAGAAACTTTGGAGGTAACATCTATGAAAAAGTTCACGTTGTTTGCATTGCTCCTTGTCCTTACCACCGCTGTGCTCACCGGCTGCGGCTGCCGCAACTACGCAATGCCCACCACGGTGCCCACTACTCTGCCCACCACCGCCACCACGGCACCCACTACCGCACCGACCACCGCTCCCACCACACGTCCCACCACTGCCACGGAGCCCAGCGTGGACTACGGCAACGGCCCCACCACCACGCCCACCGATTCCACTGCTGCCCGCTCCGTGCTTCCCATAGACAAGTGACTTTTCCGGGGCTTGCCCCGGATTACATATACCTTCCAGCAGGAAAACCGTCGCATTTGGGCATACTAAGGGCGAAGGGAGTGAGGAATATGAAGCTGACCGGACTGGCGATTTCCGCAGGTCTCGGTGCCGCCGCGGGAATGGTCGCCGTCATGATGCTGCCCCGGCAAAACCCGGTACGCAAGCTGGCCGCCAAGGCCGCCAACAAGGCAGAGGATCTGGCGTGGAAGGTAGAGGACAAAATGAACGAGATGGATTTCTGATCGTCCCACAGCAAACCCCGGAAGGCATCTGCCTTCCGGGGTTGTTCGGTCAATAACTGTTATTCTTGGCTCCTCCTCTGGGGGAGCCAAGGGCGTTGGTTTATCCCTTGTCCAGCTTTTTCAGCCGGAAGATCTGGCGCATAAAGAGGACACTGAGCAGCATGGGCACGGTCAGGGTGGCTGCTTTGCTGACGCCCTCGGAAAACTCTCCCCACAGCTCCATAAATTGTCCGGCGGTGACAATCAGCAGCGACACCCCATGGCACCCGGCCAGAGCACCCAGCCGGAAGCACAGCTCGCCATACCATTTCCCCCGGAAGCACCGGGAAAGCACCAACAGCACCGCCGCCAGGACAAGCAAAATACCAAAATACCAGGCAAGATGGTAGTTCACTTCCACAAACGGTGCCCCGTCATAGGCATTCCCCGCATCCCACAGCAGCGTCTCCCCTTTTCCCGTGTGGGCATCGCAGTACCAGATATTCTGGGTATCCGCCACCGCACTCAACTGCAACGATGCGCCATAGGTTTTTGTAACGCTTTCCGCATCCTTTCGGGCAAACAGGAGCTTTCCCATTCGGGTTGAAGCGATGACCCCCCAATTTCCGGTAGCCTCCTCACTGTCAGGATTCCCATTCCCCAGGCTGCCGGTTTCTGTGACCAGATTGCTGTATTGGATCAGGATATCCCCGTTTTCGGTATTGCGGCAGTCCATCACCACCTGCTCCGCCGTGAGAAACACCTTTGCGTTGAGAAACAGATCCACACTCAGCATCAATGTGGCAAACAGGAACACTGCCGCCAGCACCGCCAGGATTCTTCTGCGCCGGATGGTATCCCCCACCCGTTTCAGGCTGGCTGTCTCCACTTCCACCGGCACCTTGGGTGCTTTTTTCAGCTCCGCCAGTTCTTTGACGCAGCTGTCGCAGCCGCACAGGTGGTCATCCACCAGGTGTCTGCTGTCCTGACTGACCATGTCCTCAGCGTACAGGGGCAGCAGGTCTTTGATAATGTCACAGGTAATATTCATACCTTTTCCTCCATTTCCGCTTGAATTTTCTGTCGTGCCCGGTGATAAGTCACACAGGCCCAGTTTGCCGTTCGTCCAAAAAGCGCTCCGATGTCTCCAAAGGAGAGCTGCCCGAAGATCCGCAGGGAGAAAACCTCCTTGTAAGGCTCCGGCAGGTCATGGAGGATCCGGTGGATGGCCATGGCCTGATCCCGATCCTCCACCCGCTCCTCCACGCTTTTCCGGGGATCCGGGATCTGCAGGGTGTCAATGTCCGTCTCCGGCTTTTGCCTGCGAAGATGGGACAGGTACGCGTTTCGCCCCATGGCACACAGCCAGGTGCGGATATCACACTCCCCCCGGAAGTTCGGCAGGGCTTTCAGTGCCCGGAAAAATACCTGCTCCGTCAGCTCCTCCGCCAGTGTCTCCTCATGGCAAATGGCTCGTAAGTACAGCTCCACATCCCGGAAATAGGCTTTGTATATGCTTTCAAACTCGGTCACGCTCTCACCTCCTTCGCTTATTGGACGCGCCAGACAGGGAAATCTTACAAAAAATTCAAAACAGGATGAAAAAAGCCCCGGCAATGCCGGGGCTTTTCGCAGTACAGGCTTTTAGCTTACCTTCAACCGCACCGTA
>CAYWZB010000042.1:0-9518 GCA_964462775.1 uncultured Oscillospiraceae bacterium
TCCTTGATGGTGGCATACATATTGCCATGGGTGGAGCACATCTTGTAGATGATGCGGCAGGCCTCGTTCTGCATCTCCTGAGCCTTCTGGAGATTGCCGGCCAGCAGCTCCTCACGCATCTTGATGTACAGCTCGGGCATAGCACCGTAGGTGCCGCCGATGCCGCCGGTAGCGCCCATAACCAGGCCGCTGATCAGCTGCTCATCGGGGCCGTTGAACACGATGGCGCCCTCGTCCTTCCACATCTGGATGTCCTGAGTGGGCATGGAGGAGTTCTTAACACCGATGCAGCGGGGGTTCTTCAGCATTTCCTTCAGCAGGGGCACGGACAGGGAAACGCCGGCCAGCTGGGGAATGTTGTAGATGATGAAATCGGTGTTGGGAGCGGCTGCGCTCATGTCATTCCAGTACTTGGCAATGGCATAGGGGGGCAGCTTGAAGTAGATGGGAGGAATGGAAGCGATGGCATCCACACCCAGGGACTCAGCGTGGCGAGCCAGCTCCTGAGAATCTCTGGTGTTGTTGCAGGCGACGTGAGCAATGACAGTCAGCTTGCCCTTGGCCTCAGCCATGACGTTTTCCAGAACGATCTTGCGTTCTTCCACACCCTGGTAGATGCACTCGCCGGAGGAGCCGCCCACATACAGACCCTTCACACCCTTTTCCACAAACCAGCGGGTCAGCGCGCGAACGCCCTCGGGGCTGATGTTGCCCTCTGCGTCGTAGCAGGCATAGAAGGCAGGAATAATACCCTCATATTTCTTAATATCCGTCATAATGATACTCTCCTTTTTCCCTTCGTCAAACAGGCGAAGTCAAAATTAACCCTTAACGGCACCCATGGTGATGCCCTTGGTGAAGTACTTCTGGAAGATCAGGAACACAATGATGATGGGCACAGAAGCCAGGGCGGCACCGGCCATCAGCAGACCGTAGTCCGTGGAGCTTTCGCCCTGCATGGTGGCGATACCCAGGGAGATGGTCAGGTTCTTGTTGGAAGTCAGCATGATCAGCTGCATGAAGTAGTCGTTCCAGGAATTGATGAAGGTGAAGATGGCGCAGGCACCAACGCCAGGCTTGATCATGGGGAACATGACATCGGTAAAGGTACGCCACTCGGAAGCACCGTCAATGCGGCAGGCCTCCACCATTTCCGTGGGGATGCCCTCAGCAAACTGCTTCAGCAGGAACACACCGAAGGGCCAGCCCACGATGGGGAAGATGACTGCCCACATGGTGTCGTACAGCTTCAGGCTGGACATTTCCCGCAGCAGGGGGATCAGGATGACCTGCTTGGGCAGCGCCATGGCGCACACCACCAGGCTGAACACCAGGCCACGACCCCAGAAGCGCTTCTTTGCCAGCACATAACCAGCCATGGCGGCGGTGATGCAGGTGAGCAGCATGGAAGCCACGGACATGAACACGGTGTTGATCAGCCAGCGGATCGCGGCGGGCACCTTGGGACCAGTGACGGTCAGACCGGCAATGGAGAACCGGTAGCCGAACAGCTCAATATTCCAGCCACCGATGGTGAAGTCGAACAGCGGGGCGGAGCGCTTGCTCATCAGCCGCTCAAAGTTGCCCAGATCCCACTCGGAGGGGAACCAGACAGGGGTGGTGGAGTTGATTTCCTTACCGGTTTTGAACGCGCCGGTGATGATCCAGTACAGGGGAAAGGCGAACAGGAACGCCATAATAAACACCACGGCATAGGAAAGATACTTGTAGAACTTCTGCCGTGCGGCATTCACATCCAAACGATTCTGATTCATTTCGCGCGCCTCCTTACTTTTCCTCGCCCAGCTTGAACTGGACGGCAGAGAGGATGGCGATGATGATCGCCAGAATTACACCCATAGCATTGCCGTAGCCGTACTTATACAGCTTGAAGGCGTTGTAATAGATGTAATACATGATGGTCATGGTGGAGTTGTTGGGGCCGCCCAGAGTCAGCAGCTGAATCAGAGCGAAGCACTGGAAGGAGTTGATGGTGGTGATGACCAGGATGTACAGAGTGGTGGGCATCATCTGAGGCCACTTGATCTTCCAGAAAGCCTGCATGGGGGTAGCGCCGTCCACTTCGGCAGCCTCCACCAGGGACTTGTCCACGTTGTCCAGTGCGGAAACATACAACACGATGGGCTGACCGACGGAAGTGGTCAGCAGGATCAGGATGATGCAGCCCAGAGCGTACTTGGGGTCACCCAGCCAGTTGATGTTCTTGTCGATAAGACCCAGGTTGGTGCCCAGGTAGTTGAAAATGCCGTAGTAGTTGTTGTACATCCACTTCCAGACCATGGTAACGGCCACAGAGCCGGTGACCACGGGCAGGTAGAAGATGCAGCGGAAGGCAGAGGTAGCTGCCACGGGCATCTTGCTGATGACGGAGGCCACCCACAGGGAGAAAGCACAGGTCACAGGCACAGACACCAGAACAATGATCAGGGTGTTCTTCAGCGCCGTCCAGAAAACGGGATCGTTGAAGAGGGTGACGTAGTTATCAAAGCCAATGAAAATATCTTCCCGGCCCATGGTTGCGTCGAAGAAGCTGGTATAGACGCACATGAACATGGGGTAGATGACGAACATGACAAAAAATACCAGGAACGGTGCCAGGAAGGCATAGCTGGTCAGGGTTTCCCGGGCCATCAGACGGCGGGACTTGGAATTGACGGTGATCGTTTTGGTTGCCAAGGAGATCCTCCTTTCAAAATCACGGGGCAAGAAGCAACAGGGAAAAACGAATACCATATTATTCGCTTTTCCCCATTACCTCTTACCTTGGGGAAGCGCCCCTCCCCTTGAAGGGAAGGGGCGCTTATGGATAGCAGAATTACTTGCCGTTGGCCTGGTTGACGTACTGCTCAACAGCGGCGGTGATGGCCTCGACGGAACCGTCGGAAGCACCAACCTGCTGCAGCATGTTCCACCAGCAGGTACGAGCCTCAGCCCAGCCGGTGGTGACCTGGTAGTAGTCGCCCAGCAGAGGCATCAGGACATTGTACTCAGCCATGATCTCGTTGTCTGCCCAGATGGTGGACAGGTCAGCACCCTCAGCGGTGTTGCGGACTGCGAAGTAGTTAGCAGCCTTGACAGCGTCGATGGTAGCCTCGGAGTCGCAGAAGTACTTGATGAAGGTCTTAGCAGCTTCGATTCTGGCGTCGTCGCCGTTGTCGAAGATACCGAAGCCCCAGATACCGCCCTGCAGCTTGGCATCGCCGTCAGCGGGGAAGGCCATGAACATGATGTCATCGCCGTTAGCGGTCTTGGCAGCGCCGGTGTTAGCGGAGTTGGGGTTCAGCTGCTGAGCGATGTTCCAGCAGAAAGCAACGTTCAGAGTGCCGTTGTAGAACAGAGCGATCTCGTCGCCGCCGGCGATACCAGCGTCAAACTCGATGGTGTCGGTGTCGTACAGAGCCTTCAGAGCAGCGATGTTCTCATCGGAGCCCCAGGTGTACTCGGTGTGCTCAGCATTGGTGAAGGTGCCGCCCTTCAGGTTGTTCACCAGAGCGCGGGTGCCCTGGTCGCCGCCCTGACCGACGCAGTAAACAGCGCCGACCTGGTTGCCGGTGTGAGCCTTAACGGCGTCCATAGCCTTGAAGAAATCCTCAACGGACTTCCAGGTGTGGGTGTCCTCGTTGATGTACTGCATAGCGTCAGCAGCCTCGAAGACGGTCTTGTTGATGGCCATGCAGTGAGCGGTCATGACCAGGGGATACTCGTAAGCGGTAGCGTCGTCAGCGAAGCAGGCAGCCAGAGCGGCAGCGTTCAGTTCGCTCTTGTCGGTGTCGTCGAACAGGTCAGCGATGTTGACCATCTTGCCCTTGGCACCCCAGTTGGCGACCAGACGCTCAGGGCCTTCCATGATCAGGTCGGGAGCGGCGTTGCCTTCCAGAGCGGTGTTGACCTTGTCGTCGCCGTCGGCGTAGGTCAGGTACTCAACAGTGACCTTGATGCCGGTAGCGGCCTCGAAGTCAGCCATCAGAGTCTCAACAGTGGCCTGATCACCCCAGTTGCCGATGGGGTAGGTCCACAGGGTGATCTCGGAAGCCACAGCGGGAGCTTCGGGTGCGGGAGTGGTTTCAGCAGCTGCGGGGGTGGTTTCGGCGGGCTTGGTTTCAGCGGGAGTCTCGGTCTTTTCGACGGAGCAAGCTGCCATGGACAGAACCATGACCAGAGCCAGCAGAAGTGCGATAAACTTCTTCATTCTTGTTTCCTCCTAAAGAATTAAGTCATTATGCTCTCGGCGTTTGCCTCAGAAGTCAGGTTATCCTCCTCTCTTTGTTAAGAGAGGAAAGGGGCATGCCCCTTTGGTTTCCGATATGGCGTTTTCCCCGATTGCACGGTCATAGTACATCAAAATCGCAACAAAGTCAACAACCGGGCTGAAAATTTCTTTCCCAAAATCGTCAGTTTTGAAAACTTCTTCCATTTGCACAAGAAAACGTTTTCATTTTTTAGCAATCTGACGAAAGTCCTTTTGCCCACTTGACGGTGTCTGAAAACATGGTATTCTTTATATAGAGAAAGCCCGGCAAAGGGCCGGGTTTTCATGGCTTCACAGGAGGTCTTTATGAAAAAGCATATTGTTTGTTTCGGTGATTCCAACACCCATGGCTACTGTGCCGACCCGGCGGACTGCGCCGACGGCGGCGACCGCTTCAACGAAAGCGAGCGCTGGCCCTGCCTGTTACAGCAGCTGCTGGGGGAAGAATATCACGTTTTGGAGGAAGGCCTTTCCGGCCGCACCACCTGCTTTGACGATCCCCTCCACGAGGGGCTTTCCGGGCTGGATTATATCTATCCCTGCCTGATGAGCCATGAGACTGTAGATCTTCTGATCATCATGCTGGGCACCAACGACACCAAGGATCGCTTCGCCTGCAGCGCCGAGTGCATCTCCCTGGGGCTGGCCCGGCTGGTACGCAAGGCGCAGTCCACCTTGTGCTGGGGCGGCAAGGCACCCAACATTCTGGTGGTGGCGCCCCCCGCCATCGGTGAAGAGATGTACGCCAGCCCCGTGGGGCAGACCATGGGCGCTCACTGCGCCGAAAAGTCCCGGCAGCTGCCTGAATATTATAAAGTACAGTGTGACCTGCTGGGTGTCCCCTTTCTGGATGCCAACGCCCTGGGCTGCGAATTTAACCGGGTGGACTTCATGCACCTGACCGCCCGGGGGCACAGAACATTGGCCTCCGAGCTTGCCCGGCTGGTGCCCCAGCTTCTGCGGCAGGATTAATCCTCCTCTGCCTCCTTCGGCAGATAGGGGCGGAACATCGGCTCCACCAGCACGGTGGAAATCAGCGCCCCCAGCGCCGGCAGGAAAAACAGGGGATACACATACCACGCGCACAGCAGCGCCGCACCGGCATTGAGGATTCCCAGGGCAACGGTTCGGGGAAGATTGGCCAGCGCCAGCAGCAGGGTATTTTTCATCAGTCCCCCAAAGCTGTTCTCAAACCGGGACAGCATGGGAAACAGCACGCTGAGGATTCCCAGCGCCGTCACCGCCAGAAATGTCACTCCCGCGAACACGCCCCAGGACACGGTGCCGTACACCGCTCCGTTCCACAGAGCAATCACGCCCGCCACCAGTCCCCCGGTCAGCAGCAGGAACACCACCGTCGGCAGCAGACCTGCCTTCCAGCTGCCCCGGAAGGTGTGAAAAAACCGCTGCCAGGAATTTCTCTCTCCCCGGCGAAAGCCATGGTACACACTGTCATACAGCGCCGCGAAGGAAGCTCCGGCGGTAACCACCGGGAAGCATCCCAGAATCCAGAACAGGCTCAAAAAGATCACATCCGTGATCTGGGTCAATGTGATCATCAGCGGACTGTCCGGGCGAAGAATATTTCGGAACATGAAAATTACCTCCAAAGGTTTTTTTCATTGTAGCACAATCCCCGCCGCTTTTCCATCCCGTTTACAAAAAGTTTTTCCTTTCGTCTTTCCTCATTGAAATTTCTTTTCAATGGTGATATGATACATTCAACCACTTTAAAAAATAGAGGAGGATTTCCCTATGGATCGCAAAAAGTTTCTTGCAGAACGTCAGTGGATCCGCAGCCAGCTGGCTAATGTGGCAGATTTCTGGCTGACCAACGGCTTCGACCACGAGCACGGCGGTATTTACACCTGCCTGGATCGTGCCGGTCAGATCTACTCCACCGATAAGAGCGTCTGGATGCAGGGTCGCTGCGGCTGGACCTACGCCTACCTGTGCCATGTTTATGGTGTCCGGGAGGATTGGCTGAAGCTGAGCAAGAGCTGCATCGACTTCCTGGAGGAGCACTGCGTCAACCACGATGCCGATGGCCGCCTGTACTTCACCGTGGAAGCTGACGGCACCCCCCTGCGTCAGCGCCGCTACTGCTTCAGCGAGGCCTTCTACTGCATCGCCAACGCCGAATACTACGGTGTCACCGGCGAAAAGGAGCACCTGCTCCGTGCCCGCCGTGCCTACGATATGTACTGGAACCTGAACCACGGTATGCCTGACCCCACCGGAATGGGTAGCAAGTCCACCCGTGCCGGCCGCAGTCTGGGCATTCCCATGATCATCCTCAACGTCACCGGCATCATGAAGCGGGTGGATCCCGAAATGACCGCCCTCTACGACGAAAGAGCCAAGGAGTGCGTCCACGACATCTTCGCCTACCATGTCAAGCCCGAGCTGAAGTGCACCCTGGAGAATGTGGCTCCCGACGGCTCCACCCGCCTGGGTGTCACCGAAGGCCGCATGGTCAACCCCGGTCACGACATTGAGTGCAGCTGGTTCCTGATGGACTACGCCAACCAGACCGGCGATCCCGAACTGCACGCCAAGGCCATTGAGGTCTTTAACATGGCCTTCAACATGGGCTGGGACAAGGAATACGGCGGCATTCTCTACTTCATGGACTGCCTGGGCAATCCCCCCGAGGCTTACGAGCACGACATGAAGCTGTGGTGGCCCCACAACGAGGCACTGATCGCCTCCATGATGATCTACCGGGATACCGGCGACGAGAAGTATCTGGACATCTTCTACCAGATTCTGGACTACTGCAAGCGCTACTTTGCCGACGAGTACGGCGAATGGTACGGCTACCTCCGCCGGGATGGCCAGCCCACCCAGCCCGCCTGCAAGGGTTCCACCTTCAAGGGTCCGTTCCATGTGCCCCGCTGCCTGATTCTGGTGGATCAGATGATGACTGAGATCCTGGAGCGCTGAGCTTCCGGGGAAAGGACAGATTATGGACGAACAAAACCTGGACATTCTTGAGCGTATCCACGGCGCCTATTACCAGCTCACCGCCACGGAAAAGCGGGTAGCTGACTACGTCCTTGCCCAATATGCTCAGGTGCAGTTTATGTCCATCACCCAGCTGGCGGACGAATGCGGCACCGCCGAGGCTACCATTTCCCGGTTCTGCCGCAGCCTGAAGCTGAAGGGCTTCAACGCCTTCAAAATCGAGCTGGCACGGCATTCCGTCCCCCGGGTGCAGGAGCACAGCACCGATACCCTTCTCGGCCGCAGCCGGGAAACCGGCCAGCTGGCCAGCGACGCGGTGCATCAGACCATGGAGCTGGTGGATCCGGGGCAGGTGGAAAAAGCCGTAGCGCTGATTGAAGCCGCCCCCCGGGTGCTTTGCGTCGGCTCCGGCGGCTCCATGCTCATGGCGCAGGAGTGCGCCCACCTGTTTTCCACCGTCACTGGAAAATTCCTGGCCATCACCGATGCCCATACCCAGATGTCCGCCGCCGCCACCATGGGAGCCGGGGAAATCATTATCCTCTACTCCTACTCCGGTGCCACCACCAACGGCATCCAGATTCTGGAATTTGCCCGGGCGCAGGGCATCCCCACCATTCTGGTCACCCGCTACAACAAGTCCCCCGCCGCCAAGCTGGCGGACGTGGTACTGCGCTGCGGTTCCAACGAAAGCCCCTTCCAGTTTGGCTCCACCCCGGCCAAGATTGCCCAGCTGGTGATCACCGATGTGGTGTTCCAGGAATACTGCCGCCGCAATCAGGCCGCCTGTCAGGAGAACATCCAGAAAGTGGCCGCCGCCCTGTCCGATATGCACATTTAACACATTTCGGGCATGCTGCCGAAACCGCTGCAGCATGCCCGTTTTGTATGCCAAATCCTTCCGAGGTTTTTTATGAAATACTTAAACCAGTTTCTCATCATTCTGGGCTTCACCGTAACCGGCGAAGCCCTGCAGCGGCTGATCCCCCTGTCCATTCCGGCTTCGGTGTACGGCATTGTGCTGCTGTTCGCCGCCCTGTGCACCGGGCTTGTGAAGGTGCCCCAGGTCAAGGAGGCCGGAAGCTTTCTGACATCCCTGCTTCCCCTGCTGTTCGTCTCCCCCGCTGTGGGCATTCTGGAAAACTGGGCGCTGATCCGCTCCGATCTTCTGGCGCTGCTCCTGCTGGTGGCCGCCAGCACCATGACTACCTTCGCCATCAGCGGACGGGTTGCTCAGGCAGTGCTGTCCAAGGGAGGGAAACGCCATGACTGATTTCTTGTCCTCCGGTGTTTTCCCCATTTTGCTGACCCTGCTGGCCTTCCGCATCGGTCAGCTCTGTCAGGAAGCCTGGAAAAAGCCCATTTTCAACCCCACCCTCATCGGTGCGGTGCTGGTCATTGTCTTTCTGCTGCTCACCGGCGGGGATGCCGGGGCTTACACCGCCGGTGCCGCGGGCATATCCTGGCTGATGACCCCTGCCACCATCTGTCTGGCGATCCCCATGTACGAACAGTTTCAGCTGCTGCGCCGGGATCTGAAGGCCATCGCCGTGGGAGTTCTGGCCGGTGTACTCAGCTGTCTGGCGCTGCTGGCAGTGCTGGGGCTGCTGCTGGGCTTTGAGCGCAGTCTGACCATCTCCCTGCTGCCCAAGAGCGTCACCACCGCCATCGGCGTACCCTTGAGCCAGCTCTACGGCGGCATGAGCGCCGTGACCACTGCCGCCATCATCATCACCGGCATTCTGGGCAATATGTTCGGCGCAACCTTCTGCCGGTGGTTCCGCATCACCGACGAAACCGCCCAAGGTGTTGCCTTTGGCACCGCTGCCCACGTCATCGGCACCGCCAAGGCCAACCAGATCAGCCCCCTGACCGGTGCGGTCAGCAGCCTGTCGCTGGTGGTTGCGGGTCTGCTCACCGCCGTGCTCCTGCCTGTGGTGGCAGGCATTCTGTAAACAGCAAAACCCTGGCTCCCGCTATGCATTAAGTGGCTGTAAGCTGCTTTGCAGCAACACTCACAAAGCCTCCGGGCGAGGTGGCACGGCGAATCCTGTGACGGAGAGAGTTCTGTATTTTCATTAAAAATCCAGAAAAGCCAGATATTTGTGTTAAAAACATTTGATAAGCCCTCTCAGTCATGCTATCGCATGACAGCTCCCCCAGAGGGGGAGCCAAGAGATGGTGCTTTTGACAGACTGAAAGTCCCTGTTTCCGAAGAAACAGGGACTTTCAGCTTGTCAAAAAACTTCCCAAAATCCCTTGTTTCTGGTATAATAAAAGA
>CAYWZB010000043.1:0-9218 GCA_964462775.1 uncultured Oscillospiraceae bacterium
CACCTCATACTTACCGGTGATCTTAGCCATGTTGATTGCACCTCCTTATGGTCTGGATGGCCCCCGGACGCGCCGGGAGCAAAGAGTTGTCCGCTTTCGCAGACTGAATCAGTATATAAGATTTTTTCCCGGTTGTCAAGGGTTTTTTCTTGAAAAACTTCAAAAATTTATCCGCCAAACCGGTTCATATAGTCGTAAAGGGGAATGAGCTTGACGAAAAAGTCCCGAACCTCCCGGGCAAGCTCCGCACCGAACATTTCCTCCCCGGGGGTGATCTCCCGGACGCAGCCGATCTGCCCCTTCCAGGCAAAGTAAGGCTCCAGCGCAGGGTTATCCGTGGGCTTGGGGCGCTTGTACAGCTCCGCGGTGATGGGCTGCCCCACCGCCGCTTCCGTTTCCCGGATCAGGGTGAGAAATTCCTCCGGCTGGGCGGAAATCTGCCGCCGGAAGGCCTCCGCCGCGGCGGTTTTGGGCTTCCAGAGGAAGAATCCGTAGTGGATCCGATCCGGGTTGATCTCCAGATACAGGCAGGGGGCTTCCGCCCACCATTCCACATCCCGGCGGATGCACAGCCACAGGCTCTCCTTATAGGGCACCACCGGGTGCATCCGGGCATCCTTGTAAATCCGGCTGACCTTCAGCAGATCCCCGGGGCGATCCAGAAAGGGCTGGAACACCTCCTGCGCCAGCGCCTTCATTGGCTCATA
This sequence comes from uncultured Oscillospiraceae bacterium, assembly GCA_964462775.1. Taxonomy (GTDB): domain Bacteria; phylum Bacillota; class Clostridia; order Oscillospirales; family Oscillospiraceae; genus Faecousia. The sequence goes on from CAYWZB010000043.1 coordinate 708, forward strand.
CAGGTAGGTCACATAGTCCTTTTTGTGCGCCTGGAACCATTCCCGGTTGTTGTTCAGGCGAATGCCCCAGAGAAAATCAATGGTCTCCGGCGAAAAACCGGTAAACATAACATTCCTTCTTTCTGTGTCTTGTCCCCCGCGGCTCAGGGGATCCAGAGAGTCGTTGGCTCCTTGTTGGGCTTTTTTGTCTGGTAAATCACCTGGCCGTATTTCCGCATATCCACCGGCTTGTCCTCCACCTCCACCACATAGCGCTCGGTGGCATTGATGATGGTGGTGCCGTTATACTGGCGCACCCGTTCGGTTTTGCCGTAGCGGGTATGGACATGGCCGTGGAACAGGTATTTGGGGTGGTATTTGTCCAGCAGCTCCACCAGGGACTCAAAGCCCCAGTGGGCACGATCCTCCGCGTCCCCCAGCCCGCAGGGCGGGGCATGGGTGACCACGATATCCACGCCCCCCAGCCGCCAAAGCCGCCAGCGCAGCCGGCGAATCCGGCGGCGCATTTCCGTGTCGGTATACTGGTGGGCACCGGGGTGATACTTCCGGCAGCCCCCCAGACCCAGAATCCGCAGGCCGTTGAAGGTGACAATCTGCCCATCGATGCAGTCGCAGCCCTCCGGGGGATTCTGGTCATAGCTTCCGTCGTGGTTTCCGTGGACATACAGCACCGGGCAGCGTGCCATGGTCACCAGAAAGCTGAGATATTTGGCCTTCAGATCTCCGCAGGAGATAATCAGATCATATTCCTTCAGCCGCCCGGGGGTATAGTAATCCCACAGCGCAGGACATTCTTCATCGGAGATGATCAAGATTTTCATGGGGCTTGACCTCCTGTTCCGTGGGGATCTTGTCTCTGTAAATGCCAAGCTCCCGCACCAGATTCTGGGAAACCGGGAGAATTTCGGAAAATTCGGGGATGCTGCCGGTGACGTTGTCGCACAGCCAGTCCATGTGCAGCAGCTCCTCGGGGGTAAAGTGCCGGGTGCCGTCGTTTTTCACGGTGCCGTCCTGAGCCTTGATCCGGCGGTAGAAGGGATCCAAGGTGCCGTTTTCCAGGCCGGTACGCAGGATGTTGGCCATCTGGCGCACACCCTCGGGCAGCTTGTCGGACAGCTTCAGACCAATCACGCCGCTGTCCATGCCCAGCCAGTAGTTGATGGCGGCGTTCTCGTCCTTGTCCCGCTTCCAGCCGCCGGCGAAGATGCTGCGGATGACGAACTCATAGAACTTGCCCCAGACCCAGGTGGGGGAGCCCAGGGGAACCATCTCGCCCCGGTCGTTCATCAGGTAGGTACCGTAGTTGCAGAAGTTCAGAAACACGTTGGACTGGGTGGGCACATCCCGGTTGGACACCACCCGGATGCCGCTGGCCAGCAGATCCGCCTGGGGCGTGCCCTTGACGCAGGACCACTTCAGCTCAATCTGCGCCCGGGGATTGGTCATCTGGGCACCCAGGGCAAAGGCATTGATGGAGGCAGGCACGCCGAAAATGGGGTTGGAGGCGATGTAACCGATGCGGTCATCCCCCGCCATGGCACCGGCAATGGCGCCGGTGATGAATTTCGCTTCAAAGATCCGCCCGTAGTAGGTGCGGATGCTGGAATAGGGCTTATCCACCGAGCAGTTCAAAAAGCGTACCTTGGGGTACTTCACCGCCGCCCGGAGGGTGGCACGGCTCAGGGGAGGGGCAGTGGTGAACACCACCTGGGCACCCTCCAGCACCGCCTGCTCAATGGCCTCCTCCGCCTGCTCCGGGGTCTCCGCCTCGGGGTAGCAGCGGACGCTGACCCGGCTGCCAAAGACCCTCTCCAAATGGGCACGACCCTCCTCATGACCCTGGGTCCAGCCGCTCTTGGCAGGATCCCGCTGGTGGACGAAGGCCACGTTCAGATGGTTGGCGGAGGTAATCACATCCAGCAGATTGCCCGGGGCGAAATCCTCCGCCTTGGTCTGCACCTTCACGGCTTCCTCCTTGTTGGACAGAACCATGTCCTTATGCAGGGCGGCGACGCTCTTTTTCAGCTCCGCCGCGGGCAGGGCGCTGAGATCCCGGAAGGGGAACAGCTCCAGCCAAAGCAGCAGCGCTTCCTCGGGCAGCACATCCTCCCCGGTGTGGAGGGCTTCAAAGGCATCCCGGAAATAGTGGTAGCCCGCCCGGAAATTCCGGCGCTCCGCCTCCGTCCAGACCTCACCGGGCTTTTTGCCCAGATGCGCCAGCAGCCGGGCATAGTCCCCGGGGCGGCGGTACTGCACGGCATAAATGCCGGAGGCCTTGTAAAAGTCGATAAACTCATAATACGCCTTGATCCGTCCGTCCTCAGACATGGGAGGCAGCACCCGCTTGACGTTGCCGGGAATCCGGGGAGAGCCGAAATGCCGCAGCACGCTGACCCGCTTGTTGCCCTCCTGGACGTAGAAATTGCCCAGATATTCATAGCACATAATGGGGTCGGTGATGCCGGTGTCCCCCAGATGCGCCTTGCACAGGCTGATCCACTTCATGCCGAACTCCGACTTCGGCTCCAAAAGGGGTTTGAACGTGGGGGTAAAGGCGGTGATCCGCCCGGCGGACTTGGTGCCCACGATCCGCTCCGCCGGGATCTCCACCAGCCCTACATCCACCACAGAGCCGCCGGAAATATCCGGCAGGATCTCATCCAGCACCGCCGGATGGGGATCTTTGCCCGCCATGAGCAGCTCCCGGTATTCCTTCTGACCCTGCTTCAGCGCCTGGGTATATTCTTCGATGGCAGTTTGATTTGTCATAACATCCTCCTTGCCGGAAATCTGTCCTTGCAATTCAGGGCTATCATAGCACATTTTTCCCGGTTTGCCAACCGATTTTCCCACTCTTGCATTTTGGAAAGGGAAGGGGTACAATAAAAGAAAAACGCAAAGGAGCACACTATGGAGCTGAAATTCGCAGATGCCTGGGCAGCCGCCCGGGAAAAGGCCGCCGCATTGGGGGTACGGATGCGTCCGGTTGCCCGGGAGGAGGCGGTGAAAAGCGCGAAACGGATCCTCTCCGGGCAGCGGCTCAGCGACGGATTTTCCCAGCTGCTGGCCTGCGGCCGTCTGGATCTGAGCCTGGAAGCCCTGGTCATTGACAAGCGCTTCACCGGGCTGTTCACCGACGAGGAGGCCAACGAAGCCCTGACCCGCCTGCTGGAGGTTGGGTATTTCTGACGGCAGCGGCCGGGCAGGGAAGACCCCTTCCAAATATTCGGAAGATTTCCAAAAAAACACCGGGCGTGCCAGCTTTTCGGCACGCCCGGTATTGCATTTTCGGTTATTCCTGCTCCAGAGCCATGACCTTGTCGATGCGGCGCTGGTGGCGCGTCTCGCCGGAAAATTCGGTGCCCAGCCAGGTATCCACAATCTCCAGAGCCAGATTCTCGCCCACAATGCCGGCACCCATGGCCATCATGTTGGTGTCGTTGTGCAGCCGGGTCATCCGGGCGGACAGCACATCGGACAGCAGAGCGCAGCGGATGCCCTTGACCTTATTGGCCACGATGGACACGCCGATGCCGGTGGTGCACAGGACGATGCCCTTCTCGCAGCGGCCCTCGGCAACCTCCCGGGCGGCAGCGGCGGCAAAGTCGGGGTAGTCGCAGCTGTCGGGAGTGTGGGTGCCGCAGTCGGTCACCTGGTGACCCTGCTGGCGCAGGTGCTCGGCCACCTTGTTCTTCAGCGCCAGAGCGCCATGGTCACAGCCAATGGAAATCTTCATAAGTATTCTCCTTTTTATATTGTCAGGTTAAACGATCACATATCCGCCATTGACCCCCAGCACCTGTCCGGTGACGAAGGGGGCATCCGCCAGGTATTCCATGGCCTTCGCCACGTCCTGGGGGGTGCCGTTGCGTCCAATGGGGGCATCTTCCCCCATCTGCGCCAGAATCTGGGGATCCACGCTGGCGCACATATCCGTCAGGATCACCCCCGGGGCAACGCAGTTGACCCGGATGCCGCTGGGGCCAAGCTCCTGCGCCAGCGCCTTGGTCAGGGCGATCACCGCCCCCTTGGTGGCAGAATAAGCCGCCTCGCAGGAAGCGCCCACCTGCCCCCACATACTGGACACGGTGACCACGCTGCCGCTGTGCTTCCGCAGAAAGGCAGGCATGGCGGCATTGACGCAGTGGTAAATGCCCTTGACATTCACCGCGAAGATCCGATCCCAGCTCTCCTCACTCATGGCGCTCATCAGCCCATAGTGCACTGTGCCGGCGTTGCAGATCAGGATATCCACATCCGGGATTTCGGAAAAGGCACGACGCACCGCCGCCCCGTCTGCCACATCGCAGCAAATGGGGGTAGCCCCGGTCTTTTCCGCCACGGCCGCAGCGGCGGCGTGTTCTTTTTCATACAGGAAATACACCCGGTCTCCCCGGGCGGCAAACAATTCCACCGCCGCTGCCCCGATTCCCCGGGACCCGCCGGTGATCACCACCGTTTGCATGGAATCACCTCCGGTTTGCTGAAAAAACGGGCTGGAATCAGCCCGTTTCTGTTGTCGTAAGCACTCTGCCAAACGCTGCCGCTTCTCACACCGGCAGGCTTATCTTCTTCTGCTCTTGGTGCGGTGATCGGCACGCATAGAGGACAGCTTGGAGTCGGACTCGGACATGAACGCCTTCAGCTTCTCCTCAAACAGCTGATCCGCGGTCTTGGGGGCGGCGGGCTGCACGGGGGCACGCTGGGGACGGTTCTGACCCTGGGGCGCTCTGCCTTCCCGTCGGAAGGAGCCGCCGTCATTCCGGGGGGCACCGGTGCGCGCGGGACGCTGGCCGCCCATTTCCCGCTGGGGCTTGGGCTCCAGACGCTTGATGGACAGATTGATCTTGCCGCCCTCCAGTCCGATGACCACCACCTTCACATCCTGACCCTCGGTCAGATGCTGGCGGATATCGCTGACGTAGGCATTGGCCACCTCCGAGATATGTACCATACCGGTCTTATTCTCGGGCAGGGCCACAAAGGCACCGAAATTGGTGATGGATTTGACTTTTCCTTCTAAGATTGCTCCAACGGTTAACTCCATATTTTGTTTTGCTTCCTCCAATATATTTTAGGCGGTGATACGCCTTACTGACTTATTCTTCCCCGATGATCACGGCATCGGGATTCACCAGACCCAGCTCGCTTTCAGCGATGGCCTTGATGCTCTCCACGCTGTCGATGTCCTGGGCGCGGTCTATTAGATCCGCGTTTTCCTGCTCCAGGGCGGCGGCCTCCTGCCGCTTCTGCTCGGTCTGGCGGCGAACCTCCCCACGAACCCAGTACAGCGCCGTCAGCGCCACCACGGACACCGCCAGCACCACGGCCAGCAGCACCTTCACCACAGGGGAGCTGGGGCGAAGGACGATCTTGGTTTTGGGCTTGTTTGCCATCTGGGCTACCTCCCTGGGGAATGCGCGGGCGCAGGATTCTTTTACACCCTATTGTAACCCATTTTCCCCCAGTTGCAAAGAGAAATTTTCCGATTTTCCAAAAAAATTTTCCGATTTGTCCGATGATCCCCATTGCACGCCCCACCATCTGCCAAAACAGCCGGAAAATTGGACGGACAAGCCGCCCGGGCAGCGCCCCCCAACCCACGCAGCCCACCACCAGCCCGGCAAAATATCCCAGCCGCAGATCCCCGGCGCAGATGCCGAAGCCCAGATATCCCCACCCGGCAATGGCACCCAGCAGGAAAAGCCCATCGCTGATATGGGTATGCCGTGGGCGCAGGGGACGCAGGAAGCCATACCACACCCCCAGCGCCGCCCCCACCAGACAGGCGGCGGCAAAGCGCCGGAGCACCGTCTCCGGGCTCATCCGAACAGCCGCCGTTTCCAGCCGCCCAGGGTGCGGGACTCCTCGTAGACCAGCGCCGTCACCGTGCCCTCCACCTCCACCTGTCCGCCGTCCCGGGACAGGCTTTTCAGCTGCAGCTGCTCTCCCTGCAAAATCAGGGTGCCCTGGGCGGTCTGCAGCACCGCCGCCGTGTCCTCAAAGCGTACCACCTCCGTCACCGCCGTGACGGTGAGATGGTTTCTGTCCGTCAAAGTCAGCCTGTGGGATCGCTGCTCTTCCATGGGATCCCTCCTCTCCGGAACAGTGTATGGGCGCAAAGCCGTTGACAGAACCTTTTTTTCCGGGTATACTGAAGGAAAATCCATGGTTTCAGGAGGGATTCCCATGAAAAAGGACACGGTATTGGGCTGGCTGCGCCTGCTGTTCACCCCGGCGGTGATCTGCCTGCTGGGGCTGAGTATGCTGCTGCGGCCGGACTCCGCCTCCGCCCTCGTCGGAAAGGTGCTGGGCTGGGGGCTGGTGATTGCGGGGGTGTACTACGCCGTCACCGCCATTTCCACCCGGAAAAATGGCGTGCACAGCGCGCTGAATGCCGCCATCGCCCTGCTGCTGGCGCTTCGCCTCCTGCACAATCCCCTGTGGCTGGCCGCCTTCGGAGGACGGCTGGTGGGGCTGATTCTGCTGATCATCGGCATAGGAGAACTGCGGGATGCCGCCAGACTGGGACTGCCCAGGCTGGTGCCGGGGGGAATCACCGCCGCCGGCGCGGTGCTGCTCCTGCTGCCCCTGACGGCTTCCCGGCTGCTGGTGATGCTGGCCGGGGCGGTGACCCTGGCAGTGGGCGTTGCCATGCTGGTATCCCGCCTGCGCCACCCGAGACTTTCCCCTGGGGACGATGACCCCAACATCATCGACGCCCTATGATCCTGGCATCCTGCGACCTGAACGGCCGCACCGGTCATGAAGCCGCCTGGGCGCTGCTGGAACAGACCTATCGTTGGGCAGTGGGACAGCCCCTGCCCCCAACTGCCCGGACAGACCGGGGAAAGCCCTATTTTCTCACCGGCTCCTGGCATTTTTCCCTGACCCACACCCGCCGCCATGCCTTCTGCGTGCTGTCCCGGCTGCCGGTGGGCATTGACGCGGAGGAGCTGGATCGTCCCATCCGCCCGGAACTGGCGGAGAAGATTCTCTCCCCGGCAGAGTACGCCCAATTTGCCCGGGCGGAGGATCCCCGGCAGGCGCTGCTGACCTTCTGGGTGCTGAAGGAAGCCGCCGCCAAGCAGACCGGGCAGGGACTTCGGGGCTTCCCTAATGAAACCAATTTTGCTTTGACCGATCCCAGAGTGATCCGCCTTCGGGGCTGTCTGGTGGCCGTGGTGGAGGAAGGATCGGAATGTTTGGAACCGGAGGTAATCTATGCTTTTTGATACCCATGCCCATTTGGACGACCGTGCCTTTGACGCTGACCGGGAAAGTCTCATCGAAGCCCTCCCGGGGCAGGGGATTGGTCTTGTGATGAATCCCGGCTGCTCTCTGGCCTCCTCCAAGGCCGCTGCCGTCCTTTCCCGGAAGTATTCCCACATCTACGCCGCCGTGGGCTCCCATCCCGATGCCGCCGACGAAGTCACGCCGGAGGCACTGGACACCTACCGTGCCCTGTGCCAAAGCTATCCCAAAATCAAGGCCATCGGAGAAATTGGTCTGGACTACCATTATGAGGACATTCCCCGCCAGATCCAGCTGGAAGCCTTCCGTGCCCAGATGGCGCTGGCTCAGGAGCTGGATCTTCCGGTAATCGTCCACGAGCGGGAAGCCCATCAGGACGGAATGCAGGTGGTGACGGAATTTCCCCAGGTCACCGGCGTGTTCCACTGCTATTCCGGCTCGGCGGACATGGCGCAGTGGCTGATCAAACGGGGCTGGTACATCGGCTTTACCGGAGTGCTGACCTTCAAAAACGCCCGGAAGGCGTTGGAGGTGGCGCAGGCCATTCCTCTGGATCGTATCGTGCTGGAAACGGACTGCCCCTATATGTCCCCGGAACCTTACCGGTGCAAGCGCAATGACCCCAGCCGCCTGGTCTACATGGCGCAGAAGCTGGCAGACCTGCGGGGGCTGAGCTACGAAGAAATCTGCCGCATCACCACCGAAAACGGCAAGCGGCTGTACAGAATCGACGAAACCAACAGGGGGCGGTAAATTCCGTCCCCTGAGCGTGTCAAAAAAGTCCTTGCCTCTCCGCTATGCATTAAGTGGCTGTAAGCTGCTTTGCAGCAACACCCACTAAACCTTTGGGAGAGGTGGCACGGCGTGAGCCGTGACGGAGAGGGTTCTGGATTTTATTAAAAATCCAAAATAGTTGGATATTTGCGTAGAAAATATTTGATTAACCCTCTCAGTCATGCTATCGCATGACAGCTCCCCCAGAGGGGGAGCCAAGAAATGAAGTTTTTCGACAGCCTGAGGGGACGGTAAATTCCGTCCCCTGTCTTTTTTCCCTTGATAAGGAATTATCAATTATGAATTACAAATGATAAATTTTCCCCCGCAGGGAACGGCCTGTGTGCCGTTCCGTCCACCGGGCTCCCGTTCCTGTCATCCTGAGCGGAGCGCAAGCGGAGGCGGGATGACACTGCGGGGGACTATGCCCCGGTCGGGATGACGCATAGGGGCTTTATGAATAGAAATCCTCAAAAAGTTCAA
>CAYWZB010000044.1:0-6830 GCA_964462775.1 uncultured Oscillospiraceae bacterium
ACGCTGACCGTCATAGTCCAGGCGAACGCCGCCATAGACTGCTGGGTCAATCCGGCTACGCAGGTCGATTTTCTTACCTGTGATCCGGCTCAGCTTCTGGGTCAGCTTCTCCGTCTGCTCCGGGCTGAAGGCCACGGCGGTGACGGCAGTGACGACCAGAATGCCATTATCCTGGTTATAAAGGTCGGTATAGGTATCACAGCACTGAGAAAAATAGCGGATATAGCCCTTTTCCGTGAGAATCTTCAAGAAATTCAGCACATAGCCATGAACCCTACCCCGGAAGCCGTCGTCCAGGACACGGCAGCGTTCCTCCTTGGTGATGCTGGGATTTGCCAGCAGCCGGAGATATTCCGGCGTTTCGCGGAATGCCTGGCACAGCACGTCAAGCTGTCCGCGGATCTCCTCGGTGAGGCCTTCGCTTTTGGCCAGCTCATACAGCGACTGGCCGTAAACAGTTCCCACTTCGGTCATACGCCATCACCCAATTCCTCGATGAAGCGGTCGATCAGGTCAGCCTGGTCAGCCTGCTTCAGCTCCCGACCCACCACCTTGCCGGCGATGGTCAGAGCCAGATCGGAGATCTCGTTTTTGGCATCGTTGATGGCCTTCTTCTTCTCCATGGCGATGTCGGCGCTGGCCTTGTCCATAATGGCGGCAGCGTCGGCGTTGGCCTTCTGGATGATCTCCTCCTCCCGGCGCTGACCCCGAGCCATGGCCTCTTTCACAAGACGCTCAGAGGTTGCCTGGGCAGCGGAGAGTTTGTGCGTATATTCCTCTTCCAGAGCAGCGGCCTGCTCTTTGGCTGCATCCGCTTCCGCATACATGGCATCAATTTCCATCTGGCGGCTGTCAATCATATTCTTCACAGGTACAAAGAGGTACTTCGTTGCCACGAAGAAAATGGCCAACGTATTGAGCAGAATAAACAGCGCCGTCCAGAAATTCACACCAATAAAACTTTCAAACACGGGTTTCGCTCCTTTCCTGTTAGAGTGAGAAAGGGAAAATTACAGGGTGAACAGGATCAGGAAAGCGATCAGCAGGGAGTAAATACCAGTGGTCTCAGTGATAGCACAACCCAGAATCATGTTGGTACGCAGGTTGCCAGCTGCTTCGGGCTGACGAGCCATACCATCCAGTGCGTGACCGACGGCGTTACCTTCGCCCATAGCGGGGCCAATAGCGCCGATGCCCATACACAGGCCAGCACCGATAGCCTTACCGGCGATTGCGATTGCAGTTGCTAATTCCATAAAAAGTTCCTCCTAAGAATTATTTATGTGGTTTTATATAATGCTTGGCAGGGAATCCCCTGAAAAGCAATTATGCGAAAACAGTCATGCCGCAGCGGTCTGCTCCGGTTCCGGCAGGGAGCCGGAAATGTAGACCATGCTCAGCAAAGTAAACACCAGAGCCTGTACAAAGCCCGAGAAAATATCAAAGTAGCAGGAAAGCAGCGCCGGAATACCAAAAGCCAGAACCGGAACACCGGAAAGGATCCCGGTAGCCTGCAGCAGACCGAACACACCCAGCACCAGGCTGAGTCCTGCCAGAATCTTCACACCCAGCTTGCCGCCCCGCCGGGCAACCAGAACCAGGACAACGCCCAGAGCAATCAGCACCGCGCTGATCAGCCAGCCGCTGGCACTGATCAGATTCAGAATCAGCGCAGACAGCATGGAAAACGCCGTATAGATAATTGCCGTAATCACGCCGCCACCGGCCACGTTGCCGAAATGACGGAAAGCCATGGACATGGGCTGGGCAATCTCGGAGATAATATTCATGGGCGTCATCACTGCCACAGGCTCCGTAAAGCCCTTCAGCCAGCCGACAAAGCCATTATTCTTAATATTGTTGTACCAGATGATCACACTGACCATCACAGACCACACCAGCGTGCAGCTCAAGTCCGCTGTCACCGAGCGGAGAAAACCGGTCAGACCGATCAGGCTTCCGCAAAGAGAGCTGAGGAAAATCGTACCCATAAAGGGTGCCCAGCCGACATTGTGCTCACCCATGGCACTGGCAGTCAGGTTATAGATCATATCCACACCCTTTTCCACCAGAACCTGCACACCGGTCGGGCGCTTCTGAAGATTGCTGCCCAGCTTGATGCAGGCAACAATCAGGAGAATGGTCACAACCAGAGACGATACCGTGGTCTGGGTGATTGGAATGCCGCCTAAAATCGGGATCGTAAAGTAGACAAATGCGCCATCAACACTTACATTCATTGCTTAGATTCACCTGACTTTCTGAAAAATTGGGAAACCGTAAGAATCGGCCGTGTAAACACCAGCGGCAGCACCAGTGCGTAAAGATTGCAGATACCGCTCTTCGCAAAGGCAAACAGGATGACAGCGAGCACCACCAGCCGCAGCGTATAGGACGAGCGGATCAATGCCTTGCCGCCTTTCACATCCTGCGCCTGTGCCTTATCCGCAGCCAGGTCCGCGCCGATGGCCATGAAGAAGAAATTACCGACGGCAAGCAGCGCACCGGCCAGACCGCCGATGACAGCAGGCCACCCAAAACAATCCAGCAAGGCAAACACGCCCCACATAACGCCAACACAGATCACTTGTCCCAAAGCGACAATCCCGGTCTGCTGCAGGATAAATTTGCGAGAATCCATAATACCTCCCAGGGTCAGTTGTGGTCATTGAAGGAAACCGGCGGAGGCGAATCCTCTTTGGATTTTCCCTTGGACAGAAGCTCCATAGCCTTCAGTGACGTACGAAAGCCATCGACTGCGGCAATCAGCCCCAGTCCAACACCGGCAAACAGGATCCAGCTTCCCAGTGCAAACCGCTGTCTCAGCCAGACTGCCAGCAGCGTGAATCCTGCCAAAGGAAACGCCACGGAAAATCCCAGCTGAGTCAGCCAAACGAGCATACTCAGATTTTTCATGCTATCCCCCAAACCTGCCCATGTTACTACGGGCTATTATACCCGAATCCCAAAAAGAATGCAATTCGCACTTCTCCACAAAGTTTGCACGATTTTTTAGCAAAGTTCCACAAATTCCAAAGTTGGTTTTTAGAAATAGTGACCGACATCTTACAAATTCTTCCAGCCTTTTCCGGGCTTTTTCCGCATTTTCCCGGCTTTTTTCCCAAAAAGTGAAAAATGCACCGAAAAGGGCTTTTCATTTTGCCGGGTTTATTGTAAAATAGACCTACAATGTTGAAAATGGGAGAGAACGCCTTGCAAGAACAGGAACTGGAGATCCTCCAGGGCGCCATCAGCGCCGTGGTGTATCAGAATTACGACAACGGCTATGCCGTGCTGCGGCTGAATGTCGGCGGCAATCAGAATGTAACGGTGGTAGGCACCATCCCCCTGCCCGCCGTGGGCGAGCGGCTGATGGTCACCGGCAAATGGAGCACCCACTCCAGCTACGGGCGGCAGTTTGAAGCGGAGTTTCTGGAGCGTCTGCTGCCCCAGACCAGCCTGGAGATCCTGAATTATCTTTCCAGCCGGGTGGTCAAGGGCATCGGCCCCCGGTCGGCCGCCCGGATCGTGGATCTGTTCGGTGACCGGACGCTGGAGATCATGGAGCGGGAGCCGCTGCGGCTGGCGGAGGTTCCCGGCATTTCCGAAAAGCGTGCCCGTGCCATTGGCGAGGAGTTCAAGCTCCAGGTGGGTATGCGGCAGATTATGGAATTTTTCGCCCTCCACCACCTGCCCCCGGAGCTGGGCGTCAGAACCTACAAGCTCTACGGTGACAGCGCCGTGGAGCTGCTGTACGATGACCCGTACCTGCTGATGGACGAGGGGCTGGATGCCCCCTTCGGTGCCGTGGATCGGTTCGCCATTGAGCTGGGCGTGGCCGGGGACGATCCCCGGCGGGTGGAGGCAGGCATCTTGTTTGAGCTGAGCTACAATCTTTCCGCCGGCCACAGCTTTTTGCCGGAGGAAAAGCTCCTGAGCGCCACCTGCCAGCTGCTGAGCGTGCCGCCGGAAGCGGTTTCCGCCGGAATTTCCCGGCTGCTGGAAAGCCAGCGCCTGATCCGGGACACCCTGGCAGGAATCACCGTAGCCTATCTGCCCCGGCTTCACGAAGCGGAGCGCTACTGCACCCAGCGGCTGCTGGAGCTGGCGAAGGGCAGTTTTCCTGCCCCCCGGGGTCTGGGAAAGACCATTGACGCGCTGGCGCAGTCCGGAGGGATTGAATACTCCGCCGAGCAGCGCCACGCCATTGGAGAAGCCGCCACCTCCGGTCTGCTGCTGATCACCGGCGGCCCCGGCACCGGCAAGACCACCATTCTCAACGGCATTCTGACTCTGCTGGGTCAGATGCAGCTCAAATGCCTGGTTGCCGCCCCCACCGGCCGTGCCGCCAAGCGGCTGACGGAGGTCACCGGTGAGGAGGCCAGCACCATTCACCGGCTGCTGGAAGCCGGAATTGACCAGAACACCGGGGAGATGCTCTTCACCCGGGATGAAAGCAATCCCCTGAAATGCGACGCGGTGATCGTGGACGAGATGTCCATGGTGGATATTGAGCTGCTGTACGCCCTGCTGCAGGCCATCCCCGCAGGCAAGCGCCTGATCCTGGTCGGTGACCCGGATCAGCTGCCTCCGGTGGGTCCCGGCTCTCCCTTCAGCGATATGCTCCGCAGCGGTGTGCTTCCCACGGTGCGCCTGACGGAGATTTTCCGGCAGGCACAGGAAAGCCTCATCGTCATGAACGCCCACCGGGTCAACCGTGGGGAAATGCCGGATCTGAAAAATGTCAAAAGTGACTTTTTCTTCATGCGCCGCTCCAACGAGGAGGGGGTCACCTCCCTGATCCGGGATCTTTGCACCACCCGGCTGCCCAAAAACATGGGCATCCCCTCCGACCAGATCCAGGTGCTCTCCCCCACCCGCAAGGGCGGCGTGGGCACCGGGGCTTTGAACAAGATCCTGCAGGAAGCCCTGAATCCCCCCTCCCCCGGAAAAAAGGAGCGTGCCTATGGGGATTACCTGTTCCGGGAGGGCGACCGGGTCATGCAGATCCGCAACAACTATGATATTTTCTGGAAAAAATGCGACGGCAGCGCCGTAGGCTCCGGCATTTTCAACGGCGACGTGGGCACCATCACCGCATTGGATATGGATACGGAGACCCTGACCGTCACCTTTGACGACCGCACCGCCGAATACGATTTTACTCAGCTGGGCGAGCTGGAACCGGCCTACGCCATGACCGTCCACAAAAGTCAGGGCAGCGAATACCGGGCGGTGATCCTCGCCGTCTGGAATGGCTCGCCGTATCTGCTCAGCCGCAGCATTCTCTATACCGCCATCACCCGTGCCCGGGAGCTGCTGATCCTGGTGGGTCGGGAGGAGACCGTGGGGGTCATGGTGGAAAACGCCAAGAAAAACCGCCGTTACACCGGTCTGAAGCTGAGACTGCAGGGGAAGGTACAATGAAACTCTTTCACGCCATCGCCCATTTGCTTTTTCCGCCCAAGTGTGTCCTGTGCGGAAAGCTGCTGAAAAAACAAGAAACCGACCTGTGCCAGGTATGCCGCACAGAAGCTCCCGAATACGGAAATTCAAAAAGAAAGCCCCAATTTCTTGACAGCTTCGCCGCAATTTGGTACTATGAAGGGAACGTAAGAAGGAGCATCCTGCGCTACAAGTTCCGTGGCGCCCGGAATTATGCCCCGGCTTACGGACGGCTTCTGGCCATGCGTATCCTCCGGGAGCATCCCGAAGGACTGGATGTTCTGACCTGGATCCCGGTCAGCCCCCTGCGGCGGCTTCGCCGGGGCTACGATCAGGTCGAGCTGCTGGCAAGAGCCGTGGGACGAGAGCTGGGCATGAAGCCCGTCCCGACTTTGAAGAAGGTTCGTCATAACCGTCCCCAATCCGGTCTTTCCGGGGAAGCGGAGCGCCGTGCCAATGTGCTGGGCGTGTACCGTGCCCGGAAGGTGGATCTCACCGGGCAGCGGGTTCTGCTGCTGGATGATATTCTGACCACGGGATCCACCGCCTCAGAGGCGGCCCGGGTTCTGAAAACCGCCGGAGCGGCGGAAGTACACTGCGCTGCCCTGGCGGCAGCCGGAAAGAATTAAGTAGGTGTCTTTATGTTTTTATTTTCCAATGACCTGGGTGTTGACCTGGGTACCTCCAACGTTTTGATCTACGCCGATGGCAAGGGTCTGGTGGTCCGGGAGCCTTCTGTGGTTGCCGTGGACAAGAACACCGGCAAGGTGCTGCAGGTGGGCGCCGCCGCCCGGAATATGCTGGGCCGTACCCCCGGCAACGTCATTGCCATGCACCCGCTGAAGGACGGCATCGTCTGCGACCACGAGATGACCGTTCGGATGCTGCAGGAGATGTTCAAGTCCGCCAACAAGTCCTCCAAGTTCAGCCCCAAGCCCCGTGTGGTCATCTCCGTGCCCTCCGGCGTGTCCGAGGTGGAGGAGCGTTCCGTCATTAACGCCGCCATCGAAGCCGGTGCCCGGCGTGTGTTCCTGATTGAGGAGCCTCTGGCTGCCGGTCTGGGTGCCGGTCTGGACATTCGGGGTGCCAGCGGCCATATGGTCGTGGACATCGGCGGCGGCACCACCGACATCGCCGTGCTGAGCATGAACGGCGTGGCTGTGTCCTCCTCCCTGAAGATTGCCGGCAATTACTTTGATGAAATGATCACCCGCTACGTCCGCCGTCAGCACGGCGTGGTCATTGGCCAGGTCACCGCGGAGAATGTGAAGATCCAGATTGGTCAGGTCTATCCCCGGGACGAGGAGCGCACCATGAACGTCAAGGGGCGTGACTTCAAGACCGGTATGCCCAAGGTGGTCACCCTGACCTCCACGGAGGTATTT
>CAYWZB010000044.1:6930-9185 GCA_964462775.1 uncultured Oscillospiraceae bacterium
GCAGACCAGCCCCGAGCTGGTGTCCGATATCTCCGAAAACGGCATCACCCTCACCTGACTTCAAGACCGGTATGCCCAAGGTGGTCACCCTGACCTCCACGGAGGTATTTGAAGTCCTGCGCCGTCCTGCCCGTCTGATTGCTGACGAGGTTCTGTCCGTTCTGGAGCAGACCAGCCCCGAGCTGGTGTCCGATATCTCCGAAAACGGCATCACCCTCACCGGCGGCGGCTGTCAGATCTGGGGCATGGATCTGCTGCTGGCTGAGCGCACCGGCATCGGCTGCGTCCTGGCCGACGATCCCGACGCCTGCACCGCCTACGGTGCGGGCAAGAGCCTTGCCTGGATCAACGACATGAACGAAGGCCCCATCAACATTGCCCGCAAGCGTGCCATGCGTGGCTGATTCCCCCAAACGCAAACAAAGCCCGGAACCGCTTGGTTCCGGGCTGCTTTGTTTTTACTTGTTGGCACGCTTGCGGCACAGGTAGATGTCCAGCTTTTCCTTCATATTGTCGGGCATTTCCTTGGCCACGGGGCAGCGCATGGCGTTGGCCATGCGATCGGTGAAAGCAATCAGGAAATCGATATCCTGCGCCATCTGCTCGCCGCTCATCAGCGCCATGGTGTCGTAGCTGTTGTGGATGGTGGCGGTGTTGCCGGGGGCGATCCGGGCGAAGGACACCGCAGGGACACCCTTATCCGCGAAGGGGGTGGAGTCGCTGGAATACACGTCCTGCTCGGTCTTGATGCCGAAGCCCAGCTCGCTGCCCAGGTAGGAAATGTAATCGCACAGCTTCTCCTCGCCGGTGACGCAGGCCAGGAACTTGCCCATGATGCAGCCGATCATATCCAGATTGATGCACAGGGCGCAGTTTTTCAGCTGCTCCTCGTTTTCGCAGTAGGCCTTGGAGCCCAGCAGTCCCCGCTCCTCGCTGCCGCACCAGATAAAGCGCAGGCCATAGCGATGGGGGTGGCTCACAAAGTGCTCCGCAATGCCCAGCAGACCCACGGAGCCGGACATATTGTCGTAAGCGCCCTGGGACAGGCTGGTGGAGTCATAGTGGGCGGTAAAGGCGATGTATTCATCGGTCTGGCCGGGCAGATCCAGGATCACGTTGTGGGACTGACCCACCGTCTCCACCTGCTTCAGCGTCAGCTTGGCAGTGGCGGCACCCTTGGCGATCAGCCGGACGGCGTCCTTGGCGTTGATGTTCACGCCGGGGATCCGCTGACCCAGATGGACATAGCTACGCAGCTCCCGCTGGTCAATGTCGCAGTCCACATAGTTGACATTGCCGTCATAGGTGATAAAGCCCAGCGCGCCATTTTCCAGCAGATCCCGGTACATCCAGTAGCCCAGGTAGCCGTCGATCATGACAATCTTGCCCCGGCACTGGCTCAAAGAATACTTGTCCGTCCCCCGCAGGTAGTAGAAGGGGGCTTCCACTTCCCCGTCGCCGGCGCACAGGTAACCCTTGCAGGTCACGCTTTCGCCGTCCATCTCCAGCCGTGCCTCCTGGATCTCGGCCATGGGCACATCAAAGGGAACGATCTGCGCTTCCTTACCCAGCTGGCATACCTTGTCCGCCAGATATTCCGCGGCGGCCGCCTCCTCGCTGCTGCCGCCCATGCGGATGTAGGCAGTGTCGGAGAAGATTTGCATAATGTTTTTCGGATTCATACGAATACCTCCCTTTTTCAATTGCCTCCATTGTAGCGCACTTACGCCCATTTTTCAAGCATTCCGGCAGGAAAAGACTTTTTTCGTTTGGGCAAAAGAATCCTCTTGACAATCTCCCTTTCTTATGGTAAAATGCTCCTCGTGGTTAGCGCCACAAGCCAATACGGGCCTTTAGCTCAGTTGGTTAGAGCCTCCGGCTCATAACCGGATAGTCCCGGGTTCGAGTCCCTGAAGGCCCACCAAATATCAAAGGCTCCGCCTTTTTCATATAGGGGTATAGCTCAATTGGTAGAGCGGCGGTCTCCAAAACCGTAGGCTCAGGGTTCAAGTCCTTGTGCCCCTGCCAAGAAAGAACTATTATTAGGATACAAAAGTATCTTGATGATAGTTCTTTTTTGCGTTATAGGCGCCATTTTTGCCCTATATTTCCCCTCTATACGACTAAAACACCGTCTGCCAGGTTGAGTAACCCGGTAGACGGCGTTTTTTTATTTTGTTATGCTGGGATACCCTTTTTGCTATCGTGGCATTTATGGGCTATCGTGGCATTTGTGGGTTATCGTGGCATTTATG
>CAYWZB010000045.1:0-8774 GCA_964462775.1 uncultured Oscillospiraceae bacterium
ACGTTAGAATCCCTGTTTTCGCTTAGCAAAAACAGGGGTTCTTTGACAGTCTGAGCTCCCCCAGAGGGGGAGCCAAGAAATGAAGTTTTTCGACAGTCTGAAAGCTGCGAAACCAAAGTGGTTTCGCAGCTTTTCGCATTTCTTCGGCGGAGCCGGGGATCAGGCGGCGGGGGGCAGGGCTTCCCGCTGGGTTTTGGCCTGGGTCAGGTAGTCATTGCATTCCTGCAGGCCGCTCTCCACCAGCGCCATGGTGCGGGCGTAGGAGCTTTCGGCGTTGGCCAGCAGGGAGTCCGTCAGGTTGAACATACTCTGCCACTCCTCCCGGCGGCTGTTGTCCAGGGGGAGGATGTTGTACTCCTTCTGACCGTTGACGCTGCTCATGTTCACCCAGGTGGGCAGAACATCCGCGCCTGCCAGGTACACAGAGCCGTCGTCGTACTTTTCAAAGGTGACGCTGAACAGAGCGCCATCCTCGGTGTGACCGGTTTTCAGCCGCATTTCCGCAATGCGCTGGTTGGATACGGCGTTGCCCAGAGAATAGATGCACACGGTTTTGTGGGCAGGATCCTCCGTGCTTTCCAGCAGATCCACCGGCTGCACCACATGGGGGTGACCGCCTACGATCACATCCACGCCCATGTCGCACAGCTTCTGGGCAATGGCACGCTGGGTGGCGTTTTCCGTGGTCTCATATTCCACGCCCCAATGGATGAACACCATGGAAGCTTCCGCTCCCAGCTGCTCCATGTTCTTCAGCACACCGTCCAGCTCGGAATAGAAGCTGGGCAGATCGTTCTCCGAGAAGTAGTTCACCACGCCCACCTGCTTCACCGACTCCCGGAAATTCAGGGAGGGGCGGCCGTCGCTGGTGACGGAGGTGGCGTAGGTATAGCAGACCATGCCGATGCGGATACCGTTGACATCCACCACGGCAAAATTATCATCGTCGCTGAGCTGGGTGCCCAGAGCGGCGATGCCCTGATCCCGGATCTTTTCCACCGTACGCAGGATGCCGTCGGTGTGGGTATCGGAGCAGTGGTTGTTGGCGGTCAGCAGCATATCATAGCCGGTGGCCTTCACCGCATCCACAATGGAATCGGGGCAGTTGAAATCCGGGTTGCCCTGGATGGGGTAATCCGAACCGCCCAGGGTGGTCTCCAGGTTGACGGCGGCGTAATCGTAATTGCCGACATAGTCCCCCAGATAGCGGAAAATGGAGGAAAAGTCATAGCTGCCGTCGCTCTGCTTGCAGGAATTGATGACGCCGATGTGCATCAGCAGGTCGCCCTGAGCGGCGATGGTGGCAGTGGACACCACCTGGGGGTGGTACTCGGTGGGTTCGGTGGTGGCCTCCGTGGGAGGCTCAGTCTGCTCCGTCTCCGGCTGGGGGCGGGAAGCGGGCAGGGTTACGGTGGGGGTACTGTCGGGGTTCTCCGTTACCGGCTGGCGCACCAGCTCGATGCACTGATAGACCATAAAGGCGGATGCCGCGATCATCAGCACGATCAGGGTAATGAGCACCGCTACGGCACTGCTGTGGCCGTGGTTGGAACTGCGTCGGGACATAGAGACCTCCTTAGTTGAATGAATCGGTGAGATAATGGACGGAATGGACTTTCTTACCCTGGCTTTCGTAGATCCGGGGCACACGGCGGCTGATGCCGCAGACAAATTCATAGTTGAAGCTGTCCGCCGCGGCGGCAATTTGCTCCATGGTGATGGTCTCGTCC
This sequence comes from uncultured Oscillospiraceae bacterium, assembly GCA_964462775.1. GTDB lineage: Bacteria > Bacillota > Clostridia > Oscillospirales > Oscillospiraceae > Faecousia. Next base: position 1,731 of record CAYWZB010000045.1, read on the forward strand.
CCGTCCCTGCCCACCAGGGTGACCCGGTCGCCCTCGGTGACGCCGGGGATATCCGTGACATCCACCATCATCTGATCCATGCAAATGCGGCCAAGAATAGGTGCCTTTTTTCCCCGGATCAGCACATGGAAGGCTCCGGACAGGCTCCGGCGATAGCCGTCAGCATAGCCCACCGGGACGGTGGCCACCACCGTCTCCCGTTTGGTGACATAGGTGCCGCCGTAGCTGATTTCCCGGCCGGCGGGCAGCGTCTTGACATAGGTCACCCGGCTGAGCCACTGCAGCGCGGGCTGCAGCTCCAGCAGCGCCGGATCCACCTCATCGCTGGGGTACATACCGTAGGTGACGATGCCGGCACGCACCATGTCGTAATGGTTGTCGAAATTCATCAGTCCGGCGGAGTTATTCAGGTGCCGGATGGGCACCTCCACCCCACGCTGGCGCAGCATCCGGTGGAAGGCATCGAACAGCTCTGCCTGACGGCGGGAGCGCTCCAGATCCGCACAATCGGCGGTGGCGAAGTGGCTGAAAAGGCCCTCGGGACGCACATTGGGCAGCTGGGCAATCCGGGCGCAGACATCGGCATCCGCCGGGGTGGCCTGGAAACCGATGCGGCTCATGCCCGTGTCCACAGCGAAGTGGAAGGGAGCGGTCACTCTCAGCGCCTGCGCCGCTTCCGACAGTGCCAGGGCACTTTCATAGCGGAAGATGGCCGGGCGGATTCCCTGCCGGATGGCGGTGGGGAAGGCGGATTCCGGGGTGTGCCCCAGAATCAGGATGGGAGTGGTCAGTCCGGCCTGCCGCAGTTCCATGGCTTCCAGCATGGAGCTGACACCGAAGAAGGCGCATTTGTCCTGCAAAAGCCGGGCGACCTGCACGGCACCGTGGCCGTAAGCGTCAGCCTTGATGACCGCCATAACCGGCACCTGTGCCTTGCGGCAAATGGCATCGAAATTGGCGGATATGGCATCCAGGTCAATCTTGACCCGGGTATTGTCGTAATTCAATGGGATCAACTCACTTTTTTATGGTACAGTCAGAGACATTCTATCACAGCAAGCGGCAAAAGTAAACCTGGAAAACCCTTAAGGTTTCCTTGTGCCGGGGGAAAAACCATGGTATAATGGGCAAAAAAGAAAGGACGGGCGCTATGGCAGGGCAAAACAACTATCAGATTCAGGCCGGGCAGGCGAAAGCGCTGTTTTTGCGCTACAATCAGCAGGCGCTGATCCGCAAGCTGGGGCTGCGGGCGGAAAGCGACTGGCTCTACACCGCCATGCTTCACACCCCCTACCGCATCCACCGGGAAACCGGGGATGTGCAGCGGATGGAGGCAGGAAACTGGGTAGACGGGAATGGCTTTGAAGAGGTCATGACCCTGCTGGATCTGGTATGCGACAGCCGGGAGGGTCGGTTCCTCACCGGGCGATGGAAGAATCAGCGGGATTTTGGGCTGCAGTTTCACCAAAATCTGCTGGAAAGTCCCTCCGACCCCTGGGCACGGCGGTTTGAAAGCCAGCCGGAAGCCTTCCGGGCTGCCTGTCAGGCGCTGGGCGGACAGTCTCTCCCCTTTGGGGATATCTGCTACGCCGTGCCGCTGTTTGACGGGCTGTCCATTGCGGTGCAGCTTTGGTTCGGAGACGAGGAGTTTCCGCCGAATCTGCGGTTTTTGTGGGACGAAAACGCCCTGATGTATCTTCGCTATGAGACCATGTACTATGCAAAAGATCTGCTGCTGCAGCGGATCCGGGAGAAGATGGAACCGTAACGAAGCAGCTGCTTTTCCGCAGAAAAAGGCGACCGCCGATGCAGCGGTCGCCTTTGTGCGTTGCGTTATTCCTTGATGGTGCCGTCGGGGTTGAACAGGGGGAGCTTTTCCAGATAGACCAGATCTTCCCGATCCTGCGCCTCGCCCTCGGCCAGGATGGCCATGCGGCCGCAGATGGTGCCGCCAGCCTGCTCCACCAGGGCTTCCAGCGCCTTCAGGCTTTCGCCGGTGGAAATCACGTCGTCCACCAGCAGGATCCGCTTGCCCTTCATCAGAGCAGCGTCCGCGCCGTCCAGGTACAGCTTCTGCTCCTTGGCGGTGGTGATGGAATTGACGGTAACGGAGAAAATGTCCCGCATATACAGCTTGGGACCCTTCCGGGCCAGAATGTACTTGGCATCGCCGTGCTGACGAGCCATTTCATGAGCCAGGGGGATACCCTTGGCTTCCGCGGTGATGATGTAATCATACTCCGGCGCGCGCTCCAGCAGCTCCCGGGCGCAGGCCACCGTCAGCTCCTGGTCGCCAAAGATCACAAAGCCGGCGATATACAGCTGGTCGGTAACGGGGCAGATGGGAAGATCCCGCTCCAGACCGGCCACGGTCATTCGATAGTACATGGGAAACATCTCCTTATCGTGTGTTTGTTTCTTACAATACAATTATACTATTGGGAACCGATTTGTCAAGCAAATACACGGGAAAACCCCGGCGCATTCTTCTGCGCCGGGGTTCCCGCGAAAGGGTTTGGAAAGAAGAGAGGTAGAAAAGAGGATCTACGGAGTTGGAAAGGAGGCGGCTCACGGCTTCCGCGTTCCTTTCTGCTATTAAGATACTTGTCGCTTTTGAACGTCTCTTGACGGATTGGTAAACAAAAAGCAACGAATTTGTGAACAAATTTTATTCCCGGGGCAGGGACTTCGGGAATAGTCCCCCTTGCATTGACCGGGGAAATGACATATAATGGAGTTTAATCCTATGCTGCCAGCATGGGACGCACCAACCGCACTTTTGTCATAAGGAAAGGACTGTGCTTTCTATGGAACTGAACAACCGGAAGGGATGGCTGTATCTGCTGCCTGCCTTCGTCTTTTTGGGGCTGTTTCTGGTATATCCCCTGATTGATGTGTTTCTTTACTCCTTCGAGGAGGAGTTTAATTTCGCTTCCCAGACCTACACCGGCGTGGGCTGGTACAATTACCGCTATGTGCTGCGGGATCCTTATTTCCTGCAGGCGCTGAAGAATACCTTCATTCTGGTGCTAATCACGGTGCCGGTATCCACAGGACTGGCGCTGCTGATCTCGGTGGGGGTCAGCTCCGTCAAGAAGCTGCGGCAGCTGTATCAGACCATCTACTTTCTCCCCTACGTCACCAACACCCTGGCGGTGGGACTGGTGTTCATGATCCTGTTCCAGAAAACCGCCTACACCGACGGTCTGGTGAATCTGATGCTCAGCCTGTTTGGTGCAGGGCCGGTGGATTTTATCGACGGGCCGTATTGGGCGAAAATGTTCGTACTGTGCTTCTACACCGTGTGGGTAGTTATGCCCTTTAAGATTTTGATTCTTACCGGTGCGCTAGCCTCCGTGGATGAGACATATTACAACGCTGCCCGGGTGGACGGTGCCAGCCGGGGACGGGTGTTCCGCAAGATCACCCTGCCCATGATCTCACCGTCCCTGTTCTATCTGGTGATCACCGGCTTTATCGGCGCCTTCAAGGCCTACTCCGATGCGGTGGCACTGTTTGGCACGGATCTGAACGCCGCCGGGATGAACACCATCGTCGGCTACATCTACGATATGCTCTATGGCGACTCCGGCGGATATCCCTCCTACGCTTCGGCGGCGGCGGTGATTTTGTTCGCTGTGGTGCTGACCATCACCTGCATCAACCTGCTGGTGAGCAAAAAGCACGTCCACTATTAACGGAAGGGGGATCTTAAATGGATTACGAAAAAATCGACCGTGCCGCCAGGCGGCGTGGGCGCATCCGCTCCGGCGTGACCCACGCGATGCTGATCTTCTGGGCGGTGCTGGTGCTCTTTCCCTTCTACTGGATGGTGCTGACCTCCTTCAAAAGTTACGGCAGCTACAACAGTGAATGGATTCCCAAGCTCTACACCCTTTCCCCCACCCTGCAAAACTATGTCGATGCCTTTACCCAGGTGCCGCTGGGCGGGTATTTTGTCAACACCATCGTCTTTACCCTCATCACCACGGCGCTGATGCTGGTGGTGACGGTGCTGGCGGCTTTTGCCTTTGCCCGGCTGTCCTTCCGGGGGAAGGATCTGGCCTTCACCCTGTTTCTGGCGCTGATGATGATCCCCAGCGAGCTGGTGGTCATTACCAACTTTGTCACCATCACCAATCTGGATCTGCGTAACACCTTCACCGGTCTGATCCTGCCCTCGGTGACCTCTGTGTTCTACATTTACCTCCTAAAGGAGAATTTCGCCCAGATCCCCGACGAGCTGTACTACGCCGCCAAGGTGGACGGCACCTCAGATCTGCGGTATCTGATGAAGGTCATGGTACCCATGTGCAAGCCCACCATTGTGACCATCACCATTCTGAAGATCATCGAGTGCTGGAACAGCTACGTCTGGCCCCGGCTGATTACCGATGACCAGGCCTATTTCCTTGTGTCCAACGGCATTCAGGAGATCCGGGAAAACGGCTTCGGTCGGGAGAACATCCCCGCCATGATGGCGGCGGTGTGCGTAATCTCCGCGCCGCTGATTGTGCTGTTTCTGATCTTCCGCAAGAAGATCATGGCCGGCGTTGCCAGAGGAGGTGTGAAGGGATGAAAAAAGGCTTCTCTCTTTTGCTGATTCTGACCCTGCTGCTGTCCCTGACCGGCTGCCATGGGCAGCTGGCGGCTCCTGCCGGGGACAAGGAGCAGGTGCCTGCCGCCTCCACCATTTACGCCATTCCCGACACATTCGACACCTCCCGGGACTACGAAATCACCTTCTGGGCGAAAAACGACACCAACCTGACCCAGGTGGAGATCTACAAGCAGGCCATTGCCGATTTTCAGGAATGCTACCCCAACATCACCGTCAATCTCCGGCTGTACACAGATTACGGACGGATCTACAACGATGTCATCACCAACATTTCCACCAACACCACCCCCAATGTGTGCATCACCTACCCCGACCACATCGCCACCTATCTCACCGGCGAGGGCACGGTGGTACCCCTGGACGAGCTGATGACCCACGAGCGCTACGGTCTGGGAGGCAGCGAGGTGCGCTTTGACAGCCCCGGCGCCGATCAGATCATCCCCGCCTTTCTGGAAGAATGCGCCTTCGGCGGCTACTACTATGCCCTGCCCTATATGCGCTCCACGGAAGCCTGCTATGTAAACAAGACCTATGTGGAGGCTCTGGGCTATCAGGTGCCCGAGGTGCTGACCTGGGACTTCATCTGGGAAGTCAGCGAAGCGGCCATGGCCAAAAATCCCGACGGCACCTTTGCCGTCAACGGTCAGAAAGTGCTGATTCCCTTCCTGTATAAGTCCACGGACAATATGATGATCCAGCTGCTGCGGCAGGAAAACGCCGGATACTCCACCGACGATGGGCAGGTGCTGATCTTCAACGACACCACCAGAGATTTTCTGACCACCATCGGCCAGCACGCCGCCACCGGCGCCTTCAACACCTTCAAGACCGCCGGATACCCCGCCAATTTCCTCAACGCCGGTCAGTGCATTTTCGCGGTGGACTCCACCGCCGGTGCCACCTGGATGGGCAGCGATGCCCCGCTGGTGGATATCCCGGAGGAAAAGCTGGTGCACTTTGAGACGGTGGTGCGTCCGGTGCCTCAGGTGGATCCGGAGAATCCTGTGATGATCTCCCAGGGGCCGTCTGTGTGCGTATTCAACAAGGAGGATCCCCAGGAGGTGCTGGCCAGCTGGCTGTTCACCCAGTTCCTGCTGACCAACTCCGTGCAGATTGCCTATTCCCAGACGGAGGGATATGTTCCCGTCACCGCCAAGGCGCAGGAAAGCGCCGAATACCAGGACTACTTAAGCCGCAGCGGCGAGGACAATCAACTCTACTACAGCATCAAGCTGGACGCTACCCGGCTGCTGCTGGACAACACCGACAAGACCTTCGTCACATCGGTATTCAATGGCTCCGCTTCCCTGCGAAACGCCGCCGGGCAGATGATTGAAAGCGTGAATAAGACCGCCCGCCGGGGCGACCGGGTGAACGCCGCCGCCATTCAGAAGATCTACTCCGAGGTACGCAGTATGTACCGGCTGGATCAGATCGTCAGCGCCGGAGAGCTGGGTCCCCTGCCCGGGGAGGCCATTGCCCTGCTGGGGGCGCTGGGACTGTGCTGGATCTGGATGATCGGCTATGTCCTCTGGGAGCGCCGGAAAAAGAATTGCAGAAAAACTGCCGGGGGTCATTGATTTTCCCGTAGGATGTAGTATAATAGCCGTGTTCGTCAGAACACACATCACTTCCTGATAAAAGGAGAAGAAACATGAAAAAGATCATCGCAATGCTGCTGGTTCTCAGCATGGTTCTGGCCTTCGCCGGCTGCGCCGGCTCCAAGGCTATGACCCACCAGGAGTACATGGCTGCCGCCGTGGATTCTGAAGTCACCATTGAGACCTATGTGCAGGCTCACCAGTCCTGGTGGGACAACAAGGTCACCGTCTACTGCCAGAGCCCCGACGGCGCTTACTTCCTGTACGAGCTGGCCTGCTCCGAGGAAGATGCTGCCAAGCTGGTTCCCGGCACCAAGATCCGCGTCACCGGCACCAAGGGTGAATGGGCTGGCGAAGTGGAAGTCATGTCCGGCACCTTTGAGTTCGTCAAGGGCGACAGCTACATTGCCGAGGCCGCTGACGTCACCGCTCTGCTGGGCACCGACGAGCTGATTGAGCATCAGAACGAGTTCGTGACCTTCAAGGGCATGACCGTTGTGGGCATCGAGTACAAGAACGGTGAGCCCGGCGACGACATCTACGTCACCGTGTCCAAGGACGGCGCTGAGTACAGCTTCTGCGTGGAAGCTTACCTGACCGGTGCCGACACCAAGGTCTATGCCGCTGTGGGCGCTCTGAACGCCGGTGATGTCATCGACGTGGAGGGCTTCCTGTACTGGTACGAGGGTGTCAACACCCACATCACCTCCGTCACCGCTGCCTGAGTCTGATTTTCCGAAAGATCCCAAAGCCACTGGCTTTGGGATCTCAGCTTGTCAAAAAACTTCCCAAAATCCCTTGTTTCTGGTATAATAAAAGAAA
>CAYWZB010000046.1:0-8745 GCA_964462775.1 uncultured Oscillospiraceae bacterium
ATGACAGCTCCCCCAGAGGGGGAGCCAAGAAATGAAGTTTTTCGACAGCCTGAGCCGGGGTCGTTCCCAAACGGAACGACCCCGGTCCTTTTTGTCAGATGCACGCAGGATTGACCCAATTCCGCCGGGTTTCCCATATGTCGCCCCGACCGAGGCGCAGCCGATGATCAGAATCTTCGCACCGAATTGCCTTTAAAGTTAACGATAGTGCGTAGATCCTTCGACTCCGCTTTGCTCCGCTCAGGATGACAATATCGGGGCTGGTGCGAAGAAAACGCCCCAAAGCCTTCCCCTTTGGGGAAGGTGGCACGGCGCAAGCCGTGACGGAAGAGGTTACCACACCAATTTCCGTTGCAAGGTACGATGGTGCGGCGGAAAGGGTCGATGTGTATCAATCGACCCCTACGGAGGGCACGAATTTATCATTTGTAATCCCACCGCTGCGCCGTCAGATCTGCCCCAGGAGGCGGGCGATGGCGGCGCATTCTTCGGCGGCCAGGTGTGCCAGGGTTTGGAACACCGTGCCGGTTTCTCCCTCCGCTGAGCGCATGGTGTATTCTGCCAGCGCACGGTATGCCCGGTGATAGCAGCCCCGCAGCAGCTTCTCCGCCGGCTGGGCAGGTGCCGGCTGCTCCTTCCGGGGAAGGGGAGTGCCGGTGGTCAGGCGGTGGATGCCGCTGATGCTGTCCGCCTGGGCATGGGCATTTTCCTGCAAACGCCGCAGCTGCTCCCGGGCTGCCCCGGAAAGGGATGCCGCCGCCCGGCGGTAGGCCGCCCAATTTTCCAGCGCCGACAGCTGCATCGCCCGCAGCTCCAGCCGCTGGGGCGGCGGGCTGCTTCCCCGAACCCGCTGCCATACCTGCTGCTCCTTCGTCCGATCCAGTCCTTCCATATGCCACCGCCTTTCTGTGCAGTCTATGCGCCCATCCCGGAAAAAATTCCGAAAAACTTTTCCAAAAGGCTTTCTTTTCTCGAATATATGTGCTATAATCCAAGAACAAACCATCGTTTCCCTATGACAAGGAGGATGCGCTATGCCCAGAACCAGCAACAAACCGGAATCGATTATGGATTATGTCAACCAGTTCATTCAGGAGAACGGCTATTCTCCCTCCGTCCGGGAAATCGGTGCCGCCGTAGGGCTGCGCTCCACCGCCTCCGTCAGCTACCATCTGCAGGCGCTGCAGGACAAGGGGCTGATCCAGGCACCCTCCGCCAAGGGGCGCAAGCGTGCCCTGGTCACCGGCGCACGCCCCGGACAGATCCCTGTGGTGGGTACAGTCACCGCCGGCATTCCCATTCTGGCGGTGGAAAATCAGGAGGGCACCCTGCCCTGGCATGAGAGCGGCTGCTTTGCCCTCCGAGTTCGGGGAGACAGCATGGTAGGCGCCGGGATTCTCAGCGGCGACAAGGTGGTGGTTCGCCCCCAGGAGTACGCCGACGATGGTCAGATTGTGGTAGCCCGGATTGAGGACGAGGCCACCGTCAAGCGCCTGCGCCGCCGCAACGGTCAGGTCTGGCTCATGCCGGAAAACGATGCCTACGAGCCCATCGACGGCACTTATGCCCAGATCATCGGCATCGTCCGAGGGGTCGTCCGGGAATACTGAGGACATTTGTCCGCCCCAGAAAAATTTTCTCTTGACAAACCGGAACATCTGGTGTATAAAAAGCATAACTTCATAGCAAACCAGTGAGGCGGAAGTAACGTTGTCAGCGCATCCACAGAGAGTTTCCCACAGCTGAGAGGGAAGCGAAAAGCGGGGCAGCAAATGGGCCGCTGAGGGCAGAGGGAACAGGCGCTTGCCTTAGTATCTTCTGACGCATTGCCGGCGTTATCTGGCAGACGGCGTGTTGGCGCCGGGTTGAGTGGCCGAGCCTTCGGCAAACAAGGTGGTACCGCAGAAATTGTCTTTTCTGTCCTTGTTCCCTTCGGGGAACAAGGGCTTTTTTGTTATCCAAAATTACATTCGGGAGGGGTTTTTATGAAAAAGTTTGTATCTGTTCTGTTGATCCTGTCGCTGATTCTTTCCTTCGCTGGCTGCGGCGCTGCCGGGGATGGTGAAAAGCTGACCGTGGCTGTTGTCCAGCAGCTGGATCATTCCTCGCTGGAGCAGATCCGGCTGGCAATTCACGGTCAGCTGTCCGAGCTGACCCAGGTGGAGATGGAGATCCGGGACTACAACGGGCAGAATGACAGCTCCATGCTCAACCAGATTGGTGCCCAGATTGTGGCAGACGGGTACGATCTGATCATTCCCATCGGCACTCTGGCCGCCCAGGCCATGGTCACCGCCGCGGAAGGCACGGACATTCCCATTGTCTACGCCGCCATTTCCGACCCGGAAAGTGCCGGACTGACCGGTTTTTCCAACGTCACCGGCACCTCGGATGCTCTGGACACCCAGCTGATTCTGGAAATGCTCCTGACCGCCGATCCTGACGCTTCTGCCGTGGGACTGCTGTATTCCAACTCCGAAACCAACTCCCAGCTGCCCATTGCTCAGGCAAAGGCATGGCTGGAAGGGAAGGGCATCGCCTGTGTGGAAGCCACCGGCAACACCGCCGACGAGATCCTCACCGCCGCCGCTTCTCTGGTGGGTGCTGTGGACGCGGTCTTTACCCCCACGGACAACGCGGTGATGGCCGTGGCCGGTGCCGTGGCCGAGGTGTTGACGGAAGCGGGGATTCCTCACTACACCGGAGCCGATTCCTTCGTCACCGCCGGAGCCTTCGCCACCTGCGGTGTCAACTACACCCAGCTGGGAGAGCAGACCGCCCAAATGGCCTTTGACATTCTTCAGGGCGGTCAGATCGGTGATTTCCAAACCCTGCCCGGCGGCATCGTCACCGTCAACACCGAAACCGCCGCCGCCCTGGGGATTGATCCCGCAGTCTTCTCCGCCCTGGAAAAGGTCACCCAGGTGGAAACCGTCACCACCAGGGGATAAGTAATTATGAATTATAAATTACGAATGATAAATTGGGTGTTACCGTAGGGATCGATTGATACACATCGACCCTTTCCTCCGCACCATCGTACCTTGCAGAGAAAATCGGTGCGGCAACCTCTTCCGTCACGGCTTCGCCGTGCCACCTTCCCCAAAGGGGAAGGCTTTGGGGGTTCCGTTCCGAAACCACCAAACTGTCCACTATCAGCTGTCAACTTCTAAAACCGAAACGGGGTCATCTTATGCCAACCATTCTTCTCAGCGCCCTGGAATTGGGGTGCATTTACGCACTGGTCGCCCTGGGGCTGTTTCTCAGCTTCCGGGTGCTGAACCTTGCCGACATGACCACCGACGGTGCGTTCACTTTGGGCTGCGCCGTCTCTGCCACCATGGCTGTGGCCGGGCATCCGCTGCTGGCGCTGCCCTGCGCCATGGCTGCCGGTGCCTGCGCCGGATGCACCACGGCTTTTTTGCAGAATAAATGCTCCATTCCCTCCATTTTGGCTGGTATTCTCACCAATACCGGGCTGTATACTGTGAATCTGGCGGTGATGAGCTTTTCCTCCAACGTCAGTATGCTCAAAACCGAGACCCTGTTCTCGCTGCTCAAGCCACTGCTGGGCAAATACTACCGGCTGATTCCCGGGGCTGTGATCGCATTGATCGCCGGGGTGGTGCTGGTGCTGTTTCTCAAGACCCGGCTGGGACTTTCCATCCGAGCCACCGGCGATAACCCGGATATGGTGCGCTCCTCCTCCATCAACACGAATTTCACCATCACCGTGGGGCTTGCCCTTTCCAACAGCCTGACCGCCCTCAGCGGCGGACTGCTGGCGCAGTACCAGAAAACCGCCGACATCAACCTGGGCACCGGCATGGTGGTCATTGGTCTGGCCTCCCTGATCATCGGTGAAGCGGTGATTCCCCGGGGGCGGCTCTGGGGCAAAATGCTGGGTGCCATCGTCGGTGCCGTCCTCTACCGGCTGATTATCGCTCTGGCACTGAGCCTGCATCTGCCCAGCGAATGCCTGAAGCTGATCTCCGCCGTCATTGTCGCCGCCGCCATTGGCATCACCGCCGTCAAAGGAGGAAGAAAATCATGCTGACATTGGATCACATCTGCAAAACCTTCCTTCCCGGCACCGTCAACGAAAAGCAGGCGCTGCGGGAGGTATCCCTGCATCTGGATGCCGGGGACTTTGTCACCGTCCTGGGCACCAACGGCGCGGGAAAATCCACCCTCTTTTCCGCCATTGCCGGCAGCTTCCCCCTGGATCGGGGGCGGGTGGTGCTGGACGGGGCGGATATCACCCGGGTGCCGGATTATAAGCGCAGCAAGTACATCGGCCGCCTGTTTCAGGATCCCATGAAGGGCACCGCCCCGGGGATGACCATTGAGGAAAATCTGGCGCTGGCGTATATGCGCTCCTCGGCGCACATCGGCCCCTTCTCCCGGATCACCCGGCAGGACCGGGAGAATTTCCGGGAGCAGCTGAGCCGGCTGGAGCTGGGGCTGGAGGATCGGATGGACAGTCCTGTGGGGCTGCTGTCCGGCGGTCAGCGGCAGGCGCTGACTCTGCTGATGGCCACCCTGGTCACGCCGAAGCTGCTGCTTCTGGATGAGCACACCGCCGCCCTGGATCCCGCCACCGCCGAAAAGGTACTGGCGCTGACCAAGGCCATTGTAGCGGAAAAGAACATCACCTGCCTGATGATCACCCACAGCATTCCCGCCGCCCTGTCCCTGGGCAACCGCACCATTATGATGAAGGACGGTCAGATCCTGCTGGAGCTGGCCGGGGAGCAGCGAAAGGCCATGACCGAGGAGCAGCTGCTGGAACGCTTCCGCCGCTCCGGCCTGGACAATGACCGGGTTTTGTTCAGCCTGGATGGCCGATAAGAAACAGAAATACAATTGTTACACAACTTTATATTTTCTTAATATTTTCTCACTTTAATCGTTAATATTTCTGTTCTATAATGAGGCCATACAAAAGATAACAACCAGCCCGGCCATGAAGGGCAATCGGGCGAATATATAAATTTGCTACCATCCTTTCTTTTTCATTTTTTCCTCTCCTCTTTTCTTGTTGCAGAAGCTGCGGTTGAAGCCGCAGTTTTTGCATTTTATGGGAACTTTTTCGCATAAACCCGTCATCCTTTGGGAAACTATCCCCAAGAGGTGACGGGTTTTGATTTTGTCTTACACACGAACACTGCTGCTGTATCTGGTGCTGATTTTCTGCGTGCGGCTCATGGGCAAGCGGCAGATTGGGGAAATGGAGCCGACGGAATTTGTGGTGACCATGCTGCTGGCGAATCTGGCGGCCATCCCCATGCAGGACGGCGCCATTGCGCTGTACTCCGGGCTGGTGCCCATTCTGACGGTGCTGGGGGCGGAGCTGGTGCTGTCCGGGTTGATTTTCGCCTGCGTGCCCATCCGGCGGTTGCTGTGCGGCAAGCCGGTAATCCTGATTGACAACGGGAAAATCCTCCGAAGCAATCTCCGCCGCACCCGGGTGACCCTGGATGAGCTGACAGGGCACCTCCGGGAAAACAATGTGCTGGACATCCGCACGGTGCAGTACGCCATTTTGGAAACCGACGGCCAGCTGTCGGTGTTTCCCTATCCCAAGGATCGCCCGGCCACGGCAAAAACCGCCGGACTGACCCCCAAGCCGGTGTTTCTGCCCATTACCATTATTGAGGACGGCTATGTTTCCCGGGAGAATCTCCGCCGGGCGTGCAAGGACGAGGCCTGGCTGAACCGGGTGCTGGAAAATCACCACGCCGCAGCCAAAGACACCCTGCTGCTGACGGTGGATGCCGGGGATCAGGTCATCTGGCTGGGAAAGGAGCTGCCATGAAGCGAAGCTGGATTGGATTGGGCATTCTGGTGGGGGTGCTGCTGATAAGTCTGCTCACCGCCCGGGTCATGGATCGGGGGCAAAGCCCCATTGCCGCGGATCTGGAGCAGGCGGCGGAGCTGACGCAGGAGGGGCGCTGGGAGCAGGCTCGTGCCGTTGCCGCCCGGGCGCAAGCCCAATGGCTCAGCCGCCGCAGCGCCACCGCCTGGGTGGCCGACCACACCCCCATGGAGGAGATTGACAGCCTGTTTGCCCAGGTAGAGGTGCTGGCAAACGCAGGGGAGCAGACCGATTTTGCCGCCGCCTGCGCCCAGCTGGCCAAAAAGGTAACCGCCATCTCCCAGGCACACAGTCTCAGCTGGTGGGGGTTTTTCTAGGACGGGGCAATTCAGAATTACAAATTACAAATGATAAATTCTAGGGAACGATGCCCACATCGACCCGTTTTGCCACGCCCCGAAAGCACCGTAGGGAATGGCCTGTGTGCCGTTCCGTCCTATCTGTCGTATTTTCCCAACGAAATCAGTGCGGTAAACCTCTTCCGTCACGGCTCCGCCGTGCCACCTTCCCCAAGGGGAAGGCTTTGGGGTGCGTTCCGGCTGCGCCTTGGCCGGGATGACATTCGGGTCTTTTCCGCATCGCCGTCATAATGGATCTCCCTCCTTTTTTCCGGGGGGAGATTCTTTATTTTGTGGCAAAAAGAGGGTTTTTCCACTATATATAGGTCAAATCAGAATATTAACCAAAAATCCCCCCTGGGGGGATTGGAAAAAGAGCGCAATTCTGGGCAAATCTCTGATTGACAATCGGAGGATAAATTAGTACAATATTATCGATATCCTATGTCTAACATAGGGGGAATATCGTTTTTTCTTAAGAATCAATGATTAGGAGGAAATCAAATTGAAGGATTGGGCATTTACTACCACCGTCGAGGAGATGGAAGCCGCTACCAATTCTCTGCTGGAAACAGCTCAGAAGGTCGGCGCTGACACCTGGCAGCAGCGTGTCAAGAACCAGACTCCTCACTGCGGCTTCGGTGAATCCGGCACCTGCTGCCGTATCTGCTCCATGGGCCCTTGCCGTATCACCAAGAAGGCTCCCCGGGGTATCTGCGGCTGTGATGTTCACGGCATCGTCGCCCGTAACTATCTGATCTTCACCGCCGGCGGTGCTGCTACGCACTCCGACCACGGCCGTGAGATCATGCACACCCTGCACGCCACCAAGGAAGGCGGCAACTACCAGGTCAAGGATCCCGAAAAGCTGATCCGCATCGCTCACGAGTGGGGCGTTGAGACCGAGGGCAAGGACATCTATGATCTGGCTCACGAAATGGCTGAGATCGGCCTGCTGGAGTACGGCAAGCCCTTCGGCACCCAGCGTTTCCTGAAGCGCGCTCCCGAGCACACCCAGGAGCTGTGGGCCAAGGCGGAGATCGAGCCCCGCGCCATTGACCGCGAGGTTTCCACCGCTATGCACATGACTCACATGGGCTGCTCCTCTCTGGCTGAGGCTCTGATCCGCCAGTCCCTGCGTGCCGGCCTGTCCGACGGCTGGGGCGGCTCCATGATGGGCACCGAGTTCTCCGACGTTATGTTCGGCACTCCCCGCCCGGTGGACACCGAGGCAAACATCGGCGTTATGGAAAAGGACAACGTCAACATCGTCGTCCACGGCCATGACCCCTCCCTGTCTGAAATGATCGTGCACTACGCCAACGATCCCGAGATGATCGCCTACGCCAAGAGCATGGGCGCCAAGGGCATCACCATTTCCGGCGTGTGCTGCACCTCCAACGAAGTCACCATGCGTCACGGCATCCCCATGGCCGGTAACTTCCTGAACCAGGAGAACGTGGTTCTCACCGGCGCCTGCGAAGCCATCGTCGTGGACGTTCAGTGTATCTTCCCCGCCCTGGGCCCCCTGAGCAAGTGCTTCCACACCAAGTTCATCACCACCTCTCCCATTGCCCGGATGCCCGACTCCGAGTTCATCCAGTTCCACGCCGAGACTGCCGGCGAGAACGCCAAGGCAATCGTGAAGATGGCCATTGAGAACTTCAAGAACCGTAACCAGGATCTGGTCAACATCCCCTCCCAGAAGCAGAAGGCTCGCGTGGGCTACTCTGTTGAGGCCATCAAGAAGGTTCTGGACGGCGTTGCCAACTCCCAGGTTGACGAGTTCGGCACCACCAAGCCCCTGCTGGAGTGTGTCACCTCCGGCGTTCTGCGCGGCGCTGTGGCCATGGTCGGCTGCAACAACCCCAAGGTTCGTCCCGACACCGCTCACATCGAGCTGATGAAGAAGATGCTGGAGAACGATATCATCATCATCTGCTCCGGCTGCTCCGCTCAGGCTGCCGCCAAGGCTGGTCTGATGGATCCCGAGCAGGCCAAGGAATACTGCGGCGCAGGTCTGAAGAGAGTCTGCGAGCTGGCCGGCATTCCTCCCGTGCTGCACATGGGCTCCTGCGTGGATATCTCCCGTATGATGATCCTGGCTTCCGAGCTGGCTAAGGACTCCGGTCTGAACATCTCCCAGCTGCCCGTGGTTGGCTGCGCTCCCGAATGGATGTCCGAGAAGGCCGTCTCCATCGGCAACTACGTTGTCGCTACCGGTCTGGAAACCTTCCTGGGCGTTGATCCCTACTCCAAGGGCTCCGAGGAAGTCACCCGCCTGCTCCAGGGCGAGGACGGCATCAACCAGTGGGTCGAGGCTAAGTTCGTTGTGGATACCGACATCGAGTCCCTGGGTGACAAGATGATCGCCTGCATCGAAGCCAAGCGCGCCGCTCTGGGCATCTGATATCCTGCCCGGCATCCGCACGGCGCTCCGCGCGGAATGCGTATTACTTATAGCGAGGTCTTTATTCAATGAAAGTTGCGATTACCGGTAAGGGCGGCGTGGGTAAAACCACCCTGTCC
>CAYWZB010000047.1:0-8600 GCA_964462775.1 uncultured Oscillospiraceae bacterium
TTGTACATGGTGGTCTTGCCGCTGTTGGGATTGCCCGCAAAAGCAATTCTCATTTTGGAAGTCCTCCTCTTTCATTTAGATATACGACAGGTTTCCCTGGGGTAAATATGTTAAAGTTAGCTTTCGCTAACGCTCCGGTCAAAGACAATCAGTTGACTGTCCTTGCCGTTTTCAGATGGCGATGGCTTCAGCCAACTGATTGTCGATGCTGTATCGTCCGTCTTTGACGCAGATGGTGCAGCTTCCCTTCCGGCGGGCAACCACCGTGATGGGTTCGCCGCTGTAACAGCCCAGAGAAAACAGGAACGCATTCAGCTCCTCGTCGTCAGTCTCGATCCCCTGGATGATATAGGATTCGCCCTCCTGAGCCTTGGTCAAGTTCATAACTGTCACCCGATTCTGAAAATAATTAGCAGCAGCTAACAGCCGGGGTTTTATAATATTAGCTCTCGCTAACTGCTGAGTTATCATACACTAACTACTTCCATTTGTCAATACCTTTCTGGAAAAATTTTCTACCCGAACAAACAAACCGCCCGGAGAACCTCTCCGGGCGGTTAATACATTGGTTTAATCCAGCTCCTCAGGAACGCTCAGATCCTCCTCCAGGAAGTCCATCTGCTGGGGCTGACCGTTTTTCCGGGCTTCCCACTGCTCCTTGGTGATGAGAATGGTGCGGGGCTTGGAGCCCTGGAAGGGGCCAACGTAGCCCTTTTCCTCCATCTCGTCCACGATCCGGGCTGCCCGGGCATAGCCCAGCTTCAGCCGCCGCTGGAGCATGGACACGGAGGCCTGTCCTGTCTCCAGGATCACATCCACCGCCTGGGGCAGCATCTCGTCCCCTTCCAGCTCGTCGCTGTTCGGCTCCGGGTCGGCGGCCGTGGGCTTCTTACCGGTCTGCTGCGCCTTCTTCTCAATTTCCTCCAGCACCTGCTGGTTGTAGTCGGCTACATAGTTTTCCTTCACATAGGAAGCCACCGCCTCCACCTCACTGTCGGAGACATAGCAGCCCTGCACTCTCAGGGGCTTGCCGCTGCCGATGGGGGCGTAGAGCATATCACCCTTACCCACCAGCTTTTCTGCGCCCATGGTGTCCAGAATAATCCGGGATTCCATAGCGGATGCCACGGAGAAAGCGATGCGGGAGGGAATATTGGCCTTCATCAGACCGGTGATCACGTTGGCGGAGGGACGCTGGGTTGCGATGATCAGGTGCATACCCGCCGCGCGACCCATCTGGGCAATGCGGCAAATGGAGTCCTCCACCTCTTTGGCAGCCACCATCATCAGGTCAGCCAGCTCATCGATGATGATAACCACCTGGGGCAGCTTCTGCCCGTCCTCCTCCTGGGTGATGAGAGAATTGTAGGATTCCAGATCCCGGACACCCAGATCGGACATGGCACGGTACCGCCGCAGCATCTCCGTCACCGCCCACTGCAAGCTGCCGGCGGCCTTCTTCGGATCGGTGACCACAGGAATCAGCAGATGGGGAATGCCGTTGTAAATGCCCAGCTCCACCATCTTCGGATCCACCATAATCAGCTTGACATCCTCGGGGCCAGCCTTGTAGATCATGCTGATGATGATGGAGTTCATGCAGACGGACTTACCGGAACCGGTGGTACCGGCAATGAGCAGATGGGGCATATCGGCGATGTTGCCCACCACGCAGTTGCCTTCAATGCTCTTACCCAGACCCACAGAGGTCTTGGATTTGGCTTTTTCAAATTCAGGAGAGCCCAGCACTTCCCGCAGGGACACGGTGGTCACCGCCCGGTTGGGCACCTCAATGCCCACCACGGAGATTTTTCCCGGCACAGCGGCAATCCGCACGCCGGAAGCGCCCAGGCTCAGGGCGATGTCATCGGCGCAGCCGGTAATCTTGCTCAGCCGCACGCCCTTGTCCAGTTCCACCTCATACCGGGTCACGCTGGGACCCCGGGTGACGTTGATGATATGGGCGTCGATATTGAAAGATGCCAGCGTCTCATTGAGCCGCCGGGAATTTTCCCGCATTTCCTCGGTGCCGTCTCCCCCGCCCCGAACGGGAGCACGAAGCAGGTCAATGGGGGGAAAGCAATATTCGCTTTTGGGAGTCTCCTGGCTCTGGGCGATTTCCTCAGCCACAGCCTGGGCAGACTCCGCCGCGTCCTTTGCCGTAACTTTTTCCGGTGCTGCCTTGGTCTCCTTGGCTTTCTTTTCCAGCTTGGGAGCATCGGGGAGTTTTTCCTCCCGGATCAGTTCCGGCATTCGGCTGGGAATCACCGGCTCCACCGGCGACTCCTCCCGCTTCCGGCAGGGCAGAACAGGCTCTGCTTCCTCCCCGCTCAGCAGAGGCGCACCAATCTCCTCATCCACCCGATCCATAAAGGCAGCGCCCTTGCCGGGCACCTGCTTGACGGTGTCCACCGGCTCCATGGGCAGCTCCTTGGGCTTTCGGGTTTTCTTCTCGGGCTTTCTGGCCTGCTGCTGGGCAGACTCCGGGGGCAGTTCCGTCTGAGACTGCGCCGCCTGCGCCAGCTCCCGGTTTCTGCGCTTGCGCTGGATCTGCTTATTGGCAATGTGGTTGACCACAATGGCCGCAGGCTCCATATAATCCTCCTCGTCCTCCGGTTCTTCGTCCCGGGGACGGTTGGCAATGGCACGGACGATGCTGGGAATGGTGATCTGCATTGCCCCCAGCAGCGTCACCACTGCCAGGAAAATGCACACCAGCAGCGACAGCAGATTGCCGCAGGCCCATTCCAGCAGCATAGCCACGCCGCCGCAGAGCACGCCGCCAGTGGTTCCCTCCACGCCGCCGGTATACAGCTGAGAGATCACACCCAGCCCGGTAGCACCCTCCGGGTTCTTCACCGCCAGGTGGTAAATGCAGCCGCACAGAAAGGCAAAAACCGCCGTGCACACGCTACGCATGGTCATAGAGGATTTCCGCCCGAAAATGTGGATTACAAACAGGTACAGCAGCGCGGGAATGGCAAAGTAAAAGCCGCCCACACCCAGCAGACCCATGACCACGTTGCGAATCGCCTTCACCAGCGCTCCCTCGGGGTTGACACAGGCAAAGGCCATCACCAGAAACAGCAGGAAGCACACACAGGCGATCATCACATCCGAAGGCCCCTTGCGGTCGTATTCCGTAATGACCTTCGGTGCTTTCTTGGGAGCAGCTTTCTTTTTCCCGGTGCTTTTGCCGGAAGAACCGGCATTTTTCACCCCGGAAACCGCCCGTTCGGCCTTGCTGGTGGTTTTCTTTTCAGCCATAACACACCCTCCTTACGCCATCAGGTTGAGTACGAATGTCAGCAGGGCAACGCCCCAGCAGTAGAGGGCAAACAGGGAAAAGCCCACGTTCTTTGCCAGCAGCCGCATGAGCTTAATGCCGCCGAAGGCACCGCCAAAAGCCACTGCCGCCGTCAGCAGGTAGCGCAGCAGGATCACAAAGGACACCGTACCGGCTCCCCCGGCGATCAGCGCCAGAATATCCAGCACCACCAGCCCCACATGGATGCCCAAATCCATCAGCAGCACCATGCTCAGGCTGTAAGCCCGCTCCACACCGCAGATACTGGCCACGGACAGCGCCGCGCCCACGGAGGAAATGCCGGGCAGCACGCCGACGGCGCCCCCCAGACCAATGAGCAGTCCTTCCACCCGGCTCATAGTCCGGCTGTCCCGATTGGCAGTGGGGAAATACTGAGGGATATACAGGATCAGACCGTTGACAAACAGCAGCCCTGCCACCACGATCAGCTTCTGCTGCAGCGCCTGAAGCTTGCCCTTCAGCAGCAATCCCAGCACCACCGGCACCAGCATGGTCACCAGCAGGCTCAGATCCATCAGGCTTCGGGTGTCCAGAGGGCGGCGGCGCTTGCGCTTGGGAACCCGCTTCAGCGCCTGTGCCCGGGAGATCCGCACAATCTGCCCCCGGCAGACAAAGTACAGCGCCCCCAGCACGCCCAAATGGACGAACAGGTTCAGCAGGGTGTTCTCTCCGGTGGTGCCAAAGATCTTCAGCATCAAAACCCGGTGGGCTTCGGCGGAAATGGGCAGAATATCCCCAAGCCCGGAAAACAGTCCATAGAGAAAGCTCTCAAACCAGTTTAAATTCAAAATCTGCCCCTCCTATCGCAAAATAATTCATCTTATGATACCACATAATCCGGGAAATTTCCAGTCCTATTTTCCATAAGAAAAGCCGCCGAAAATCGGCGGCTTTCAGCATATTTCCATCAGCACTTTCCACGCAGGGTACGCAAAAAAGTCTTTTGCTCCGAAGAAATGCGGTAGCTTTCCACGGCTTTCTGAATGGTTTTGTTGTGCACCCACGGCGCAAGACGTTTTTCGGTCAGATAAGGCAGTGCCGCGTCCCATTGCTTGGCCAGCGCCGTAGCAAAATACCACGCCGCCATCATGCGGATGTAGTATTCCTCCCGCTCCACCCCGGCAACCCAGTCCAGGTACTCCGGCTGAAAATCCTGATCCAGAAAATGCACCATCAGCATCCCTATGGCAAAGCGGACGGTGTATTCGTGCTCCGACGACAGCCAGGAAGCCAGATACGGCAGCAGCTCCTGCCGATGCCGGGCAAAGCATTTGGGACGGAGCTGGTCGCAGGTTGCCCAGTTGTCGATGTATGGCAAAAACGCCTCCACCTGCGCCACGGCAACGGCAAAGTCCTTCTCCCCTTCCAGAGAAAAGGCATGGAGCTGGTTTTCCTCAAAATACCGGTGGGGCAGCTGCCGGCGAAAATCCTCCGGCAGGGTCTTTGCCAGCTGACGCAGCTGGGGCGTTTTGATTCCCAGTATGGACTCCGGGGGGAGATTGGGCAGCAGCCGCCGCTGGAAGGCCTGATAGGCAGGATCCTGCAGAGCAAGAAGCGTCGCTTCCATCATACCCGCCGCTGGATCAGGCTATTGGCCAGCTGGGTGACAAACCCGGTATTGTCAAAGGCTTTCAGGGCATCCAGAGCGTAATCGGTGTATTTCTGCACCAGTTCCTCGCACTTTTCCAGACCGTAGAGCCGGACAAAGGTATTTTTCTTCTCGTCCGTGCCCACGCCCTTACCCATTTCCTCCCGGGTGCCGATGACATCGAGCATATCGTCCCGGATCTGGAACGCCAGACCGATCCCGGCGGCAAACTGCGCCGCCGCCTCCAGCTGGGCAGCAGTGCCGCCGCCGGCGATGACGCCCAGACAACAGGCAGCGGAAATCAGGCAGCCGGTCTTGCGGCTCTGGATGGCAAGAACCTCCTCCTCGGTCAGCTCCCGGTGCTCGCTGTCCATATCCAGCACCTGTCCGCCCACCATGCCCAGAGATCCGGTGCATTCAGACAGCAGGGAAATGGCGGTACGCATGGCTTCCAAATCTGCCACTTCATTCCGGGCGGCCATGGCAAAGGCATCCGTCAGCAGGGCATCGCCAGCCAGAATGGCCATGGCTTCGCCATAAACCTTGTGGTTGGTGGGACGACCCCGGCGGAAATCGTCGTTATCCATGGCCGGCAGATCATCGTGGATCAGGCTGTAGGTCTGGATCATCTCCACCGCCGCGGCGAAGGGCACCGCCTGCTTCCAGTCCTTGCCGCACATCTGGCAGAAGGCAAAGGTAAACACCGGACGCAGGCGCTTGCCGCCGCCCAGCAGGCTGTACTCCATAGCCTCAAACAGCTTTTTCTGGGGTTCCTCGTGAAAGGCACCGTAGTAATTCGCAAGATATTCTTCCAGATACTCCCGATAGGGGCGGGTCATTTCCTCAAGGCTCATCCTGGAACGCCTCCTCTACCGGGGTACCGTCGGGGGCGGTCATGATTTTCTTCACCTGCAGCTGGGCATCCTCCAGCAGCTTCTGGCAGGAACGCACCAGCTCTGTGCCCTCCTGGAACAGCTTCAGGCTCTCTTCCAGAGCCACGTCGCCCCGTTCCATTGCCCGGACGATCTGCTCCAGACGGGACATGGCTTCTTCAAAGGTCTTATTCTGGGGGTTCATACGGATTCCTCCTTTTTGTCCATGACGGTGGCGCTGAGCTTGCCGTCGCTCAGGGATATGGTCAGCCGCTGACCCAGCTCCGCCTGTCTGACCGAGCGGATCACCGTGCCGTCCTCGCTCTGCGCCATGGAGTATCCCCGGGTCAGCACCTTCAGGGGGCTCATGGCATCCAGCTTGGAAACAGCGGCAATGTAGCGCTGATTGTTTCGGGTAATGTTCTGATTCTGGGCGGCGACCAGCCGGTTTTTCAACAATTCCAGTGCCTTTTCCTTCTGCTCCAGATAGCCCGTGGGGCTACGCAGAGCGGGAGACTGCGCCAGCACATCCAGATGCTGCCGGGCAGCCTTCAGCTGCCGGTTCAGGGACACCGCCATAGCGGCGGACATGGCATCCAGATTCTGCCGCAGGGCATCCTGATCCGGCACCGCCAGCTCCGCGGCGTTGGAGGGGGTTGCCGCCCGCAGGTCTGCCACGAAGTCGGAAATGGTCACATCCGGCTCGTGTCCCACGGCGGAGATCACCGGAATCTGGGAGCGATAAATGGCATAGGCCACCCGTTCATCGTTAAACGCCCAGAGATCCTCAATGGAACCGCCGCCCCGTCCCACAATCAGCAGATCCGCCAGCTGGTAGTGGTTGGCGTAGTCAATGGCGGCGGCGATCTCTCCCGGTGCTTCCGCGCCCTGCACCCGGACAGGCAGCAGCCGAACACGGGTCAAGGGATACCGCTTGCGAAGAATCCGCAGCATATCGTGGACTGCCGCACCGGCGGAGCTGGTGATGATTCCGATGGTTCCGGGATACTTGGGCAGGGGCTTTTTGTGCGCCGGGTCAAACAGGCCCTGCTCTGCCAGCTTTTTCTTCAGCTGTTCAAAGGCGGCGTACAGGTCGCCCACACCGTCCATGGCCATGGCGGTGCAGTACAGCTGGTACGCCCCGTCCCGGGGGAACACGCTGACCTTACCCATGGCAATGACCTTCATGCCGTTTTCCGGGCGGAACCGCAGGCGCATGGCATTTCCCTTGAACATCACGCATTTCAGTGCGGCGTTTTCATCCTTCAGCGTAAAATAATGATGACCGGAAGGGTAGCATTTGTAGTTGCTGATCTCACCCCGGACGGCCACCTGATTCAGCAGGGCATCCGCATCCATCCGTCCCCGGATGTATTCATTCAGCTGGGTAATGGAAAGAACATTCTGTGCCATATCAGCCCTCCGTCGCCCGCATGGCCAGCACCGCAACGCCCATGGCGTTATCGGTGGAGAACTGGGGCTGGGCAAAAATGGGATCCAGCGGGGCAATCCGCTGGCGCAGCAGAGAATTGGATGCCACACCGCCGGAAAATACGATCCGCAGTCCTGGATATGCCTTCAGCGCCTGCTGAGAGGCCTTGTAAACCGCCCCTGCCACACACCGCAGGGCGTAGCCGGCGGTCTCCTCCGGGGAATTGCCGGCGGCATGGTACTGCTGCACCTTGTTCTGCACGCCGGACAATGAGAAGGTCATATCCGCGCACTTGACAGCAAAAGCATCCTGCTTCTGTGCCTCCCGGCTCAGGGCATCCAGATGCTTTCCCGAAGGGAACGGCAGCTGCAGCAGCTGACCGGTGCGGTCAATGAGCTGACCGGCGGAAATATCCGAGGTGCCGCCGATTTTCGTGCAAACCACATTCTTCCCCTCCGGCTCCACCAGCAGCAGCTCCGTGGTGCCGCCGGACAGGTGCCAGGCCAGGTGGGGCTGATCCATCAGCTCCATGTGCCCTGCGCTCCACAGCGACGCTGCCACATGCCCCTGCTGATGGGAGACCTCCACCAGAGGCACCCCCAGCATCTGACTGAGCATACTGGCATGGGAATAGCCCACCAGGAAGCAGGGCATATAGCTGCCCTCCACCGCCCGGGGACGGGTACTGACACCCACGGCGGTGATTCTCTCCCCCTGGATATGGGAAAACAGCCTGCCGGAAAGCTCCGGCAGGCTTTTGATATGGGCAAAGACAGCGTCCGACTGGCGCAGACCAAGCTCCCCCTGCTTCACGGGCAGCAGCTTGGAGCAATTCTCACCGCCCACGCCGTCAAAGCAGGCGATAGAGGTGGTGTAATTGCTGGTATCAATGCCAATCACGCTCATTCGGTTACCTCAGCGGTCTCGGTGGGCTTTGCCTCCAGGCTCCGGGCAAAGGAGCCGAGAATGCCGTTGACAAAGGAGCCGGTGTCATCGCCATCGTACTTCTTGGCAATACGCACCGCTTCCGACACAGCCACACCTGTGGGCACATCCTCCACATAGAGGATCTCGAACATGGCCATCTGCAGGATACAGCGGGTCAGCCGGGAGATGCGGCTGATATCCCAGCCGATGGAGAATTTACGGATCTGGTCGTTCAGCTCGTCCACCCGGTTGGCCACACCGGACACCACGGTATCGATATAGCGCAGCTGACCCCGGCTGGGGCGCTCGGTATAGACCTCGTTCTCAGCGGACAGACCTGCATAGTATTCCTTAGCCAGGCGGGTGGAGACCACCTGCTCCGGCTCTTCGCCGGTAAATTCCCGGCCGTAGATCAAATGGATTGCCAGTTCTCTGGCGTCGCCTCTTTTCATA
>CAYWZB010000048.1:0-8597 GCA_964462775.1 uncultured Oscillospiraceae bacterium
TGGTTTACGCCATGGAGTGCGTGGACAGCGGCCTGAAGGCCATTCTGGAAGCCGCCGACCAGTACGGCTACACTGTGCTGATCACCGCCGACCACGGCAACGCTGACCAGATGACCGAGACCAAGAAGGGCAAGACCTCCGTCCGTACTGCCCACTCCCTGAACCCCGTGCCCTTCATTATCTACGATAAGGATCACGACTGGACGATTCAGGACGGCGCTTACGGCCTGGCCAACGTTGCTCCCACCGTGGTCAAGATGATGGGTCTGACCGCTCCCGAGTGCTGGGAAAAGAGCATGGTGTAAGCAATTCATAATTACGAATTACAAATGGATATTCCCGGGAATTTTCCAATTTCCACGAAGTGGACACCTTCATTGGCCACTGTCAGCTGAGATCTCTTCCCCGGAATACCATCCGATAAAAATTGGAGGTACTTGACTATGATCCGTCACGAAAACGAAAACGGCAGTGTGAACGTCAGCACCAATGTCTACACCGAGATCGTAGGCACCGCCGCGGCAAACTGCTTCGGCGTGAAGGGCATGGCTGCCCGGAGCCTGACCGACGGCGTGTATCATCTGCTGCGAAAGGAGTCCGTGGGCAAGGGCGTTTCCGTCCAGTTCCACGAGGACAATACCATTTCCATCGATCTGCACATTGTGGTCGATGGCAACGTCAATCTCAACGCCGTCGGCGCGTCCATTATTTCCGAGGTTCGCTATGTGGTCACATCCACCACCGGCACCGAGGTTCGGGCGGTTAACGTGTATATCGATTCTATGAGTATCGGTTAATGCTTGGAGGAAAGAAATATTGAAACAGACCATCAACGGTGCCGAACTTCGCAGAATGATCATCAGTGCGGCGGCTGCCATCGAAAACAATAAGCAGGCTCTTAATGAGCTGAACGTGTTCCCCGTGCCCGACGGCGACACCGGCACCAATATGTCCATGACCATCAACGCCGCCGCCACAGACCTGCGGAAGGTGGAGGATCCCGATCTGGACAAGGCCGGCAAGACTGCCGCCTCTGCCATGCTCCGGGGCGCCCGGGGCAACTCCGGTGTTATCCTGTCCCTGCTGTTCCGGGGCATTTCCAAGCGGCTGAAGGGCTGCGTGGAAGCCGACGGCGTGCTGTGGGCACAGGCGCTGCAGGAGGGCGTGGACGCTGCCTACAAGGCCGTCATGAAGCCCGCCGAGGGCACCATCCTCACCGTGGCTCGTCTGGCCGCCGCCAAGGCTGCCGACGCGGCACAGGAGAACAACCACATTGAATTTGTCCAGGAGGCCGCCATTGCCGAGGCAAAGGTGGCTCTGGCCGATACCACCAACCAGAACCCCGTGCTGAAGAAGGCCGGCGTTGTGGATGCCGGCGGCAAGGGCTGGCTGGTGGCTCTGGAGGCCATGCTCAGTGCCCTGCAGGGCAACGACGTGGTGGCAGCCCAGGCTTCCCAGGAGGAGACCAAGGAGGCTGCGGATTTCTCGGACTTTGATACCGATGAGATCACCTTCACCTACTGCACCGAGTTCATCATCGCCCGGGAAAACGACCTGGATCCCGAGAAGCTCCGCCAGTTCCTCAGCAGCCTGGGCGACAGCCTGGTGCTGGTGGACGATGAGGAGATCATCAAGGTTCATGTCCATACCAACGACCCCGGCAAGGCACTCCACGAGGCTATGGACTACGGCTCCTTCCAGACGGTGAAGATTGAAAATATGCGCCTGCAGCACACCGAGAAGGTGATGAGCGAGGCGGAGAAGGCTCCCAAGATCGCTGAGCCTGAGCGTGCGCTGGGCGTGGTTTCTGTCTGCGCCGGCGACGGTCTGGCGGACGTGTTTATGAATCTGGGCGTAGATCAGATCATTTCCGGCGGTCAGACCATGAACCCCAGCACCCAGGACATTCTGGAGGCGGTGAACAAGGTTCCAGCGGAGACGGTATTCGTCCTGCCCAACAACAAGAACATCATTATGGCCGCCCAGCAGGTGGATGCCCTGACCCCCAAGAATGTGGTGGTCATCCCTTCCAAGACCGTTCCCCAGGGCGTGACTGCCATGCTCAGCTTCAACCCCGAGGGCAGCGTGGAGGAGAACACCGAAGCCCTGACCGAAGCCCTGGGCACGGTGGAGACCATGCAGATTACCTACGCTGCCCGCAACTCCGACTTTGACGGTCACGACATCCGGGAGGGCGACTACCTGGCTCTGTACGGCAGCGCCCTGTTCGGCACCAGCCAGGACATCACGGCTCTGCTGAAGGCTCTGGCCGAGAAGGTTCGGGATGCCGGCAAGGAGTATATCACCATTTACTACGGCGAGGATGTGAAGGAAAAGCACGCCCAGAAGGCTGCTGATCTGTTCGCTGATATCTGTCCCGGCGCGGATGTGAATCTGCTGCGGGGCGGCCAGCCGGTGTACTACTATCTGATTTCTGCGGAATAAGCAAGTGTTCAGCCCGCTGCCCCAAGGGCAGCGGGCTTTTTCCCAGTTTTGAATCGAGGATATCTATGCGTCAGTTTCCAAGAGGCGGATTGATCGGCAAGGGCTTCCGGGCCTATGCCTCCGTCAAGAAAATGCAAATCCCCCAGAACGCAGCCTATGCCTCCTACTTTATCGTTCTGGCCATGTTCCCGGCGCTGCTGCTGATTTTGAGCATTCTGCGCTATACCGGTTTGGCGGTGGAGAATCTGGTGGACTTTTTGGGAGATTTTCTCCCCAAGGCGCTGATGAATACAGCGGAGGAGCTGGTCTACAGCACCTATCAGAATGCCTCCGGCACGGTGCTGGGGCTGTCAGCGGTGACGGCTCTGTGGTCTGCCAGCCGGGGGATCTATGGACTGCTCCGGGGTCTGAACGCCATTTACGGCGTGTCCGAGGATCGGGGCTATCTCTACACCCGCACCATCAGTCTGGTGTATACCTTCGTCTTTCTGCTGGTGCTGCTGGCAACGCTGGCGCTCCATGTGTTCGGCAGCGCCCTGATCGCCGGACTGCGGATGGTGGACAACGGGGTGCTGATCTACCTGATGGATCTGATTGATCTGCGGTTTTTCCTGCTGCTGTTTTTGCAGAGCATGGCCTTTACCCTGATGTTTATGGCACTGCCCAACAAGCGCAACCGCTTTTGGGAAAGCCTCCCCGGCGGCGTGCTGGCCAGCCTGGGCTGGCTGGTGTTTTCAGATATTTTCTCCATCTATGTGGAGAATTTCAACCGTTATTCCAACATTTACGGCTCTGTGTACGCCATTGCTCTGGGTTTGCTGTGGTTGTACAGCTGCATGAGCATCCTGTTTTATGGCGGGGCGCTGAACCAGAGCCTGAAAAATATGGAAAATATGTAAATTTTCCCCCTGTTTACCGCCTGTTCACAACTGCGCGGTACAATGGGCGGAAAAAGGGGGCGTTGGGATGTTCGGCTATGTCACTGCCAACTGGAAAGAGTTAACACCGCAGCAGCAGGAGCGCTACGGCGCGGTCTACTGCGGCATCTGCCGCCAGATCCGGGAACGCTCCGGCAATATCGCCCGGCTGGGCTTGCGCTATGACATGGCATTCCTGGCATTGCTGCTGATGAGCCTGTACGAGCCGGAGGAGCAGCGGGGAAAGAACAGCTGCGTCCTCCACCCGGTGAAGCGCCGGGCGTGGGTGGACAACGAATATGTCCGCTATGCCGCGGATATGAACGTGGCGTTGAGCTACTATAACTGCTTGGATGACTGGCAGGATGACGGCAGCTTGGGGGCGAAGGCCATGGCGCACTGCCTGGAGGATAAGCTCCCGGAAATTGAAAAACGCTTCCCCCGGCAATGCACTGCCATTCGGGACTGCATTGCCCGACTCAGTGCGCTGGAGGCCGAGAACTGCCCCAATCCCGACGAACCGGCGGGGGCTTTCGGCTCGCTGATGGCGCAGCTGCTGGTGTACCGGGAAGATCTGTGGCAGCCGGAGCTGAGCCAGACGGGCTTTGCCCTGGGCAGATTCATCTATCTGCTGGATGCGGCGCTGGACTTTGACCGGGACAAGCGCCGGGGAAAATACAACCCGTTCCTGCTGCAAACCGGGAAGAAAGACTGGCAGCAGTGGGAAGAATATCTGATCCTGGCCATGGCACGCTGTACCCAAAGTTACGAAAAGCTGCCCCTGGTGCAGGATAAGGCGCTGCTGGATAATATCCTCTACAGCGGCATTTGGGTCAATTACAGAGGAAAACGGAAGAAAGAGGAGGAAGCCCGGTGAGGATAGACGATCCGTATCAGGTGCTGGGTGTCAGCCGTGATGCATCCGACGAGGAGATCAAGGCTGCCTATCGGCGGCTGGCGAAAAAATACCACCCGGATTTGAATCCCGGGGACGCGACAGCTGCGGAGAAGATGCAGCAGGTCAACGCTGCCTACGAGCAGATCAAAAACCCGGAGAAATTCCAGCAGCAACAGCAGTCCTCCGGAAGCTATGGCGGATATGGCAGCTACGGAAGCTACGGCCCCTTCGGCGGCTTCGGCTATGATCCCTTCGGGGGCTACAGCCAGCAGCAGCGCTACAGCGGTCAGTCCGGGGATCAGTACCAGAATGCCGCCTATAATTATATTCGCTTCGGCCGCTACCGGGAGGCGCTGAACGCACTGGAAAATTGCCGGCAGCACGATGCCCGGTGGTACTACCTCAGCGCCCTGGCCAATGACGGTCTGGGCAATCAGGTCACGGCTTTGGAGCACATCCGCAAGGCTGTCAGCATGGAGCCGGACAACCGGGAGTATCTGGATGCCCTCAGCCAGATTGAAAACGGCGGAGCGGCCTACCGCCGGCAGGCGGGGAATTTCCGCGGCTTTACCATGGGCGGCGACCCCTGTGCCAGCTTGTGCCTGTGCTATCTTGCCCAACTGTTCTGCTGCGGCGGAAGAGGAGGCTTCTTCTGCTGCTGAGCCGGGGAAATCCAGCCGGAATTTTTACAACAAGAAAAACCGAAGCCGGAAGCGTATGCTTCCGGCTTCGATTCAGTTTGGTAAAGAACTTCATTTCCTGGCATCCCTTTTGGGGAACTGTCATGCGATAGCATGACTGAGAGGGTTTATCGGATATTTTAGCGTAAATATCCGATTTTTTGTATTTTAAAGGAAAATCCAGAACCCTCTCCGGCACGGCATTCGCCGTGCCGCCTCTCCCTCCGGGAGAGGCAAGGGCTTCGGTTTTATACTTCCTTGTACATCCCGGCGGCATCGTCCTTGCGGACGTTGTCAGTCACTTCCAGAACCTCCACAGCCACCGTGCGGCTGCCCATGGAGATCTCGATTTTGTCACCGACCTTGACCTCGTAACTGGCCTTGACAATGCGCCCGTTGACGCTGATGCGGCCGTTGTCGCAGGCCTCGTTGGCCACGGTGCGGCGCTTGATCAGCCGGGATACCTTCAGATACTTGTCCAGCCGCATAGCTTACTTGGCGATGCAGTCTTTCAGAGCCTTGCTGGCCTTGAAAGCGGGCACACGGGTGGCGGGAATCTCAATGGCTTCCTTGGTGTGGGGGTTGCGGCCGATGCGGGCTTCCCGATCCTTGGTCTCGAAGGTGCCGAAGCCGGAAATCTGCACCCGCTCGCCCTTGACCAGAGCTGCGGTGACGGCATCGATGGCGGCGTTGATGACACGCTCGGTGTCCTTCTTGGTCAGGCCGGCGCTCTCGGCGGCGGCGTTGATGAGTTCGGTTTTATTCATAAAATAGAGCCTCTTTCCTATGGAAGAAAAATTTGTTGTGAAACCACATTAGATTAACATAACCATCGGAAAATTGCAAGAGATATTTGGGGAAAATCTCACAATTTCAGAAGTTTTGCGATTTTTTCTCCCTTGGGCAGCAGCAGGCAGTCCTCCCGGGTGACGACTTTGAACAGAACGGCAGCCACACAGTAGACCACCACGCCCACCATCACGGGCAGCGCGCACAGAATCAGGCGGCTGGTAATGCCCAGGGCTTTCAGCCCGGCGAAGGCTCCGTAGGTAAACAGCCCCATGAAAGCGGCAGCCAGGAAGGGGCGAACCAGGTTCTTTGCCACAGCGGGGGGATGCTCCAGCATGGAGCGCAGGGAAATGATGTTCAAGATGGCAATGGCCACATAGCTCAGCAGGGTGCCGATGGGGGTGCCCACAATGCCGATATTCCGGTTGCCGGTGAGAATGTACACCACCACCAGCTTCAGCAGTCCGCCGATGAGCATATTCAGCACAGGACGGCCGGCACGGTTATGCGCCTGCATAATGGCGGTGGTCACCAGCACCACGGCGTTGAAGGCAATGGTGATGCCCAGCACGGTCATCAGTCTGGTGGCCAGCGCCAGGTTCTCCCCGGTGTAGCCGCCCAGCAGGGAGGTCACCGGCTCGGCCAGGATGGCCAGACCAAAGGCGCAGGGCATGGAGATCAGCCCGGTAATGCGGATGGCGGATTCTTCCGTGGCCTTGGCTTCCCGGTACTGGCACAGGGTCAGCTGGGAAGTGATGGCGGGAATGATGCTGATGGTGATGGGGGTGATGAAGGCACAGGGCATATTGAAAATGGTCTGGGTCATCACATGGACACCGCGCATGGTGTCCGCCGCCTGCTGGGTCACGCCGGAGGACAGCAGCTGCCCCATGTAGATCTTGCTGGACAGGGCAGTGATGACCTGTAGGCAGGCAGAGCCGATGGTGATGGGAACGGCGATCATCAGCAGCTCCCGGGCGGTAGCGCCGAAGGAGCGGGGCTCCTCCTGGGACTGGGGCATCTGGCCGAAAGCCTTGCGGAAGCGGCTGAACAGATACCCGGCAGACAGCAGGCAGCTGGCGGTAACGCCCAGAATGGCGCCGCCGGCGGCCAGAGGAATGCTGTTTGTCAACTTCAGCAGCGCAATGGCGGCCAGCATACCCACAATGAGCTTGGTCACCGCCTCCAGCACCTGAGACACGGAGGTGGGCAGCATATTGCCCTGCCCCTGGAAAAAGCCCCGGAAGGTGCTCATCACGCAAATCAGCAGCACACACGGGCCAAGGCAGCCAATGGCAGCCCAGGCATCGGGCTGGTTCTGGAAAGCGGCCAGCTGGCGGCAGAAGAGGGTCATCAGCAGGCTGCCGGTGATGCCCAGTCCCAGGAAAATGCCCCGGGCGGTCTGGTAGACCCGGCGCACCTGGTTATAGTGCCCCAGAGAGCAGGCCTGGGAGATCATCCGGCTCATGGCCACAGGCAGACCGGCGGTGGAGATCATCAGAAGCACGTTGTAGATCTCGTAGGCCGTGTTGAAATAGCCGAAGCCCTGCTCGCCGATGATGGCGTTGAGGGGAATCTTGTACAGGGCACCGATGACCTTGACGATGGCGGTGGCCATGGCCAGCAGGGCGGTTCCCTGAAGAAAATTTTGCTTTTTGGGATCAGACATGGGATACCTCCTGGATCACATTACAAGTCACTCGTCTGTGGACAGCAGCTTGGGAATGGCGTAGGTGGTCAGCTCCTCCACCACCTTGGGCAGGTCGATGGTGGGGAATTTGCCGCCCTGGTAGAGGATCTTGCCCCGCACCATGGTCAGCGCCACATCGCCGCCCTTGGCAGACCAGACAAGGCCGTTGATAATGTTGTGGCAGGGCATCAGATGGGGGGCGGTGAAGTCCACCAGCACGATGTCCGCATCCATGCCCACGGCCAGCTGACCGCATTCCTTGCTCCGTCCCTGAGCCTGGGCACCGGTGACGGTGGCCATCATCAGGGCGGCGGAGGAGGGCAGGGCGGAGGGGTCGCCGCTTTCCTTCCGGGCATCCATGGCGGCGAAGCGCATCACCTCGAACAGATCCAGGTTGCCGCATTCAATGGCACCGCCGGTGCCCAGCGCCACATTCATCCCGGCCTTTACGCTGGCAAGAATGGGGGTGGAGGCACTGCCGTTTTTGTAGGCGCACAGGGGCGTGGCCACGGCGGAGACTTTCTTCTTACCCAGCAGGGTACGCTCGTGGTCTTCCAGATAAGTACAGCCAGCGGCGGTGGTGGGCAGGGAGAACAGGTTGTGGCAGTTCAGCAGCTCGCCGGGACCCATGCCGGTGCGCTCCTGGCAGGATTCCACCTCGCCGGGGGTCTCCGCCAGATGCAGCTGCATCCCGATGCCCGTTTCCGCGGCATAGCCCAGCAGGCCTTCCCAGAGCTTGTAGTTGCTGGTGTATTCGGCGTAGATGCCGGCATCAATTTTGATCCGTCCGTGATCATAGCCTTGCCACTTGTTGACCACCTTCACCAGCTCCTGGCACTGCTCGTCGGTTTCAAAGTCGAACTCCTCGTTCTGGTCAATGAAACGGTAGCTGGACAGCGCCAGATTGGCCTTGATGCCGGACTCGGCAACGGCCTCGGCGGTGGCGTTGGGATAGTAGTACAGGTCGGACACGGAGGTCACGCCGAAGCGCAGACACTCGGCGATGGACAGCAGAGCAGCAGCCTTGGCAGCCCGGGAGTCCATTTTGGCCTCCTTCTGCAGCAGCGCCTGCAGCGCCTCGGTGCTGCTCAGGTCATCGGTATAGTCACGCAGGGAGGAGGTGGCCAAATGGGTGTGGCAGTTGATGAGGCCGGGCATGGCCACCATGCCGGTGCCGT
>CAYWZB010000049.1:0-8527 GCA_964462775.1 uncultured Oscillospiraceae bacterium
ATTCCATTGGCATCATTTTACCATCCCGAACCGGGTCTGTCAAGCCCAATTCCCCTGCTGTCAGCCTTAACCGCAGCAGTTGCAGAAGGGCGGTGGTAATAAAGTGGTAATCGCAGAAACCTTCTCAACCCAACCTCTATTTTTAAGCAAAGAAAAAGTTCCGTATTCTTACCATTCTCAGTAAAAATACGGAACTTTTGGTCCGAGTGTCGAGATTCGAACTCGAGGCCTCTTGAACCCCATTCAAGCGCGATACCAAACTTCGCCACACCCGGATATTTTGTTTTGTTGTCGTCTGTCTCCCGACGACTTAGATATATTAACACAGGCATCTAAAAAAGTCAAGCATTATTTTAACTTTTTTCAAATTTTTTCTTTATTCTCCCGAAGGTTCCGGTTTTCTGGAATCTTCGGGAGAATATGCCGTTTTTCAGCTGTTTGTCGGGTTCTTTTCTTTGAAGAAATACAGCCCTGTGCCGGACAGGCAGATTTTTTCGGGGGCGGCAGCGTTGTATGCCTCGCAGGACAGGTTGGCAAAGCTCCGGGTCACGGAAACCAGACGGACTTTGACCAGCGCCAGTTTCCCGGGGATCAGCGGGCGGTGGTAATTGACCGACATCTGCACCGTGGGGGCTGTCCCCTCCCGGGGCTTGCAGCAATAGGCCACGAAGCCCATGGCCTGATCCAAAATGGTGGCGCACATACCGCCATGGAGGGTTCCGGCAAAGTTACGCATCCATGGTGCCGTGCGGCAGGTCATGGTCAGCTCCTGGCTGCCCGCATCCCAGCCGGTGACCTGAAAGTCCATCATTGGTCCGATGGACTCCGGCACCGCCTGGTTCACCTCCCGGATTCTCTGGCTTACCAGCTCCCCCAGATCACTCTCCACGCTCACTGGTAATCACCTTGCCAATGTTCCACAGATGTGCCACGGCCTTTTCCGCCTCTGCCTTCTGGGCATCGTTGTCGTACTCCATATAGATGGTGTGGGCGCTGCAGTCGCAGCATTCCACCTGGACGCTCCAGCCGCCCTCGTGCATGATCATGCCGGCACCCCGGCAGATGGGACATTCTTCCAGTTCAATCAGTTCGTTCATATTTCTCTCTCCTTATCGGAAAATGGTATTTTCGGTATCGTAAATTTCCACCCGGCGGCAGCGGACGAAATCCGGTGCCAGCTCCGGCAGGTATTTTTCAATGGCAGCGGACAGCTGCATGGGATTCAGGGTCGGATTCTGGCAGCAGACCCGGGCACAGAGGGAAAGCTCCTGAGGGCTGTCCTCCCGGATGTCCAGACTGCGGATCATGGGGATCAGATCCTGCTCCGTTACGCCGTTGCGGTTTTTCTTCTCCATCCGCAGCTCCGGCCGGGAAAACAGCTCCCGGATTTGTTCCTCCGCTCCGGCAGGGATGCCGCCGTCGTATTCCAGGGTCACCACGCAGTCCAGATAGGCCAGATGCTTCAGCTTCCGTCCATCCTCGTAGACCTTCCGCACCCGAACACCGGACACCAGATTGGCATTCAGCCGGGCGCAGATCTCCTCACAGGAAACGCCCTCCCCTTCCAGCTCAAAGTCCAGCAGCTCGCAGCCACTCTCCATGCCCAGACTCAGGGGCATGGCAATGGACACCGAGGGACGGGGATTGTAGCCCTGGGTATGGGTCAGGGGCAGCTTGCCCCGCTGGAAGGCACGCTGAAACAGCCGCATCAGATCCAGATGGGAAATGTAAACCGCATTGCCGGTCTTTTCAAACAAAGCTCTAAGCATCGCAGGATACCTCCTTCAGCAGGTCGCTGGCACCGCAGCCGGCGCAGCCGTGGCGGCAGTCCGGGGTGATTTTTTCTTCGTAGGCACGCTTCCGCTCCAGCCGCAGGAATTTCTTGGTCACACCCACGTCGATGGTATCCCAGGGCAGCAGCTCGTCCTCGGCGTAGCCCCGGACGGTGTAGAAATCGGGATCCACACCGCAGGTGGCAAAGGCTGCCTCCCAGATGTCATTGCGGAAATATTCATCCCAGCCATCCAGCTTGGCACCGTTTTTCACTGCTTCCTCGATCACCGCTCCCAGCCGACGGTCTCCCCGGGCGAACACCGCTTCCAGGCGGCTCAGGTCGGGGGCGTGGTAGTCGTACTCAATGGATTTGGAATAGAAATGAGATTTCAGCAGCTTGCACCGGCGCAGGTATTCCTCCGGGGTGATCTGCTGCTCCCACTGGAAGGGGGTGTGGGGCTTTGGCACAAAGTAGGCGGTCGCCACATGGACACGCAGGCCACGCTTCTTGTTGGTGGCGTGCTCCTTCCAGGTTTTGATGACCTTATACACCAGATCCGCAATGCCCAGCACATCCTCGTCAGTCTCCGTAGGCAGACCCAGCATAAAGTAGAGCTTGACGTTGCTCCAGCCCCCGGAGAAGGCATTGGCGCAGGTGGTCAGGATCTCTTCCTCGGTCAGATTCTTATTGATCACATCCCGCAGCCGCTGGGTGCCGGCCTCCGGCGCAAAGGTCAAACCGGATTTACGCACGGTTTGCAGCTTCTCCATCAGCTCCCGGGAGAAATTGTCCGCCCGAAGAGAGGGCACGGAGAGGTTGACCTTGTTCTCAGCGCAGTATGGAATCAGCTGATCCGTCAGCTCCTTCAGCCCCCGGTAGTCGGAGGTGGAAAGGCTGGAAATGGTCAGTTCATTGTTGCCGGAGCGTTCCAGCAGCTCCACCGCCTGACGGTAGAGCACCTCCGGGGATTTCTTCCGCACCGGGCGGCAGGAAAAGCCTGCCTGGCAAAACCGGCAACCCCGGATGCAACCCCGGAACAGCTCCAGATTGCCCCGGTCATGGACGATCTCCGTGGAGGGCACGATCATGTCCGTGGGGAAATAGGCCTTGTCCAGATCCTCCACGATCCGCTTGCGAACCACCCCGGGTGCACCGTTGGTGGGCACGATGGCGGCAAGGGTGCCGTCCTCGTGGTACTCATGGCGGTAGAAACTGGGCACATAGACGCCCGGGATCTTGGAAACCTCCGCCAGGAAGGCCTCCTTCGTCCAGTCCTCTGCCTTGGCCTTGTCGTACAGGGCGACGATCTCCACCGTGCTGTCCTCGCCCTCGCCCAGGGAGAAAAAATCCACAAAGTCCGCCAGCGGCTCCGGGTTAAAGGCGCAGACACCCCCGGCGAAAACCATATTCTTCAGCCCATGGCGATCCTTCGCCCGCAGGGGCACCCCAGCCAGATTCAGCATATTGAGGATGTTGGAGTAGGCCATCTCGTAGCCGATGGTAAAGGCAATCATGTCGAAATCCTTCACCGGCTCCTGGCTTTCCAGCGCCCACAGGGGCAGTTTCTCACGGCGCATGGCCTCGTCCATATCCCCCCAGGGGGCGAACACACGCTGGCACCACACGCCATCCATATTGTTCATCACGCCATACAGGATTCGCATACCCACATTGGACATACCGATCTCATAGGTATCCGGGAAGCAGAATGCCACCCGAACCCGGATCTGGGACGGATCCTTCTGGATCTCTCCCCATTCCCCGCCGGTGTACCGGGCCGGTTTCTGCACCGACAGAAGGACGCGTTTTTTCAGTTCGGTCATAAGTATCCCTCATTCGCACATAGTTATGTCTATTGTACCCCGAACCGACTGCTTTTGCAAGGATTTTTTCCTTTGCTCACCAGAATCCCCATCAGCACCACGGGCAGCAGCCCCGTTTGCCGGAAAACCGCCCCAAAAATCGCCAGCGCCAGGAGAAAAAGCGCCACGCATCGCCCCACCAGATCACTCCATTGGGGTGACAGGCACCGCAGTGCCCTTCCCCCGTCCAGAGGAAACAGGGGCAGCAGATTGAAGATCCCCTGGCAGGCACCGCACAGCGCCAGCCGGGGGAAAAATCTGCACAGGGTCAGCAGGGACAGGCTCCCCACCGGCCCTGCCAGGGCGCACAGCAGCTCTTCCCGCCGGGTTAAGGGACTGGTCAGCAGTTCCGCACTCCCCACGTTCAGCTTCAGCCCCCAGATCTTCCCCCCCACGCTTTTCACTGCCAGTGCGTGGCACATCTCGTGGAACGCCGCCGCGGCCACAGCTGCCAGCAGCCAGTTCAGGGGCACCGTCAGCAGGAGCAGCGCCCCCAGAACCCAGACAGCGCCCTCAACCCGAAGCAAGGGGCTGTCCCTCCAGCACCGTCCGGCAGAAACTCTCCGCCGCATCCCTCAGCTTCTCCCCTGTCCGCAGTTCCTGGGCGAAGGCTTCCATCGCCGCCACCGTTACCGCTCCATCTCCCGGCAGGAGCAGCTGGGTCACCGCCTCCCTGCCCCGGGGCCAGCACAGCCCCACCAGCAGCAAAAAGACGCAGAACCAGCCGGCGGTCATCGCCCGTAGGCGCCCCTTTCTTTCCTTCCCGTAGCAGATCTCATATCCCATGGACTTCACCTCATGCAATGCTATGCCCCCGGCGCATTCGGTATGCCGGGGGCAAAAGCAAAAGGGATCCCCGGCGTTTTGCGGGAATCCCCAAGATTACAGAACCATCATCAGTGTTCCGGCGGCAATGAGCACGCAGCCGAAAAAGGATTTGACCGTGCATTTCTCATGGAGAAAGACAAACGCCATCACCAGCGTAAACACCACACTGAGCTTATCCACAGGCACCACCTTGGAAGCCTGACCGATTTGCAAAGCCCGGTAATAACACAGCCAGGATGCGCCGGTAGCCAAACCGGACAAAATCAGAAACAGCCAGCTTTTCCGGCTGATGGCCGAGATGCCCTGCTGGGCATCGGTCAGGAATACCATCCCCCATGCCATCACCAGCACCACACCGGTGCGAATGGCGGTAGCCAGGTTGGAGTTTACCCCGTCAATGCCGACCTTCGCCAGAATCGACGTAACTGCCGCAAAATACCGGACAAAAGCGCAAATACAAACCACATTTTTCTTTCCTCCCGCGGATACCGGCAGGCAACAGCCGGTAAAACGAAAAGCCCCGGAAAGCTGATGCCTTCCGGGGTGCTCTCCAATCGGAGTGTCGGGATTCGAACCCGAGGTCTCTTGGACCCGAACCAAGCGCGATACCAAGCTTCGCCACACCCCGATAGCTTGACTATTATAGTGGAAAAGGAAACCATTGTCAAGCACTTTTATTTTCTGCCCGGCGGCGGAGGGAATGTCCTCCGCCGCCGACAGTTTAAAACGTAGCTACATCCGGGTCGGCAGGCTCTGCGCCGGTGGTCACCGTGATGGCGGTCAGCACCGGGCCCATGTCACCCTTGTACAACTGGTGCTTCTCCGCGGTGATCTTCGCCGTGACCATGACCCAGGAGCGGGATTCCAGCTGGGAGGCCTTGTCATACCGGCAGGGAATGCCGCAGAACTGGATATCGTCCACGCAGCAGGTCATCACAAACCGACCGGGGGCGAACATTCCATTCTTGTCCCGGCGGAGCATGGCCACCTGTGCCTTGAAGCTGACTGTCTTGCCGTCGTACTTCTCCGGCTCCTCGGTCACGTCCCGGTACCACAGGGCAAAGTCCTCGTCCTTAATCTGGATCACAGGGGCGTTGATGTCAAAAGGCAGGGGATCTTCGATCTCGTCAAACTCCGTGGAACCGTCGGTGTAGTCATACAGAATGTCGATGCGGCGGTTGGCGGCTCGCGCCAGCTTGTGGAAGGGCATCACGTCCGTGCCCTTTTCCAGCCGGTTGAACACCACCATCTGGGCGCCCACCAGCTTATCCATCACCAGATTCCGCATATTGGCGTTGAAGGCCATAAAGGTGGTGGTGTCGGCAAACATGACCTCCTGGGCAACCACCCAGTTCTCCGGGAAGCGCATATACAGGTCGCCCACCTGCTGCATACCGTTCAGCTCCATAACCACCCGCTCGGCCTTGTACTTCTTCTGCAAAGCCTGCAGCTGCTTGGTGGTAACGGTCTGCTGATCCAGCACCTCCAGATAGACGTTCTGGCTGGGATAGGTGGAGAAATCATACTCCTCCTCCCCTTCCTCAAAAACCAGCAGCAGGGTCTTTTCCCCGGCATTGAAACGCGGATCCTCCAATGTCTCCTGGATGAATTTGGTCTTACCGGAATCCAGGAAGCCGGTAAAAGCATATACAGGGATCTGAACCATACTTACACCCCAAACAGCGCAGCCACACCGGCTTCGTCCAGCTTGGCACCGATGACGCACAGCTTGCCGGTGATATCGGCAGCGCCGGTGCGGATGTTGACTTCCTCGGGCACATAGTCAAAGTGGATCCAGCCGCCATCCACGGCAGGCAGAATGCCCTTTGCCCGCAGAACCATGCCGTACTTGCCGGTGTCCAGCTCCTTCAGAGCGGCTTCCACAGCGGCAGGCTCAAACTTTCGGGCAGTTTCCACACCCCAGGAGGTGAACACCTCGTCAGCGTGGTGGTGATGATGGTCATGATCGTGGTCATGGCAGCCGCAGCCGCAGTGCTCACCATGCTCGTGATGATGCTCATGCTCCTCCTCATCATGGTGGTGGCCGTGGCAGCAATGATGCTCGTGCTCGTCCTCATCATGGTGGTGGCCGTGGCAGCAATGATGCTCGTGCTCGTCCTCGTCGTGGTGGTGGCCGTGGCAGCAGTGATGCTCGTGTTCTTCCTCCTCGTCGTGGTGGTGACCATGGCAGCAATGATGCTCGTGCTCTTCCTCCTCGTCGTGGTGGTGGCCATGGCAGCAGTGATGCTCGTGTTCTTCCTCCTCGTCGTGGTGGTGGCCATGGCAGCAGTGATGCTCGTGCTCGTCGTGGTCATGGTGATGATGGTGGTGGTGATGCTCTTCCTCTTCCAGGCGCTCCAGCTCCATCTGTGCCAGCTCAGCGGCGATGGAAGCCTTGCCCTCCATGGCGGTGATCAGCTGCTCGCCGGTCAGCTCCGCCCAAGGGGTAGTGACCACCGTAGCGGCCTGGTTATGCTCCCGGATCAGCTCCACGGCGGCATCCAGCTTGGTCTGGGGAATGGCATCGGTGCGGGACAGGATGATGGTGGAAGCAGTCTCGATCTGGTTGTTGTAAAACTCACCGAAGTTCTTCATATACACCTTCACCTTGCCGGCATCCGCCACCGCCACAGTGTAGCCCAGGGTCACGTCCTGATCGGTGACCTTGTTTACAGCGGCGATCACGTCGGACAGCTTGCCCACGCCGGAGGGCTCGATGATGACCCGGTCGGGGTGGTACTGGTCAATGACCTGGGTCAGCGCCTTGCCGAAGTCACCCACCAGAGAGCAGCAGATGCAGCCGGAGTTCATCTCGGTGATGTTGATGCCTGCATCCTGCAGGAAGCCGCCGTCAATGCCGATCTCACCAAATTCGTTTTCAATGAGCACCAGCTTCTGACCCTTGTAGGCCTCCTGGATCATTTTCTTGATCAGGGTGGTTTTTCCGGCTCCCAGGAATCCGGAGAAAATATCAATTTTCGTCATAGTAAAACACCTTCTATATATTAAAATTTTTCTATTTTCTATTATACCACCCCCTGTCAACTGTTACAAGTGCTTTTTCCTGTGAAGAAACTATGAATATTGGGGAAACTCCAGTTTTCTGCCTTGACAGGTCGCAAAAACGGTGCTAAACTCAATTTCGTTCGTTTTTTACCATATTGGGAAAGGAAATCCTTATGCACATTTCTGAAATTCTGATAACCGTCGCTGTCACCTTCTTCGCCGGCATGGGTGCCGGTCTGGGCACGGGCTTTGCGGGCATGAGCGCCGCCGCCGTCATCAGCCCCATGCTGATCACCTTCCTGGGGATGGATCCGTACATGGCTGTGGGCATCGCCCTGTCCTCCGACGTTCTGGCCAGCGCCGTCTCTGCCTATACCTACGGCAAGCACAAGAATCTGGACATCCGCAACGGTCTGATTATGATGGCCAGCGTGCTGGCCTTTACCGTTGTGGGCAGTTACGTCGCCAGCCTGCTGCCCTCCGCCACCATGGGCACCTTCTCCGTGTTCATGACCCTGCTGCTGGGCATCAAGTTCATTGTCAAGCCCGTCATGACCACCAAGGAAGCCATGGAGGGCGTGTCCCCCAGAAAGCGGGCGATCCAGTCCCTGCTGTGCGGCATGATCATCGGCTTTATCTGCGGCTTTGTGGGTGCCGGCGGCGGCATGATGATGCTGCTGATCCTGACCAGCGTGCTGGGCTACGAGCTGAAAACCGCCGTGGGCACCAGCGTGTTCATTATGACCTTCACTGCTCTGACTGGTGCCGTGTCCCACTTCACCATCGGCGGTGCCCCGGACTGGACGGTATTCGCCCTGTGCGTGATTTTCACCTTCCTGTGGGCAAGAATTGCCGCAGTCTTTGCCAACAAAGCCACCCCCAAGACCCTGAACCAGGCCACCGGCGTGATCCTGGTCGTGCTGGGCGTTGTCATCATGGGGTTCAATTTCCTGGCCTGATGGAAACAGGCATCCGGAATGCAAAAAGGCGGGGAGAAATCCCCGCCTCAGACTGTCAAAAAACTTCCAATATGGCCTTGTTTCTGGTATAATAAAAG
>CAYWZB010000050.1:0-8356 GCA_964462775.1 uncultured Oscillospiraceae bacterium
TGCCCGGCACGCTGTCGTGCCGCCTGCAGCCCAACCACACCACCGATGACCCGGAAGGCATCACCGCTTCGGTGCTGGAGGGGCTGAGTCTGGGGGCGGGAGACGCGGTGATTGGTCTGAACCCGGTGACGGATTCCCCGGAGCAGGTCGGCCGGGTGCTGCGCCGGTTCCGGGAAATTAAGGAGCACTGGCAGATTCCCACCCAGATCTGTGTGCTGGCGCACGTCACCGCCCAGATCCGGGCGGTGGAAGCGGGGGCACCCTGCGATTTGATTTTCCAGTCTATTGCGGGCAGCCAGAAGGGCAACGAGGCCTTCGGCTTTACCGGGCAGACCATGGAGCAGGCACGGCAGCTGCTGCTGTCCCGGGGCACGGCGGAGGGATCCAACGTGCTGTATTTTGAAACCGGGCAGGGGTCGGAGCTTAGCTCCAACGCCCATTTCGGCACCGACCAGGTGACCATGGAAGCCCGGTGCTATGGCTTTGCCAAGCGGTTTTCTCCCTTCCTGGTCAATACGGTGGTGGGCTTCATTGGACCGGAATATCTGTACGATGCCCGGCAGGTTACCCGTGCCGGGTTGGAGGATCACTTTATGGGCAAGCTCACCGGCGTTCCCATGGGCTGTGACTGCTGCTATACCAACCACATGAAGGCGGATCAGAACGACATTGAGAACCTTGCCGCTCTGCTGACACTGGCGGGGTGCAACTATTTCATGGGCATCCCCCACGGGGATGACATTATGCTCAACTATCAGACCACAGGCTTCCGGGAGACCGCCTGCCTGCGGGAGCTGACCGGAAAGACGGCCATCCCGGAGTTCCAGCGCTGGCTGGAAACCATGGGCTTCTGGGACAACGGCCGCATGACGAAAAAGGCAGGGGACGGCTCCAGCCTTTTGTTTTAAGGAGGCTGTATGGAACTGGACAAAGATCTACAGGCACGGCAGGAGGCCAGAAATCGGATCCGGCAGGCACAGGAAGCCCAGCGGCTGCTGACCCGGATGAATCAGGGGCAGCTGGATGCCATGGTGGAGGCCATGGCCGCCGCCTTTTCCCGGGAAGCGGAGCGTCTGGCGGAAATGGCCGTGGCGGAAACCGGCTTCGGCAATGTGCCGGATAAAACGACCAAAAACCGCTTCGCCTCCCGGCAGGTGGCGGATGCGGTGCGGGATATGAAAACGGTGGGCATCCTCCGGGAGGATGCCCGGGAAAAGATCTGGGAGATCGGCGTGCCCAAGGGCGTGATCGCCGCCATCGTGCCCAGTACCAACCCCACCTCCACCGTGTGCTACAAGGCCATCCTTGCCATCAAGGCCGGCTGCGCCATTGTTTTTTCTCCCCACCCCAAAGCCATGGGCTGTACCCGGGAAGCGGTGCGGATCGTGGCGGAGGCGGCAAAAAGCGCCGGTGCCCCGGAGGGCACCATTGCCTGCCTGACCATTCCCTCCCTGGCCGGGTGCCGGGAGCTGATGAGCAGCGAGGGGGTGGGTCTGATCCTGGCCACCGGCGGCCCGGCCATGGTCAAGGCGGCCTATTCCTCCGGCAGACCTGCCATTGGGGTGGGCGCCGGAAATGGCCCTGCCTATATCCACAAAAGCGCGGATGTGCCCCGGGCGCTGGAGGACATCCTCCGCTCCAAGACCTTCGACAACGGCACGGTCTGCGCTTCGGAGCAGAGTATCATTGTGGAAAAGTCCATGGAGGAAG
Source organism: uncultured Oscillospiraceae bacterium (assembly GCA_964462775.1). Lineage (GTDB taxonomy): Bacteria > Bacillota > Clostridia > Oscillospirales > Oscillospiraceae > Faecousia. Next base: position 1,711 of record CAYWZB010000050.1, read on the forward strand.
CGGTGCGTAGCAGGGGAACGGCGCTGGGCTTCTGCTTTCTGGACGACCGGCAGGCGGAGGCGCTGGCAAAGCTCCTGTTCCGCCCGGACGGTACGCTGAACCCCCAGATCGTGGGAAAAACGGCGGAGCAGCTGGCAAAGCTCGGGGGCTTTTCGGTGCCCGGCGGGACGAAGGTGCTGGTAGCCCGGGAGACGGAGGTGGGGGTAGACCACCCCTACTCCATGGAAAAGCTCTGCCCGGTGCTGGCGTTTTACGTCATGGACAGCGAGGAGGCGGTGCTGCGAACCTGCCAGAAAATCCTGACCCACGAGGGCGCCGGGCATACCTTCGCCATCCACTGCCAGGATCGGGAGGTGATCCGCCGGTTTGCGGAGAACATCCCGGTATCCCGGTTTCTGGTGAATACCCCGGCGGCGCTGGGGGGCGTGGGACTGACCACCGGGCTGTTCCCGGCGCTGACCCTGGGCTGCGGCGCGGTGGGGGGCAGCAGCTCGTCGAATAACATCTCCCCCATGGATCTCATCGACATCCGCCGGGTGGCATGGGGCAGGGAGGAGCCGCTCCGGCAGACCACGGAGGAAGTGGAGAGCCTGGTGCAGATGCTGACGGAGAAAATCTTAAGCCGCCTGGACGGATAAGGAGGGTGCCATGGAAAATCTGATACAGCAGCTGATCGACCACTCCTTTCTGGAGCTGGAAGCCTCCGGCCGCCATGTCCACCTGACCGGGGAGCAGGCGCAGATTCTCTTTGGCCACAGCCTGACCCCGCAGCGCCCCCTGTCCCAGCCGGGGCAGTTCCTGTGCCGGGAGCGGGTGACGGTGGCAGGGCAGAAGGGAAAGTTGGAAAATGTGGCGGTGCTGGGCCCCGCCCGCTCCGCCGGGCAGGTGGAGCTGTCCCTGACGGATGCCAGAGCTCTTGGGATTCAGGCACCCATCCGCCTGTCCGGGGATGTGGCCGGTACCCCCGGGGCAACTCTGATCGGTCCCCGGGGAGAGGTCACGCTGCCCCAGGGGGTTATCGTGGCGCAGCGGCACATTCACCTGCGCCCGGAGGATGCCCGGCGCTTCGGCGTTCAGGACAGGCAGGTGGTGCGGCTGAAAACCTATACCCGCCGCCCGCTGGTTTTTGACGATGTGGTGGTGCGGGTCAGCGACCGGTTTGCTCCCTATGTCCACCTGGACTACGACGAGGCCAACGCCTGCGGCTTTGTGCCCGGGGATCTGGGGAGGATCCTCGTATGACCCGGGCGCTGCTCATCGGCCGGGAGCCGGGGGTGGAGCTGGGGTATGCCTATGTGCAGCAGCCGCCCTATGAAGCGGTGGTCATCGGCTCGCTGACCCTTTCCCAGCTGCTGCGGTTCCGGCAGGAGTTGGTGCTGGAAGCCCTGGCGGAGGGAAAGCCGGTGTACCTGTTCACCCCGGGGCTTCCCGAAGCGCCGAAGAACCGGGCACTTTCCGGCAGCCTGACCGCCGCCCAGCGGGAGCTGAAAAACTGGGGGGTGCTGTTTACCGACGGCGGACGCAAGAAGCTGGTCACGGCGGAGGAAGCCCGGCAGCTGCGGCTCAGCGGCCGCCAGCCCAGTCCGGGGGCGGTGCTCACGCCGCTGGCCAAGGAAATCATGGAGGGAACGAAATGAAGGTAGGAAAAGTTGTGGGAGCCATCTGGGCAACCCGAAAGGCTGCGTGCCTGCAGGGTCAGACCTTTCTGGTGATCGAAGCGGACGGCCAGCGGATCGTGGCGGCGGATCAGGTGGGCGCCGGCACCGGCGACCGGGTGCTGCTGGCCACCGGCACCGTTGCCAGCAAATTCTGCATGGATGCCCTGGTGGATGCCGCCGTGGTGGCCATTGTGGACGACAAAAGCGACCGGTGAGCCGGCTTCGGGCACCGGAAAAGGAGGGAAGGGGCTGTGTCCTTTCATGAGATTTTCATAGCCGTTATGGCACTGTTCGCGGCGGCGGGAGCCATTGACCGGATCTTCGGCAACCGTCTGGGGCTGGGCAGGGAATTTGAGGAAGGGATTGTGTCCATGGGGGCGCTGGCGCTGGCCATGATTGGCATTGTCTGCCTGGCACCGGTGCTGGCGGCGGTGCTGAAGCCGGTGGTGGTGCCGGTGTATACCTTCCTGGGGGCGGATCCTGCCATGTTTGCCGGAACCATTCTCGCCTGCGATATGGGCGGCGGCTCTCTGGCCAGGGAACTGACGGCGGATCCCCGGGCGGCGGCGCTGGGGGGCGTGATCACCGGCTCCATGCTGGGAGCCACTCTGGTCTTTACCATCCCGGTGGCCATGGGGATCCTGCGGCAGGAGGATCGCCCCGCCATGGCCAAGGGGATTCTCTGCGGCATCGTCACCATCCCGCTGGGGGTGCTGGCGGCAGGGCTGACGGCGGGCTTTCCGCTGATGCTGGTGCTGCGGAATCTGGTGCCCATCGTGCTGATTGCGGTGCTGATTGCTCTGGGACTGTGGCGGGCGGAGAACGCCATGGTGCAGGGCTTCGCCGCCTTCGGCAAGCTGGTGGTGGCGGTGGTGACTGTGGGATTGGGGGCAGCCATTGTGGAGGAGCTGACGGGCTATGCCCTGATTCCCGGCATGGCACCCATTTCCGAGGGCTTTCAGACCGTGGGCAGCATTGCCGCCGTGCTGGCCGGGGCGTTCCCGCTGGTGTATGTGCTGACCCGGCTGCTGAACAAGCCCCTGCTGGCGCTGGGGCGAAAGCTGGGCATCAACGATGCGGCTGCCGCCGGACTGGTGGCGAGCCTTGCCAACTCCATCGCCACTTTTGGGATGGTGAAAGAGATGAACCGCCGGGGCAAGGTGGTGAACATCGCCTTCGCTGTGTCCGCCGCCTTTGTCTTTGGAGATCATCTGGGCTTCGCCGCCGGGTTTGCTCCGGAAATGATTGGCCCCATGATCGTCGGCAAGCTCACCGGCGGCATCAGCGCCGTGGCGGTGGCGCTGTGGCTGACCGGAAAGGACGGACTTTGAGGGAAAAAGGCAACAAATTTCCCTGCCGGGGTTGACAAGGAGCGGTGCTTTGGACTATAATGGTGAAAATATTTCCAAAAGCGATGAAGAGAAGAGTACGCCGCACAGCAGCCGGTCAGAGAGCCTCGTTTGGTGGGAAGAGGCACGGCAAGCACGGAAGAACATGGTCTCGGAGCCGGGCTTTCGACAAGGTAGGGAGCCACGGGCGCGCCCGTTACAGCGTGTTTGAGGCAGCGTTTCGCTGCGAATCAAGGTGGTACCGCGTAAATTCACGCCCTTGGAGCATTCCGGGGGCGTTTTTTCATGATTAGGAGGACTGAAATGAGCGAAAAGAAACCTTATTACATTTCCACGGCCATTGCCTACACTTCGGCAAAGCCCCACATCGGCAATACCTACGAGATTGTGCTGGCGGATGCCATTGCCCGCTACAAGCGCCAGCAGGGCTATGACGTTTACTTCCAGACTGGCACCGATGAGCACGGCCTGAAGATCCAGCAGAAGGCCGAAGCCGCCGGCATCACGCCCCAGGAGTATGTGGACAACGTGGCTGGTCAGATCAAGAATATCTGGGATCTGATGAACACCACCTACGACCGGTTCGTGCGTACCACCGATCCCGAGCACAAGACCAAGGTGCAGAAGATCTTCCGGCGGATGTACGAAAAGGGCGATATCTACAAGGGCAAGTACACCGGCAAATACTGCACGCCCTGCGAGTCCTTCTGGACGGAGAGCCAGCTGGTGGACGGCAAGTGCCCCGACTGCGGACGGGAGGTGCAGGACGCGGAGGAAGAAGCCTATTTCTTCAAGATGAGCAAGTACGCCGACCGCCTGATGCAGCACATCGAGGAGCACCCCGAGTTCATCCAGCCCGAGAGCCGGAAGAACGAGATGGTCAACAACTTCCTCAAGCCCGGCCTGCAGGATCTGTGCGTGTCCCGCTCCAGCTTCACCTGGGGCGTGCCCCTGGACTTTGCCCCCGGCCATGTCAGCTATGTCTGGCTGGATGCTCTGAGCAACTATATCACCTTCTGCGGCTATGACCCCGACGGCAACCACGATGAGCACTACAAGAAGTTCTGGCCCGCCGACCTGCACCTGATCGGCAAGGACATTGTCCGCTTCCACACCATTTACTGGCCCATCTTCCTGATGAGCATGGGCGAACCCCTGCCCAAGCAGGTCTTTGGCCATCCCTGGCTGCTGGTCAAGGGCGACAAAATGAGCAAGTCCCTGGGCAATGTGATCTATGCGGATGATCTGGTGGAGCTGTTCGGTGTGGACGCTGTCCGTTACTTCGTCCTCCACGAGATCCCCTTCGCCGCTGACGGCCTCATGACCTATGAGCTGATCATTGAGCGGGTCAATGCGGAGCTGGCCAATATTCTGGGCAACCTGGTCAACCGGACGGTTGCCATGAACAACAAGTACTTCGGCGGTCAGATCCAGGAACCCAACACCCCCGACGCTCTGGACGAGGAGCTGAAGGCTGTGGCGCTGGCCATGCCCGGCAAGGTGGCGGAGAAGATGGATCAGCTGAAGGTGGCGGATGCCATCGATGAGATCTTCGTCCTGCTGCGCCGTGCCAACAAGTATATCGACGAGACCATGCCCTGGGCACTGGCCAAGAGCGAGGAGACCAAGGGTCGTCTGGGCACCGTGCTGTATAACCTGCTGGAGTCCATCCGCTTTGCGGCCATTGCTCTGGAGCCTTACCTGCCCGATACCTCCAAGCGGATTCTGGCGCAGATCAACGCCGAAAACGGCGGCCTGGAGAGCCTGACCACCTTCGGCGCGCTGGTTCCCGGAACCTGCGTGGGTGCCGGCGAGATTCTGTTCGCCCGTCTGGATCCCGTGAAGAAGATGGAGGAGATCAACGCCTTCAACGAAGCCAAGGCCAAGGCCGCGCTGCCTGCCCTGGAGATTGAGCCTTACGCCCAGGAGAATGTGGACTTCGACACCTTCTGCAAGAGCGATCTGCGTGCTGTGAAGGTCAAGGACTGTGTGCCCGTGAAGAAGTCTGACAAGCTGCTCCAGTTCACTCTGGATGACGGCACCGGCACCGACCGGCAGATCCTCTCCGGCATTGCCAAGTTCTATAAGCCCGAGGAGCTGATCGGCAAGACTCTGGTGGCCATCACCAACCTGCCCCCCAGAAAGATGATGGGCCGGGAGTCCTGCGGTATGCTGCTGTCCGCCGTCCACACCGAGAAGGGCGAGGAGAAGCTGAACCTGGTCATGGTCTCCGACGCCATCCCCGCCGGCGCAAAGCTGTGCTGAGAAAATCAAACATCCCCAGGGTGCCCGCCGGGTGCCCTGGGGTTGTCAAATTTTGACAGATTATTTACTTTTCCGCCCGGATGTGCTATGATGATGCTATCTACCCCGGCAGAGAAATTTCATTAGATTTGGGAGCGAGAAAGATGAACTTTTTAGAAGAGCGGATCGCCAAGGACGGCATCGTGAAACCCGGCAATGTGCTGAAGGTGGACAGCTTTTTGAACCACCAGATGGATATCTCCCTGATGGAGCAGATCGGCAAGGAGTTCAAGCGCCGGTTTGGGGACAAGCCTGTGACCAAGATCCTCACCATCGAGGCCTCCGGTATCGGCATCGCCTGCTTCGTGGCCAAGGAATACGGCGTGCCCATGGTGTTTGCCAAGAAGTCCAAGTCCATCAACATTGAAGGGGAAATGTATGTGGCGGAGGTGGAATCCTTCACCCACAAAAACCGCAACCAGGTCATCGTCTCCAAGCGGTTCCTGGGGCCGGAGGATCATCTGCTGATCATTGACGACTTCCTGGCCAACGGCTGCGCCCTGCAGGGTCTGATCTCCATCGCCGAGTCTGCCGGCGCCACGGTGGAGGGTCTGGGCATTGTCATTGAGAAGGGCTTCCAGATCGGCGGCCGGGTCATCCGGAACATGGGCTACCACCTGGAATCTCTGGCCATCGTGGATGCCATGGATGCCGAAACCGGCACCATCACCTTCCGGGAGCAGTAACGCCCCGCCCTTCCGCCGAAGCGGCGGCAGGTTTGCTGTAAAATCTTCCCAAAAGGGTTGCGCCTTCGCCCGGCTTGCGCTATAATAGAAGGCGAAATTACGGGTTCTTACCCGAAAATCAGGAGGAGATATCCTATGTTTAATTCTATGATCGAAACTCTGAAGGCAAATCCCAGAAAGATCGTCTTTACCGAAGGCCACGATGCCCGTATCCTGGAGGCCACTGCCCGTCTGCGTGAGGGCGGCTTCCTGACCCCCATTCTGGTGGGCAATGTGGAAGAGGTCAAGGCCAACGCCGCCAAGGGCGGCTTCAACATCGACGGCGTGGAGATCCTGGATCCCCTGACCTACGAGGGCATGGATGCCATGGTTGAGAAGATGGTGGAGCTGCGTAAGGGCAAGATGAGCGCTGAGGACTGCCGTGCTGCTCTGAGCAAGGGCAACTACTTCGGCACCATGCTGGTGAAGATGGGCTACGCTGACTCTCTGCTGGGCGGCGCTACTTACTCCACCGCTGACACCGTCCGTCCCGCTCTGCAGCTGGTCAAGACAAAGAAGGGCGCACACCTGGTGTCCTCCTGCTTCATCATGGTTCGCGGCGAAGAGAAGCTGGCCATGGGCGACTGCGCCATCAACCTGAGCTACGAGG
>CAYWZB010000051.1:0-8346 GCA_964462775.1 uncultured Oscillospiraceae bacterium
CGCCGAGGCCGTCGGGAATGCTTCTCGGGATGTTTTCGTAGAAGCCGCCGCCTGTGATATGAGAGATACCTTTAACGGAAACTTTTTCGATAAGAGCAAGGATAGATCTTACATAGATCCTTGTAGGAGTGAGAAGTGTTTCGCCGATAGTCTTGCCGCCGAGCTCTTCTTTTGCAACATAGAGGTCGGGGTTATTGTTATCGATATCGAATACCTTGCGGCAGAGAGAGAAACCGTTGGAATGGATACCTGTGGAAGGAAGGGCGATAACAACGTCGCCTGCTTTCATCTTTGTGTTGTCGATGACCTTCTTCTTGTCAACGATACCAACAGCGAAACCTGCAAGGTCATAATCCTCAACGGGCATAAGACCGGGGTGTTCTGCTGTTTCGCCGCCGATGAGAGCTGCGCCGGACTGAACGCAACCTTCGGCAACACCGGAAACGATAGCGGCGATCTTTTCGGGATAGTTTTTGCCGCAGGCGATGTAGTCCAGGAAGAACAGGGGCTTTGCGCCGCAGCAGATGATATCGTTGACGCACATGGCCACGGCATCGATGCCGATGGTGTCGTGCTTATCCATGAGAATGGCCAGCTTGACCTTGGTGCCGCAGCCGTCGGTGCCGGAGACCAGCACCGGCTCCTCCATACCGGCAACGGGCAGACCGAAGCAGCCGCCGAAGCCGCCCACATCATCCAGGCATCCTTCGTTCCGGGTCCGGGCAACGTGCTTTTTCATCAGCTCCACCGCGCGGTAGCCGGCGGTGATGTCCACGCCGGCAGCGGCGTAGCTGGCAGACTGGGAATTTTTATGATCCATGATCGGGTAACTCCTTTATAAATTGCTTGAAAAGCAAGTAATTTCCGAAAAACGGGTTTATTCTTCGCCGGTCCAGCAGTAGGTGCAGACCTTGTCACGATCCAGACCGATGGCTTCCAGCAGGCCGTCCAGGGACTGATAGCCCAGAGAGTCGAAGCCCAGCTCCTGGCAGATGGACTGGAGCAGGCATTTGCCCCGGGGGGTGGAGCCGTCGGCGTACTCGGCAATGTGCTGCTGCCCCTCGTCGCCTTCCAGCTTCTGGATGGTCTTGCGGGCGATCAGCTCCATCTCCGAATTGCTTCGGGAGAAATTCAGATATTTGCAGCCGTACATAATGGGCGGGCAGGCCGAGCGCATATGCACTTCCCTGGCACCGCTTTCGTAGAGAAATTCCACCGTCTCCCGCAGCTGGGTGCCCCGGACGATGGAATCGTCCACAAACAGCAGCTTCTTGTCCTGGATCAGCTCCGGCACGGGGATCTGCTTCATTTTGGCCACCAGATTCCGCATCTTCTGATCCGTGGGGGTGAAGGAGCGGGGCCAGGTGGGGGTGTACTTGACGAAGGGACGGGCAAAGGGCTTGTGGGACTGGTTGGCGTAGCCAATGGCGTGGGGCACACCGGAATCCGGCACACCTGCCACATAGTCCACCTCCGGGAAGGTGCCGTCGCGCTGCTCGTTGCGGGCCATGATCTCGCCGTTGCGGTAGCGCATCAGCTCCACGTTTTTGCCCTCGTAGTTGGAGTTGGGGTAGCCGTAGTAGGTCCACAGGAAGGCGCAGATCTTCATCTTGTCCCCGGCAGGGGCAAGCTGCGTCACCCCATCCTCTGTGATGCGGACAATCTCGCCGGGACCCAACTCATAGCAGTCCTGGTAGCCCAGCTTGTGGTAGGCGAAGGATTCAAAGGAAACGCAGCAGCCGTCCTCACTGCGCCCCACCAGCACCGGCAGGCGACCCAGCCGGTCTCTGGCGGCGATGATGCCGTCGGGGGTCAGCAGCAAAATGGTGCACGAGCCGTCGATGACGGTCTGGGCGTGGCGGATGCCGGCTTCCAGCGTGTCGCACTGGTTAATCAGTGCCGCCGTCAGCTCCGTGGCGTTGACCGCACCGGAGGACATGGCAAGAAACTGGTGCCCGGGGCCGGAGAAGGTCTGCTCCACCAGCTCCTCGGCGTTGTTGATCAGTCCCACCGTGGCGATGGCGAAGATCCCCAGATGGGAGCGCACCAGCAGGGGCTGGGGATCGGTGTCGGAAATGGCACCAATGCCGGCGTTGCCGCTGAATTTGGCCATATCACCGTCGAATTTGGTGCGGAAAGGTGTATTTTCAATGCTGTGGATCTGGCGCTGGAAGCCCCGGTCCTTCTGATAGAAGGCCAGACCTGCCCGGCGTGTGCCCAGATGGGAATGGTAATCGGTACCGAAAAAGACGTCATAAACGCAGTCTCTGTGGCTGATGGCCCCAAAGAAACCGCCCATAATAGTCCCTCCTTCTGTTTGGTAAAGTGCGAAGGGGCCGCCCCCCGGGAAAGCAGGGGGCGGTCTCAGAAATTAAGCGAAGAACAGCTTGTTCAGGGTCATGGGGTCAATGTACTGACCGTCCTTGTAGACCCGCATATTGCCGGAGGCAATCTCGTCAATGAGCATCACACGACCCTGGGGATCGTAGCCAAACTCAAACTTGATGTCGTACAGCTCCAGACCCTTTTCCTTCAGGTCGTCGGCAACGATCTTGGTGATGGCCTGGGTCATGGACTTCAGATCGTCGTACTGGGAGGCGGTCATCACGCCCAGATCCACCAGACCGTCCTTGGTCACCAGGGGATCGCCCTTCTCGTCATTTTTGAAGGTGGTCTCCACATAGGCGGGCAGGGGAGCGCCCTGCTCGATGTAGTCGGAGTAGCGGCGGAAGAAGGAACCGACGGCACGGTAGCGGCAGATGACCTCCAGACCCTTGCCAAAGACCTTGGCGGGCAGGACTTCCATGGTGGTGTTTGCCAGATCCGCGGAGACGTAGTGGGTCAGGATGCCGGCGGCGTTGATCTTCTCGAAGAAGTAAATGGACATACGCAGGTTCACATCGCCCACGCCCTCGATGGTCAGACCCACGGAATTTTCACCGGGATCAAACACACCATCCTTGCCGGTGCAGTCGTCCTTGAACTTCAGCAGATAGTTGCCGTTGTCCAGGGCGTAGACATTCTTGGTTTTACCAGTGTAAACGAGCTTCTTTTCCATGATGATGTTCTCCTTTTTATATGTAAGGTTAAAAGGGTGGATGGTTTTACAGCTGCTGAGCAATGGCAGCGTCCTTGGCCAGCACCGCCTGGGCATCGCTGGCACGCTTGGCATCCAGCTTGGCGGCCAGCGCTTCATCGCTGACAGCCAGGATCTGGGCGGCAAGCAAAGCGGCATTGGCGCCTCCGTTCAGGGCAACGGTGGCTACAGGGATCCCTGTAGGCATCTGCACTGTGGACAGAAGGGCGTCAATGCCGTCTAACGCGCCCCCCTTGCAGGGAACGCCAATGATGGGAAGGGTGGTGTTGGCAGCCAGTGCGCCGGCCAGATGGGCGGCCATACCGGCAAATGCCAGAATCACGCCGAAGCCGGCAGCGCGGGCGTTCAGCGCAAAATCCCGTGCTTCCACGGGAGTGCGGTGGGCGGAATAAACGTGCACCTCAAAGGGGATTTCCAGAGCCTGCAGCTGTGCTGTGGCCTTGCGGACGATGGGCAGATCGCTGTCGCTGCCCATGATGATACCAACTTTCTTCATGGTGTTACCTCCTAAAAAAGACAAAATGGGCGCACTGAACCTGTGGTAGATCAGTGCGCCCAGACGGTCGGCAAAAGAAAACGCGGCTACGCTCTTGCTCCCCTGTGGTGCTCCACAAATCAACTCCGTCAGTTACAAAAGCGGTATTCAAAAACTTGCTCTTATTTTACCATGCCCGGCAAGTGCCGTCAAGGCGCAACGGCGGCTTTTGACGTTTTTTGCCTTTTTGCCTTGAATGTCCCCGGGTTTTGGGGAAGGATTTGTGAAACTTCATGGAGAAGCGGAGAGTGACCGCCCCGGGAATTTGGGTTGGAAGCGGCGGCATGACAAGGAAAACGGGTGCGCCGAGGCGCACCCGTATGGCTTTTCAGTAATTTGCCAGGAACTGTCCCAGCTTGCCCAGAGCCGCTTTCAGCTGAGCCGCCTCCGGGAGCATGACCAGACGCAGATGGTCGGGCTGGGGCCAGTCGAAGCCGCTGCCGGGAACCACCAGAATGTGCGCCTGCCGCAGAATATCCTGAGCGAAGATGTGGTCGTCGGTGATGTGGAAACGCTGGGTATCCACCTTGGGGAACAGGTAGAAGGCAGCCCGGTTCTTCACATAGCTGACACCGGGAATCTGATCCAGAGCTTCCAGGGTGGCCTTGCGCTGCTCGTACAGCCGACCGCCGGGGCGCACCATGGACAGGGGCGTTTCCATATCCTGCAGCGCCGCGGGAATCACCAGCTGGGCAAGGGCATTGGCACACAGGCGCATGGAGGTCAGCTGGTTGATGCCCTGCTTGTAGGCATCGGTGGCGGCACGGGGGCCGCTGATGGCCATCCAGCCGCAGCGGTAGCCGCACAGGCAGTGGGACTTGGACAGACCGTTCATGGTGACCACCGTCAGATCAGGAGCCAAAGAGGCGGTGGAGACATGGGTCAGATCGTCCAGAATCAGCCGGTCATAAATCTCGTCGGAGAACACGATCAGATCATGCTCCCGGGCGACCTGGAGCATCTGGTTGAGGATGTCCACGCTGTACAGCGCGCCGGTGGGGTTGTTGGGGTTGATGATGACCATGGCCCGGGTCTTGGGGGTGACCTTGGCACGCAGGTCGGCAATGTCCGGGAACCAGTCGGAGCTTTCATCGCAGCGGTAGAACACCGGCTTGGCACCGGCGAGAATGGCGGAGTTGCTCCACAGGGAGTAGTTGGGGGTGGGCAGCAGAATCTCGTCGCCGGGATTCAGCAGGGGCATCAGGGCGAAGTTGACCACCTCGCTGACACCGTTGCCCACATAAATATCACTGGGATCCAGACCGGCGATGCCCTTGCCGGTCTCGTAGGCGGCAATGGCGTCCCGAGCCTCGGGCATACCCTGAAAATCACAGTAGGCAACCGCCCGGTGCTCCTGACCCTCAATGGCGGCACGGATGCTTTCGGGCATGGTGAAGCCGAAGGCGGCGGGGTTGCCGGTATTCAATTTCAAAACATCAATGCCCTTCCGCTGCATCCGCAGGGCTTCGTGGTACAGCGGTCCCCGGATGTCGGAATGCACGTTTTCCATGCGCTGGGCAAGCTGGATCATTTGTCTGCACGTCCTTTCACACGAGAGATCCGATCCGCAGAGCGTGGTCAGATCCGTTCATACTGGGTTCTAGTTTATCACAAATTGTTGAAAAAGGGAAGGGCGATTTTGTGATTTTTGCCGATTTGCCAACGTTTGCTTGCAAGATGCGGAAAAATATGGTATAACCATGGCAGTTAGCAAGCGCTAATTGCGAGGGAAAGGACGAATATTATGGAAAACATTGTCATTATTGCGGCGCTGCTGGTGGTGCTGGTGCTGGCGCTGCGCCACGGGAAGAAGCACTTTTCCGGCGGCGGCTGCTGCGGCAGCGGCAGTAATACCATCCGCACAAAAAAGACCCTGACTGAGCCGGAGATTGGACGGATGGTGCTCCGGGTGGAGGGGATGCACTGCGAAAATTGCCAGGCACGGGTAGAAAATGCCCTGAACCGGCTGGATGGCGTGGCGTGTCTGGTGGATCTGCGGAAGAAAACCGCCACGGTTCGCTACAGCCGCCCCGTCACCCCGGAGGAGCTGTGCCAGCCTCTGGAAAAGCTGGGCTATTCCGCAAAGCCTATGGACTGAGACGCTGCTCCGCAAGAAATGATGTTGTTCCCGGAAACATGGGTTTCCGGGAATACTTTTATACATAGGGGCGTACGTTGAGATACCGTTGGGGAGGGCACTCGGCTCCCTCTCCGGGGAAACTGGCGGCGGTAGCCGTGCCACCTCTCCCAAAGGGAGAGACAAGAAAGTGGCGGATGTTGACACAGGCAATCTCAGAGACCCTGCCGATTTTTGCAAAAAAGGGCTTGACAAATGCAGAAGTGTGGTATAAGATAATGACAGTTAGCGGAAGCTAACCAATAAACAACCTAAAAGTTAGCGGCGGCTAACCATTAAAGGAGGCGGAACCCATGCCGGAATTTTTCCATACCACGGGTGCGCTGGGGAGCATTGTACTGATCCTCATGCTCTCCGCCCGGCTGAAACGGGCACTGCGCCGCCGGATTAGGAGGGACTGCCATGAATGAGGAATATCTGGTGCGGCATTGCTCGCCCACTCTGGCCGGGCTGAAAACCGCCAATCTCTTCACCTGCCCCTGCCGGGACAGGCAGGAGGTGCTCACCTCTGTGCGGGGGCTGAACAAGCGCCTGCGGGGGCGGGGCGTTCGGCTGGTGCCCCTGCGGTTTTCCGAGAAAAATGCCCTGATCTATCTATACCGCCCCCGGAAGCTGGCGGCGGATATGCGGGATGACCAGGCAGCCCGGCTGCTGCGGGAGCGGGGGTATGACCCGGCCTGCTGTGACCGCTGTGTGGCGCAGCTGATGGATCGCCTGCGGAGCCAGCCGGATTTTCCCCACGAGATTGGCCTGTTTCTGGGCTATCCGGCGGAGGACGTCCGGGGATTTATGGAATGCGGCCCGGATTGCTGCAAATGCACCGGCTGCTGGAAGGTCTACGGCGACGAAGCCGCCGCCCGGAAAACCTTCGCCCTCTACAAAAAATGCTCCCGGGTCTACTGGGAGCAGTGGGAGAAGGGAAGCAATATTGAACGGCTCACCGTAGCCGGTTGATATACCAAATACACACATTTAGAAAGGTTTGAAGAAACATGAAAAAGATCGCAATCGTATATTGGAGCGCCACCGGCAACACCGAGGCCATGGCGCAGGCCGCCGCAGAGGGTGCACAGTCCGCCGGTGCCGAAGTGACCCTGCTGACTGCCGGAGACTTTTCCGCAGACCGGATGGAGGAATTTGACGCCATCGCCTTCGGCTGCCCGGCCATGGGCGCGGAGGTGCTGGAGGAAGAGGAATTTGAGCCTATGTTCACCGCCTGCGCCGACAAGCTGTCCGGCAAGCCCATTGCCCTGTTCGGCTCCTACGGCTGGGGCGACGGCGAGTGGATGCGGGACTGGGAGCAGACCTGCCGGGACAAGGGCGCGGATCTGGTGTGCGACTGCGTCATCTGCCAGGAAGCCCCCGACGCGGAAGCCGAAGCCGCCTGCCGCTCCCTGGGCGCAGCCCTTGTTTGATCCATTGTCTTAAGAAAAAACGAAAGCCATATACCTCCTAATCCCCCAAATCCCCCGAACCAGAGCCAGGTTCGGGGGGCTTTTTTATGAGGGGTCAGCGCTTACCGCTTCCGATACACGATCAGCTCCGGGTTTTCGCCGTTTGCTTCGTAGCTGCAGATCAGGATAAACTCCCGGTTGGCGGCGATGCCGAAGCATCGGCAGTTGTCGGACGTGCTTTCCAGCTGATTGCCAAGGTATGTGGCGTTATCGTCAAGGAATTTGACCGTCCTTCCGTTGGGAAGCCTGTATTCCAGATTGATGTAGCTGCCCACCAGTGCGTTCAGCTTTGCCAGACTGGGCATACCTTCGATATTCAGTGCGTTGATCTCGTCGATCAGCGCCTGCTTGGATGCTTCAAATGCCGCGCTGCCCCCGAGTTCTTCGTACCGCTTCCAGTAATCCAGCTTTGGAAGGGTGGCATGGAGATAGGCCCGCACTTCTTCCTCCGGATGCTCCGGACTGACCATATTCCGCACGCAAACATCGATGAGATCATCCATGTCACTGTACAGATATTCGCCGTCGGCATAGCACCATTTGCAGTAGTCCTCATTGAAAACGCCGTCCTTTTCCTTGCTGAGGGTGGAATCCGCCAAGGGCATTCCGCAGCATTGGCAAATGAGCTGCCTTGGCGAGCCAAGAAGCGTGTTGATCGAAACATCAAACAGGTTTGATAGCAGCTTTAAGGTTTCGGTATTCGGCGTAGTTTCCCCGGTTTCCCAGCGGGAAACTGCCTGCCGGGTCACAAAAACCTTTTCCGCCAGTGCCTCCTGAGACAATCCCTTTTTTGTTCGCAATTCAAAGATAATATCCTTCGTGTTCATGGAATCACCACCTCAATAGGATTATAATATGAGACAGTCCGATTTACAAGCAACACGCTGTTGCCACCCCACTGAGCGGAAAGCGGGTGGGCAGATTTTCTTACGCAGAAACAAAAAAGAACTCCCTGTCCGGTTGGATAAGGAGTTTGGTGGACGATATAGGACTCGATGATCAAAAAGGAGTCGTTCCCGTCGAGCCGGGAACGAGCAGGTGTCCACCGGACACCTGCATTTCTGTGAGTTCGAGTCTTGTCCCTTCGTGGGAACAAAAAAGAACTCCCTATCCAATCGGACAG
>CAYWZB010000052.1:0-8224 GCA_964462775.1 uncultured Oscillospiraceae bacterium
CTTACAGCCACTTAATGCATAGCGGAGAGGCAAGGACTTTTTTGACACGCTCAGCAGGCGTACCGTAAGGCACGCCTGCTTTCAGTCTGTCAAAGAACCTCATCTCTCGGCTCCCCCTCTGGGGGAGCTGTCATGCGATAGCATGGCTGACAGGGCTTATCAAATATTTTTCGTGCAAATCTGGATTTTTAATAGAAATCCTGAGCTCTCTCCGTCACGGCATCCGCCGTGCCACCTCTCCCAGTGGGAGAGGCAAGGGCTTTTAACCGTTGACCACGTCCACGAACCGGCAGAATGCCTTGCGGCCTTCTTCGGTGCACTTGTAGACACCGGCATCTTCCAGCACGGCGGCAAAGACCTTGCCGGTCTCCTGCAGGATGATGTCCAGGGCGTTTTCGGAAGTGAAGGTGTACTGCTTCTTCAGCTCCTCCACCCAGGGGGCGTGCTTGGACAGCACCTCGTCGGAAGCGATGTCCTTACCTGCCACGATGGCCTCTGCCAGCTCCGTCAGTTCGCCCTTTAGGCGGCTGGGCAGCACGGCCAGACCCATGACCTCAATGAGGCCGATGTTCTCCTTCTTGATGTGATGCTTGTCCGCATGGGGATGGAACACACCCAGGGGATGCTCTTCGCTTGTGATGTTGCACCGCAGCACCAGATCCAGCTCGAAGTCCTCCCCACGGCGGCGGGCAATGGGGGTGATGGTGTTGTGGGGCTCTCCGTCGGAGAAGGCCACCACGCCGACAGTTTCGTCGGAATAGCCACGCCATGCCAGCAGGATTTTGTCTGCCAGGTCAGCGATCCGCTCCGGGTCGCTTCCCCGCAGGCGGATGACGCTCATGGGCCACTTGACGATGCCGGCGGCAATGTCCTCAAAGCCCCGGAAGGTCAGCTCCCGCTCCACCGGGGCAGTGGCCATGGCGAAGGTGTAGTGACCGCCCTGGAAGTGCTCGTGGCTCAGAATGGAGCCGCCCACGATGGGCAGATCCGCATTGGAGCCCACGAAATAGTGGGGGAAGGCCTCCACAAAGCTCAGGAGCTTGCGGAAGGCGGACTTGTCGATCTTCATGGGGATGTGCTTGGAATTGAACACGATGCAGTGCTCGTTGTAGTAGACGTAGGGGCTGTACTGCAGGCACCAGGGCTCGCCGCAGACCTCGATGGGGACAATCCGGTGGTTTGCCCGGGCGGGATGGTTCATCCGTCCGGCGTAGCCCTCGTTCTCCACGCACAGCTGGCACTTGGGGTAGCCTGCCTGGGGGGCGTTCTTGGCGGCGGCAATGGCCTTGGGATCCTTTTCGGGCTTACTCAGGTTGATGGTGATGTCCATTTCGCCGTACTCGGAGGGGTACTTCCAGCGCATATCCTTGGCAATGCGGTAGCGGCGGATGTAGTCGGTATCGCAGCTGAGCTTGTAGTAGTAGTCGGTGGCAGCCTCAGGGCTTTCGGCGTACTTTTCCCGGAAGGTGCGGATAACCTCCCGGGGCATGGGAGTCAGAGCGCCCATAATCCGGGTGTCGAAAATGTCCCGGGCGGTGATGTTGTCCTCGCACAGCCCCGCTTCCACGGCGTAGCTCAGGATGCCTGCCAGAATCTCCTCCAGATCCTCGGTCAGCGGCTCTGTGCTGGGGGTGTAGTCATCCAGCCGGAGCAGATCCAGCAGGCGGTTGGTCAGAACCTGGTGATCCACAGGCTCGGCAAGGCCGGTGTTCATGGCGTAGGACACCAGGGAATCAATATAGGTTTCAATGGTCATGTCTTTTCTCCTTATCTTCCGGCAGGGCACCGCCTGCCGCGGTTATCTTCAGACGGACATCTCCACGCCGCCCTGGGGACGGATGGACAGAACGTGGCAGGCGCCCTCGCCCAGCGCCGCGTCAATGCCGGCACGGAAGCTTTCCAGCAGATCAAAGGGCACGAAGGCCTGAACGGTGCCGGCGAAGCCGCCGCCGTGGACACGGTAAGCGCCCCGGCCGGCCAGATAGTGCTCGCACAGTCCCAGTGCCACTGCCATGGCCTGCTGGTTGACATAACCCGCCGGAATCACGTTCTGCAGGTACATCCAGCTGGAGAAGCCGGATTCCCGGATCAGCCGCAGGAAGGTATCGAAATCTCCCCGCTCCAGTGCCGCCACCTGCTGGGGCACCCGGCGGTTTTCGTTGTACTCGTGGATGGCACGCATCACCGCCCGGTCACCGCACTGCTCCCGCAGCGCCGGAATGGCGGCGTAGAACTCCGCCTCATCGATCTGGGTGGTGACCTCCTTGCCGAAATAGGCGCACAGCGCCTTCAGCTCCCGGGTGATGGCAGCGTATTCGTCGGTCAGGTCGGCGTGGTCTGCCCGGCTGTCAATGACGCACAGGGCATGGCCGGTGGTGGAGAAGTCAAAGTCCACCGGCTGGATCACCGGGTTGTCCTTGTCAAAGAAATCAATGGTCACCAGATTGCCCACGGCGGAGGCCATCTGATCCATCAGGCCGCAGGGCTTGCCGAAGAACACATTCTCCGCGTACTGACCGATCTGGGCGATCTCCGGCTGGGAGACCTTGCCGCCGAAGAACAGGTGGTTGATGATGGTGCCGATGAGCACCTCGTAGGCAGCGGAGGAGGACAGACCGGAACCGGGAAGCACGGTGGATTCACAGTAGGCATCAAAGCCCTCCACCTTGCAGCCCAGCTGGGCAAACCGTGCCGCCACGCCCCGGATCAGGGCAGGGGTGGAGTTGATCTCCCCCTCCACAGGGGTCAGCTCGGTGACATTGACACAGCACAGGGGATAGCCCTTGGACAGGATGCGGATGGTGTCGGTGCCGTTGACACGGACAGCCGCCCGGGTATCCAGATTCACCGCCGCCGCCAGCACCCGGCCACGCTGATGGTCGGTGTGGTTGCCGCCAATTTCGGTACGGCCGGGGGCAGAGAAGTACCGCTCCGGCGCACCGCCGAAAGCCGCGGAAAAGCCTGCATCCAAAACAGCCTTATCCGCCGGGGAAAGGATCAGTTTCGACATAAGTAACCTCCAAATCACAGCCCACGCATTCCGCAGGCCATACTTTCCAATATACATTTCCTATTATACAGGAAAGTTCAGAAAATGGAAGGGGGTTTTTCACAAAAAGCGGGCAGTACCCCAACGGGACAGGTTCGCAGGGGGCGGTGCCTTCGATGCCCGTTCTGCCGGGGTTTCGATATCTGTCATCCCGACCGAGGCGTAAGCCGCGGGTCGGGATCTTCGCACTGAATTACCTTTAAGAGCTACGATGGTGCGTAGATCCTTCGACTTCGCTTTGCTCCGCTCAGGATGACAAAATCGAGGGCTGGTGCAGACGGAACGGCACACAGGCCGTTCCTTACGGGGCACCGGGAGTGCGGTGGATCGGGTCGATGTGGGCATCGACCCCTACGGGGTGGGGCGGTGGAATGTAAAATTATAACGATTTCTTAAGATTCCCGGGGAAGGATTGACATTTTTTCCCTGGATGCTATACTAACTGTACTAACACAAATAGTACAGTTAAGGAGGGACACCATGGTTCATCTGGATTACCGGGATGGGCGGCCTATTTATGGGCAAATCATCGACCAGCTACGCAGGCAGATCGTGTCCGGCGCATTGCAGCCGGAGGAAAAGCTGCCCAGCGTCCGGGAGCTGGCTGCCGCTTTGGCCATCAATCCCAACACCATCCAGCGATCCTACCGCTATCTGGAAGCGGAGGGCTGGATCGTCACCGTGCCGGGGAAGGGCTGCTTCGTCTGCCATGCCCCGGAAACCTACCGCAGGGAAATGGAGCGGCTGCTGCAAACCCTGGACGATACCTGCGAGGCGCTGGAAAACCTGGGCGTCACCCGGGAGGATATCGTCCGCAGACTGCAAAAGGAGGGAAACAACCATGCTTGAAATGAAAAATGTGACGAAAACCTTCGGCTCCTTCACGGCGCTGGAAGATCTGTCCCTGACCGTGCCGGAGGGCTGCGTGTATGGTCTGGTTGGCCCCAACGGCGCAGGCAAATCCACCGCCATCCGCCACATGACCGGCATCTACCGCCCCGACCGGGGCAGCATCACCCTGGGCGGCCAGCCCATTTACGAAAACACCGAGGTCAAGCAGACCATCGGCTACATCCCCGACGAAATCTTCTATTATCCCTCCGCCACCCTGGGGGAGATGGGCAAATTCTATCGGGGACTGTATCCCACCTTCGACCCGGCGCTGTTTGAGAAGCTGAATCAGGTGTTCGAGCTTCCTGCCACCACCCCCATCCGCCGGTTTTCCAAGGGTATGCAGAAGCAGGCAGCCTTCCAGCTGACCCTGGCCTGCCACCCCAAAGTGCTGATCCTGGACGAGCCGGTGGACGGTCTGGACCCGGTGATGCGGCGGCAGACCATGAGCCTGATCCTGTCCGACGTGGCAGAGCACGGCACCACGGTGCTGATTTCCTCCCACAACCTGCGGGAGCTGGAGGATGTATGCGACCATGTGGGCATCATGTCCCGGGGAAAAATGCTGATGGAGCGGAGCCTGTCCGATATGCAGGGCACCACCCACAAGGTGCAGCTGGTGGGGCAGATTCCCCAGGGGCTGGACGTTGTCCATCAGTCCGCCTCCGGCCGGATGCAGACCCTGATCGTCCGGGGAACAGCCGGGCAGATCAGCCAGATGCTCAGCGCCGGGCAGCTGACCTACTTTGATGTGCTGCCCCTGTCTCTGGAGGAGATCTTCATTTACGAATTGGGAGGTGTCAACGATGAAGTCAAGAACATCCTGCTTTAACAAAGCCCTGTTCCACAAGAATATGACCCGCTTCGCCCCGGTGGGGGTGCTGTATGCCCTGTGCCTGATGCTGGGGCTGCTGCTTCTGCTCTCCGGCGGCGACCGGCAGTATTATTTCGCTGCCAATCTGATTGGCAGCATGAGCGTCATGGCGGCGGTGAATCTGTGTTTTGCACCCCTGATGGCGCAGCTGCTGTTTGGCGACCTGTACAACAGCCGGATGTGCAACGGTCTGCACGCCATGCCGGTGCGCCGGGATGAGCTGTTTGTGACCAATCTGATTTCCGGTTTGACCTTTTCGCTGGTGCCCACGGCACTGTTTTCTCTGGTAACTTTGCCGCTGCTGGCGATCTCCATTGTGGAAAACAGTGGGATGCTGGCACTGTACTGGTTTGCCTGCACCAATCTGCAGTTTGTCTGCTGCTTCGGCATCGCCGTGCTGGCAACGATGTGCGCCGGCAACCGGTTCGGTATGCTGGCGGTTTATGCCATGGTGCAGTTCGGCGCTTATCTGGCTGGTCTGGTGGTGGAAACCTGCTATATCCCCCTGCTGTCCGGGGTGGAATCCAGCGGACAGCTGTCCCGGCTGCTGACGCCCATCATGCAGCTGGGGGAGGCTCCGGTGGAGCTGCAGGAATATTTCCTGCTGAAATGGCTGTTCTACAGCCGGGAAAGTGAAATGACAGCCACCTTCACCCTGAATACCGCCGCCTGGCAGGGCTTGACCGTCTGGGCCGCGGCAGGTGTGGGGATGATGGGCATTTCCTGGCTGCTGTACCGCAAGCGGGATCTGGAATCCGCCGGGGATCCGGTGGCCGTGCCCGCCCTGATTCCTGTGCTGCAGGTGCTGTCCTCCCTGGCGCTGGGCTTCCTGGTGGCGCTGGTGGTGCTGTTCGTGCTGAACGGCGTGCCCAACCTGCTGGTTTACAGCATTCTGCTGGCCGGCATCGCCGTGGCATGGTTCGCGGTGAAGATGGTGCTCAGCCGCACCAGCCGGGTGTTTGAGAAGAAGAATTTCCTGCATCTGATCCCGGTGCTGCTGGTGGTGGCGCTGAGCATTGCGGCAACCTATTTTGACGTGCTGGATGTGGTTCACTGGACGCCCAAGGCGGAAAATGTCCGCTCTGTGTACATCTATTCCAACGGCGAGCAGCGCACCCTGACGGAAACGGAGGACGTGGAAACGGTCATCCGTCTGCACGCTCTGGCGCTGGAGGAAGGGCTGGAAAGCAGCGGCTATTACAGCCGGGAGCTGCTGGAGCAGGGACTGCCTCTGGAAGAGGTCGCCCAGCAGACCCGTGACCTCGATTATAACTATGTAAATTATCGCAATTCCAGCCAGTTCCGCCGGGCAGTCAGGATTTCGGTGTGCTATACCATGGACAGCGGACGCGAGGTGAAGCGATTCCTGTACCTGTGGGCAGACAGCGAAGCCGGAGAACTGATGCGGGAGCTGTTCAGTGACTGGGACAGCTACTATCAGACAAAGCAGAACAGGGGCTGCTACAGCGGAGTCTCCTTCGATATCCAGCAGGTGGAGTATCTCTACGGCGACGGTCTGGATACCCCCAACAACCGGATCGCCTGCACCCCGGAGATGGCAAGTTCCCTGCTGGAAGCTCTCCGGGCAGACCGGGAAGCCGGAAATCTGGTGGATTTAAATTCCTTCCACCAGGGCTACTTTGCCCGGGAAGATGAGAGTTACAACTCCTCTGTACAGATCAACCTGTACTACGGTCCTCCGGCTAAGCATCTGTGGAGCTTCAATCTGTACTTTGATGTCTATCCCGACAGCGAGAACACCATCGCCTGGCTGCAGGAGCACGACCTGCTGAGCTGGGAAATCGTATTCCCCGAATAAAGCCCACACCCCCGGCACAAGCCGGGGGTGTTTCCCGTCCCCAAGGAAGCCACTGTAGGGAACGGCCCATGTGCCGTTCCGCCCATCCGTCGTACCTTGCAACCTCTTCCGTCACGGCTTCACCAAAGGGGAAGCCGTTTTCAGAACGCAAAAACGTGCTGCGCCTTGGGACGCAGCACGTTTTTTGTCAGGATTTCTGAAGCTGCTGCTTCTGGAACTGCAGGGTGTACAGCTGGAAGTAGCGGCCTTTTTTGTGGAGCAGCTCCTGGTGGGTGCCCTGCTCCAGAATCTGTCCGTGGGACAGCAGGATGATGTTGTCCGCGTGCTGGATGGTGCTCAGCCGGTGGGCAACGATCAGCATGGTACCGATGTTCTTCATCTTTTCCAGAGAGTCCTGAATCAGAACTTCGGTCTCCGTGTCGATGTTGGCGGTGGCCTCGTCGAGGATCATTACGCTGGGTTTGTGGAGGATGGTTCGGGCGAAGCTCAGCAGCTGGCGCTGACCGGCGGAGAAGTTGTTGCCCCACTCCCGGACAGGCTCGTCCAGACCCTTTTCCAGCTTGTTGATGAAGCTGTCAGCATTGACGTAGTGGCAGGCCTCCATCACTTCCTGGTCGCTGATGCCCTCCTCCCGCAGCACGATGTTGCTGCGGATATCGCCGGAGAACAGGAACACGTCCTGCAGCATCTGGCCGAAATGGCGGCGCAGGGAGGAAATCCTGATCTTGCGGATGTCGATGCCGTCGATGAGGATCTGACCCTTCTGGATGTCGTAATTGCGGCAGATCAGGCTGAGGATGGTGGTCTTGCCGGAACCGGTGGAGCCGACGAAGGCCACGGTCTGCTTGGGGGAAACGTGGAAGGAAACGCCCTTGAGCACCCATTCGCCGGGCTTGTAGGCAAACCAGACGTCCTTGAACTCAATCTCGCCCCGGATTTCCTCCAGCTCCACAGCATCCGGCTCATCCACCACTTCGGGCACCATGTCCAAAATGGCGAAAATCTTCTCCGCAGAGGCGAAGGAGCGCTGGAGCATATCAAACTGCTCCGCCAGAGTCTGAATGGGGTTGAAGAACTTGGAAATGTACATATAGAACGAAACCATCACGCTGGAGGTAATGGTCTGCCCGAAGAAGTGCAGATCCTGAATATAGCCCTTCACGCCCAGATAGAACAGGCACAGGTTGGAGGAGATGAACAGCATATACACCATGGGGCGGAAAATGCCGAAAACGAACATCCGGGCCTGCTTTGCCTTGGACAGGCGCTTGCTCTTATTCAGGAAATCCGCCATCTTCCGATCCTCCTGGTTGAAGATCTGGGTGATCTTCATGCCGGACAGGTTCTCGGACAGGTAGGTGTTGATATCGGTGGTAGCATCGTTGACCTGAATGTGCACCTTCCGGGAGAATTTGCGGAAGATCACCGTGAACCAGATCACGAAGGGCACGAAGCACAGCACCATCAGGGTCAGCGCGTAGTTGAGCATGAGCATGGCACCCAGCACGCCCAGAATCACCATGCAGTTTTTCGCCAGAGTCACCAGAATGTTGGTGAACATATAGGAAATGGCGTTGGGGTCGTTGGTGGT
>CAYWZB010000053.1:0-8062 GCA_964462775.1 uncultured Oscillospiraceae bacterium
CCGCAACGAGCGCAGGTAGCGGTGAAGAACTCACGGGGGCCACGGGTAGCGTTCTTGCGAGCGTCACGGCAGGCCTTGCAGCGCTGGGGCTCGTTCTGGAAGCCGCGCTCTGCGTAGAACTCCTGCTCACCGGCGGTGAACACGAACTCGTTGCCGCACTCTTTGCACACTAAAGTCTTGTCTTCGTACATGGAAAATACCTCTCTTCGGTTTTGTTGCCCCGTGAAATCCCAAGATTCTCGTTATAACGCAGGGTCGATATATTGGCGTGGCATACATTGCCACAAATCGGATTATACACAAATGGGAACATTTTGTCAATCGTTTGTCAAAAATTTTCCCCGGAATTTCGGGATTTATACAAGTTCAACAAATTCTCAGATGCTAAATTGGGACTGCCCACTATAGGGGATGTGCAGGTGGTCATAGGCCAGGGGTGTGACGCACCGACCCCGGGGGGTGCGGGTCAAAAAGCCCAGCTGCATCAGGTACGGCTCGTACACATCTTCCAGCGTCACCGCCTCCTCACCGATGGTGGCGGCCAGGGTTTCCAGCCCCACAGGGCCGCCGGAATAATTCTGAATGATGGCGGTGAGCATCCGGCGGTCAATGTTGTCCAGCCCCAGATGATCCACCTCCAGCCGCTGCAGCGCCAGATCGGCGGCTTCCTTGGTGATGGTGCCGTCGCCCATGACCTCGGCAAAGTCCCGCACCCGGCGCAGGAAACGGTTGGCGATTCGGGGGGTGCCCCGGCTTCGGGAGGCGATTTCCATGGCACCCTGGGCATCGATGGGCATTCCCAGAATGGTGGCAGACCGGGAGACAATCCGTGCCAGCTCCTCGGGGGTGTACAGCTCCAGCCGGAGGTTGACACCGAACCGATCCCGCAGGGGGGCGGAGAGCTGACCTGCCCGGGTGGTGGCACCCACCAGGGTGAATTTGGGCAGATCCAGGCGGATGGAGTTGGCGGATGGTCCCTTGCCCACGATGATGTCAATGGCAAAATCCTCCATGGCGGGGTACAAAATCTCCTCCACCACCCGGTTCAGCCGGTGGATTTCGTCGATGAACAGGATATCCCCGGGGTTCAGGTTGGTCAGCAGCGCCGCCAGGTCGCCGGGCTTTTCAATGGCGGGGCCGGAGGTAATGCGGATGTTGACACCCATTTCGTTGGCAATGACACCGGCCAGGGTGGTTTTACCCAGACCGGGAGGGCCATACAGCAGGGTGTGATCCAGGGGTTCATTCCGCCGCCGGGCGGCTTCAATATACACGGACAGATTCCCCTTGGCCTTCTCCTGGCCGGTATAATCGCTGAGCAGCTTGGGCCGCAGACCGATCTCCCCCGCGTCCTGGGGGGCGAAGGTGGGAGAAATGATGGGGCTGTCCATCTCCTGAGAAAATTCTAGACTCATAAACAATCTTCCTTATTCCAAGGGGCAGCCACGCCGCCCCGAATGTTTTCCGCTACATAAAAGCAATCCATGTCAGCCCTTCATCACCATGGCGCGCAGGGCGTGGCGCACCAGCGCCTCGGTGGTGGCGTTGGGATCCGCGCCCTTCAGGGCGGCGGTGATCTCCGCCGGGGAATAGCCCAGCTCCTGCAGGGCGGCGTGTGCCAGCGCAACGGCGCTGCCGGTCTGTGCTGGGGCGGGAGCGCTGCCGGCGGAGAAATCCAGCTCCATGCCGCTGCTGCCCAGCTTGTCCTTCAGCTCCAGAATGATCCGCTGGGCGATCTTCTTGCCCACGCCCTGGGCGGCGGTGAGCATTTTTTCGTCCCCGGTCATCACCGCCAGGGTGAAATTCTGAGGGCCGCCGGAGGACAAAATCGCCATGGCGGCCTTGGGGCCGACACCGTTGACGGAGGTCAGCAGTTCATAGCATCGCTGCTCCTCTTTGGAAATAAAGCCGTACAGATCAAAGGCATCCTCCCGGATGGACTCGGTGATGTACAGCCGGGCGTTCTGATTCAGCTTCAGCTGGGAAGCGGTATAGGCGGTGATATGGCAGCCATAGCCCACGCCATGGCAGTCGATCACAGCCAGCCCCGGCTCCAAAACGGCAACCGGGCCGGAAATGTAGTATAGCATATCTGATCGCTCCTATCGGAATGTAACGGAAGGCTCACAGCCCGGCGCGTGCCAGAAGGCTGGTGGCGCTGCGGGCGTGGCACAGGGCGATGGCCACGGCATCGGCGGCATCATCGGGCTTAGGCACCTCCGGCAGTTTCAGCAGCCGCTTGGTCATGTCCTGCACCTGATGCTTGGTGGCGTTTCCGTAGCCCACCACGGCCTGCTTGACCTGCATGGGCTTGTATTCGTATACCGGTACCCCGGCCTGCTGGATGGCCAGCAGGATCACCCCCCGTGCCTGGGCGACCTTGATGCCGGTGGTGACGTTCTGACCGAAGAACAGCTCCTCAATGGCCACCGCATCCGGGGCAGCCACCTGCAGAAGCTGGGTCATATCGTTGTAAATGACCCCCAGCCGCCAGGAAAAATCCGTGTTGGGCGGGGTGGTGATGGCACCGCACTTCATCAGCCGGTACTGACCGGCCTGGGCTTCAATCAGACCGAAGCCGGTGATGCCGTAGCCCGGGTCAATGCCTAAGATCCGCATTACAGCCACCCGCGCGCCATGCTGACCATCTGCCAGATCACCAGCAGAAGAAACAGCACCAGACCAATCCGGGCAAGCCACACCTGCCGGGCGGGACGGGGCACATAGCCCTCTTCCTGGGGCAGATCCTTTTCTTCGTTGTTCTCCATTATGCTTCACCTCTTCCCGTTATCATAGCACATTTGTTCCCCTTTTCCTAGTGGAATTTTTGACCCGGGCAAAGATTTTCCACCCGGGGTACATGATTTTTCCATCCCGGGAAATACTAGAGGCGAAAAGGCGGTGGTTGTATTTGGAGGTATTCTCCTGTAAGACAAAGCTCTATGCCGGCCCCGGCGCGGTGGCGGCGCTGAGCAAATGGAAGGGAAAGCGGCTGTTTCTGGTGACAGATCCCTTTTTCGCAAAAAACGGCACAGCCCAGCGGCTGCTGCAGCTGTCCGGCTGCGCCCAGGGGGAGATTTTTGACGGCGTGCAGCCGGATCCCAGCGTGGCGCTGGCGGCGGAGGGCACCGCAAGGCTCAAGGCCTTCGCCCCGGATGTGGTGGTGGCACTGGGGGGCGGCAGCGCCATGGACTGCGCCAAGGCCATGGCCTACTTCGGCAAGGGCAGCTATGCCCTGGTGGCCATCCCCACCACCTCCGGCTCCGGGTCGGAGGTGACGGATTTCGCCATATTGACCCACGAAAAGGTCAAGCACCCGCTGGTGGATCCCAGACTGCGGCCGGACGAGGCGATTCTGGACAGCGACCTGCTGATGGAGCTGCCCAAGGGTTTGATTGCGGAAGCGGGCTTCGATGCCCTGAGCCATGCGGTGGAGGGCTATGTGGCGAAAAATGCCGGGGTGATCTCGGATTTGTACGCCCGGGAGGGGTTTTCCGCCGCCTTTGCGGCGCTGCCTGCCTCCTATGCCGGGCGGAAGGAGGTGCGGCTGAAGGTGCATCTGGCTTCCACCATGGCAGGGATGGCCTTCACCCAGGCAGGGCTGGGGCTGTGCCATGCCATGTCCCATGCGCTGGGCGGGATGTTCCATGTCCCCCACGGGCGGCTCAATGCCATTTTGCTTCCCTCGGTCATCAGCTGCAATGCCTATGTGGCGGGGAAAAAATACGCCGAGCTGGCACGGGCAGCCGGACTGGGGGGAAGTGCCGAGACGCTGGGGGTGCGGAACCTGAAAAACGGGCTGATCCGCCTGCGCCGGGAGCTGAATCTGCCGGAGACCCTGAGCCAGGCGGGAATCCAACCCCGGGAGGTGTGGCGCAATGCCGGGGAAATCGTGGCGGCGGCGCTGGCCGATCCCTGCTGCGCCACCAATCCCATGCCGGTGGAGGATTTTCTGGTACGCAGGATTCTGGAAGAGGTGACCGGGCGTGTCTGAGCGGCTGCGGAGCATCGGTCTGGATGTGGGAACCACCTCTACCCAGCTGATCCTGTCGGAGCTGACGGTGGAAAACCGGGCATCGAGCTTTGCGGTGCCGGAGATGGACATTACCCAACGGAAGATCCTCTACAAAAGCCCGGTGCGTTTTACGCCGCTGCTGCGGGAGAATCTGGTGGACGGAGAAGCCCTGAAGGAACTGGTGCTGGCAGAATACGCCGCCGCCGGGATCCGCCGGGAGGAGGTGGACACCGGTGCCATCATCGTCACCGGGGAGACCAGCCGCCGGGAAAATG
This sequence comes from uncultured Oscillospiraceae bacterium, assembly GCA_964462775.1. GTDB lineage: Bacteria > Bacillota > Clostridia > Oscillospirales > Oscillospiraceae > Faecousia. Next base: position 4,291 of record CAYWZB010000053.1, read on the forward strand.
CCCGGGCGGTGTCCCAGGCGCTGGCGGCGCTGGCGGGGGACTTTGTGGTGGTCACCGCCGGGCCGAATCTGGAAAGCGCCCTGGCGGCAAAGGGCTCCGGGGCAGTGGCGGAATCGGCACGCACCGGCAAGACCATCCTCCACATGGACATCGGCGGCGGAACCAGCAATCTGGCGCTGATCCGGGACGGAAAAATCGAAAAGACCGGCTGCCTGAATGTGGGCGGACGGCTGGTGAAGCTGGATGAAGCCGGGATGGTGACCTATGTTTCCCCGGTGCTGGCAGGGCTGACTTCCCTGAAACCCGGCGATCAGGCAGACCCGGCGCAGTTGGAAGCCATCAGCGAAACGCTGGTGCAGGCGCTGGAAATGGCCGCCGGACTGCGCCCGGTGACGCCACTGCTGGAAGCAGTCAGCACCGAGGAAGCCGGGGCAGTGTTTACTACGAATGAGGCGGCGGTGATCTCCTTTTCCGGCGGCGTGGCGGACTGCATCCCGGCAGACCGCCCCTGGCTGGAATTTGGAGATATGGGTTCTATTCTGGGGCGTTGCATCCGAAAAAGCGCCCTGTGCGCCGGGGAATACCGGCTGGGGCAGGAGACCATCCGGGCGACCGTCATCGGTGCCGGGTGCCACAGTGCACAGCTGTCCGGCAGCACGGTATTCGTGCAGAATATGCCCCTGCCGCTGAAAAATCTCCCGGTGATTGCCCCGGAGGAGGAAGCCCCGGAAGGGGAGGGGGCGGTGCTGGCCATTCCCGGCACGGGGGTCGTCAGCTATGACCGGGTGACCCGGCTGGCGGAGCAAATCGCCGCCCGGCAGGATCGGCAGGTGCTGGTGTGTCTGGAAGAGGATATGGCCAAGGCGCTGGGACAGGCGCTGGCTGCCCGGCTGGGGCGGGACAAGCCCATTTTGTGCATCGACCGGGTGCGCCTGAGCCGGGACAGCTATCTGGATGTGGGTCAGCCGGTGGGGCCGGCACTGCCGGTGGTGGTGAAAACGCTGGTCTGGAAGGAGAGACAGGAATGAATAAACAGGAACTGGCCGCCATGGTGGCGGAGCTGCTGCGGGAGACGGAGGTATCCCCCATGGCCAAGTCCGGGGAATACCGCCCCACCGCACCCCAGCCGGAGCAGCGGGACAGCGGCTACCGGGATGGAGACTTCGTGCCGGATGTGACGGCGCTGGATCTGAGAAAGCTCTATCTGGTGGAATCCCCGGAAAATGGGGAACAATACCGAAAAATGAAGGAAAAGACCCCGGCAAGGCTGGGCTTTGGCCGGGCAGGCCCCCGGTACAAGACCCTGACTCAGCTGCGCTTCCGGGCAGACCACGCCGCGGCGCAGGATGCGGTGTTCTCCCAGGTGCCGGAGGATTTTCCCCGGAACAACGGTCTGCCGGAGGTCAAAACCCGATGCCGGGACAAGGACGAGTACCTGACCCGACCGGATCTGGGGCGGAGCTTTGACGAGGAAAACCAGCGGCTCCTCCGCTCTGCAATCTCCGGGACACCCAGGGTGCAGCTGGTGGTGGGGGACGGACTGTCCTCCGCGGCCATCACCGCCAACGCCATGGATTGCCTTGCCGCCATCCGGGAGGGGCTGAAGCTGAAGGGCATCGACCCGGGCACGCCGGTATTCGTACGCTACTGCCGGGTGGGCGCCGGGGATGCCATTGGGGATGTGACCGGCTGTGAGCTGGTGTGTATGCTGGTGGGGGAGCGTCCGGGACTGGTGACGGATAAGAGTATGTCCGCCTATATCACCTACCGCCCCCACACCGGGGTATCGGAATCCGCCCGGACGGTGGTCAGCAACATCCACAGCCAGGGCACGCCGGCGGTGGAAGCCGGGGCGCACATCGCTGAGCTGATCGCCATCATCCTCCAAAAGCGGATTTCCGGTGTGGGGCTGCATCTGGAGGGCGGGGCATGATCCCGGTGAAGGTGCTGGCAGTGCGGTATCTGGCCAATGCCTCCCGGGCACTGTGCCGGGGGCTGGGAGCCCCGGAGACGGCACCCAGTCTGGGACTTTTGACCACGGACTGCGACGATGCCACCTATATCGCCCTGGACGCTGCCACCAAAGCAGCTCAGGTTTCGGTGTGCTACAGCCGCAGCTTCTACGCTGGTGCGTCCAACGCCTCCACTCCCCATGCCGGGGAGGTGCTGGGGATCCTCTGCGGCAGCACCCCGGGGGCGGTACGCAGCGGTATGGAAGCGGCGCTGGAGGCGCTGCGCTATCTGGGCTTTTCGGAAGCGGGGGGCGTGCCGTATCTTGCCCATACCGTCAGCAGCGTCGGCACCTTCCTGGCGGCGGAAGCGGAAATCCCGGTGGGAAGCCCGCTGGCGTACCTCATTGCCCCGCCGCTGGAGGGGATGTATGCCCTGGATGCCGCGCTGAAGGCGGCGGATGTGAAGTTATGTAAACTCTATACGCCCCCGACGGAAACCAATTTCGGCGGCGGACTGCTCACCGGCACCCAAAGCGCCTGTGATGCCGCCTGTGCCGCCTTTGCCGAAGCCGTGGCGGAGGTAGCCGCCCGACCGGTGGAGGCACCAAGTCAAACGGATTTTTAACTTGAAAGGAACGATACTATGGACACCAATTCTCTGGGAATGATTGAAACAAAGGGTCTTGTCGGCGCCATTGAAGCCGCCGATGCCATGGTCAAGTCTGCCAACGTGCAGCTGGTGGGCAAGGAGCAGGTGGGCGGCGGTCTGGTCACCGTCATGGTGCGCGGCGATGTGGGTGCTGTGAAGGCAGCCACCGATGCCGGTGCCGCGGCGGCGGAAAAGGTGGGGGAGCTGATTTCCGTCCATGTCATCGCCCGCCCCCACATGGAGGTGGATGCCATCCTGCCCAAGGGTCGTGCCGACCGGCTGCCCCCCGCCGGCAAGTAAGGGATGCTGTACGGAGAACGGGAGGTTCGGGACAACATCCGCAACCGGGATGGTAAGCGTGTGTTCTTCCTGGGCAAGGGCGACCAGCTGACCAGCGGCGCCCGGGACTGGCTGAACCGGGAGCGGATTGAGATCCGCCCCGGCGACCAGGCGAGGATCGGGGAATATACCCTGCTCAGCGGCGGTACTTTGGCGGAAAAGCCGGAGCATATGACCCACCTGGCGGGGAATATTCTGGTGCCCAAGGATCACCCCCGGATTCGCTTTCGGGGAAAGCTGGACACGCTGGAAGGAGAGCTGCTGCTCCTGGCGCTGGAGCCGGGAGCGCCCCGGGAGGCGCTGGGGGAAATTCTGGCGCTGGCCAGAAGAATTTTGCGCTGCGAGGTGCTGGAGGAGCCGCTGGAAGAGGGGAAGCTGTGCGGTCTGACCCAGGAGGAAATCCACCACCGCAGCCACTTCCCCCAGGAAACCTGCGGACAGCCCCATTTCATGCCGGAACCGGCAGACGGGGCGGTGGTGCTGGGACTGAACCGGGTGCGCTGCGTTGCCCGGGAGGCAGAGCTGGCGGCGGTCACCGCCTTTCAGGATCGGGAGGGCAAGCCCACCCGGCCGGATATCTTGCGGGCCATGAACCGCATGAGCAGTATGCTGTATCTGCTGATGATCCGGCAAAAGGCAAAGGAGAGTTGACATGAAGCTGAAAACCACCCTTTTGGGGAAAACATACGTCTTTTCTGATATCAAACAGGTGCTGGCCAAAGCAAATGAGGAAAAAACCGGAGATAAGCTGGCAGGTCTGGCGGCGGAAAGCGCCCAGGAGCGGATTGCCGCCAAGGTGGTACTGTCCGCCCTGACGCTGGCGGATTTGCGG
>CAYWZB010000054.1:0-7947 GCA_964462775.1 uncultured Oscillospiraceae bacterium
TGATGAACCGGGCAATCTTGGTGATGTAGTCCTTGCCGGCAGGGGTCTTGCCGGGTCCGATGGACCAGATGGGCTCGTAGCCGATGACCACCTTGCTCTTGTCCACGCCCTCAAGGCCAATTTCCAGCTGCTCCCGGAGCACCTCGTCCCAGCGATCCAGCTCGGTGTCCTTCTCGCCGATGCAGTATAGCACGGTCATGCCGTTTTCCACGGCCAGCCGGATCTCCTGGTTCAGGAGGCGGTTGACTGCCTTGGTATCCGTCACACCAGCTTCCGCCAGAATGCCCATCTTGTCATTGCGCTCCTCGCAGTGACCGATAATGGTGGCGTTGACACCGCAGGCCAGCATGGCGGAGACGGGACGGTTGGTGGTGAAAGCGCCGAAGTTGCCGCCCACGGCGGTATTCATCCGGTACACGCTCTGGCAGCCAATCTGCACGGGGCTGTTTTCACACCGGGCAGCCACTGCGTTCAGCAGGTGGGCTTCGGGCAGGTACTGCACGAACTCCACTTCGGCGGGATCGTACTTTTTCAGTGCTTCCTGGGTGTTCTCCACAATGAAGCGGCCCCAGGACTGGAAATCCGCAATGCGGTTGACGCCGCCGTAGCAGGTGGGAACGTCAAAGCGCTTCAGGTTCAGAAAAATATGTTTCATGCTTTTACCTCAAAATCGCGTAATCGGGCATTTTTTCCATCATCAGGGGCATGGCGTAATCGAAGAACCGGTCGTCGATCTTGTTGCCGTCGATGATCCATTCCAGAGGGAACTTCTTCTCCACGTTGGCAACCTTTTCCAGGGGTGCCAGGAACAGATCGAAGCTGTAGGTCTCCCCACGGTGGGCATCAATGGCCACCATGTAGTCAGTCTCCCCTGCCAGCGCCGCTTCCAGTGCCTTCTTGCCCACGGCGTAGGCCTCCAGCTGGTCTACCCGGGAAGCATAGGGAATGGCCGCTCTGCCCAGCAGACCCGGCTTTTCCGCCCGGGACTTGATGCCCAGCTTCTGGATGATGTTATCGGTAACGTGCTGGGCGGTGCCGCCGGGGATCATGTGGCCGAAGCCGTCCACGATGCCGGTGGAAGCCAGGGGCTTGCCGGACAGGTCGCAGATTCCTTCGGAAACGGTAACCAGCAGGCCGTGACCCTTTGCCCAGGCGTTTTCAATGTCGGAAAGCATTTTTTCCTCGTCCACCAGCTGCTCGGGCAGATAGGTCAGCACCTCGCAGTTGGTGGCTCTGGCTGCCAGAGCGGAGGCGGCGGTGACCCAGCCGGCGTTGCGTCCCATCAGCTCCAGCACCACCACATGGATGGGCAGTCCGGAAGCGTCCAGCGCCAGCTCGCAGCTGGCCTCCGCCGCATACCGGGCGGCAGAGCCGAAGCCGGGGCAGTGGTCGGTGATGTCCAGGTCGTTATCCATGGTCTTGGGGATGCCGATGACCTTGACATCCAGCCCCTCTGCCTGCGCCAGCTTGCTGACCTTGTTGCAGGTATCCATGGAATCGTTGCCGCCGTTATAGAAGAAGCAGCCGATGTTGAATTTTTTCAGAGTTTCAATGACGGTGGGATAATCCGCATCCGTCAGCTTCCGGCGGCAGGAGCCGATGGCGGAAGCGGGGGTATGTGCCAGCTTGGCGATGGTGGAGGCGGGCACATCGGTCAGGTCGATGAGATCGCCCTTGAGGATGCCCTCCGCACCGAACCGGGCGGCGTAGATCTTATCCACCTTGCCGCTTTCCCGGGCGGCTTCCACAACACCCTGCAAGGAGGTGTTGATCACCGCGGTGGGGCCGCCGCCGTGGGCGACCAGAATATTCACTCCCATATTTGCCATCCTCTCAGATGCCGGCCTTGCGGTAGCGCTCAGCCATTTCGTCCAGAGTGACGTTCTCCACCAGAGGAGCCTTGCCGTAGGAATCGAAGTCCACAATCAGGGTGCCGACGGCTTCCTTTACGCCCTTTTCAATGGTCTCGACGATGAGCGCCACATCCTCGTTGGGCACCACGCCGTACATGACGGTGTCCATGATGGGGGGCAGGAAGGCACGAGGGTCAAAGTCAGAGGTCTTGGTCTGCAGCAGCTCGTAGATGGGCTTGATGGACTCGTGGGTACGCAGCTCGGGGTTGTACCAGAACAGCTCACGCAGGTTGCGGGTAACGGCCAGACGGATGTCGGTATCCACGTTGATCTTGGCAATGCCCAGCTTGGAGACTTCCTTCAGCTGATCCTTGGGGATGCCGTGGGCATTGGTGATGGTGCCGCCCAGCTCGTTGATCTCCTTGACGATGTACTGGGGCACGGTGGAAGAGCCGTGGGACACCAGGGCGCAGAACAGACCCTCATGGCGCAGGCACTCCTTGGTGGCAATAGCGATCTCCTTGCGGATGACAGCGCCGGCACCCTTGTTGGCGCCGTGCTTGGTGCCGTAGGAAATGGCCAGAGCGTCAACGCCGGTCTTTTTGATGAACTCCACAGCGTCCAGGGGGTTGGTGTAGGTGGAGGTAGCGGAGAAAACGTGATCCTCCACGCCTGCCAGCACACCCAGCTCGCCCTCGACGGTAACGCCACGGGCGTGAGCCAGCTTAACCACTTCCCGGGTCAGCTCGATGTTTTCTTCAAAGGGCAGGCTGGAGCCGTCGATCATCACGGAGGTGTAACCGCCGTCCATAGCCGCCACGCAGGAATCAATGTTCTTGCCGTGATCCAGGTGCAGCGCCACGGGGATGGGGCTGTTCTCTGCGTACTTCTTCACGGCGTTGGCAATGTTGTTGGCACCCACCTTCTTGTCCTCCAGGGTGCCGTTGGCAAAGTCTGCCCGGCCGCCCATGAAAGCATTGGCCAAATCCGCGCCCTGAATGATGGCAGCGGAGCGGAACATCTCGTGCACTTCGATGACGGCCTTGGCCTGAGCCACGGCGTTGACATTGAACGCGCCCTGGGCGTAATTGTATTTCTCAGTAGCCTCCAAAATGGCTCTCATAGGAACCAGTGACATAACCAAATCCTCCGTTTTAATTAGTTAAAAGATTTAATAAATTACTTGCACAAAAAGGCGTATTTCAAAACGCCCCTTTTTCGTAGCTTTATTCTATTGTACAACCAGCTTCAAGTCAACATTTTTCTCGTTTCCCGCCGAATTTTCAGCAATTGAGCAAATTGGAAACCTTTACATTTGTAGAAAATAACAAAGCGGATCCAGTCTCCCGGATCCGCCTGGATCACAATTCGCTGTTGAGCAGCAGCTCCCGGATGACCACCGCAGCGGCACCTCTTGCCCCCCGCACCGGATCATAGGGCAGGAAGGAAAACTGGGTCTTTCCCACGTGCACCCGGAACATATTCCGCTCCACCGCCTGCAGCAGCAGTTCCTGATTCCGCTGGGGTTGGAACAGCCGCCCATCCAGCAGCACCATCCGGGGGCTGACCAGGTTGATGGTATTGGCCAGAGCGATGCCCAGATAGTCCAGCACATCCTCCATGGCCAGATTCACCTCCGTGTCCCCGGTCTCCTGGGCGTGGAGCACCTGCTCCATGGTCAGCTTCTCCGGGTCAGGGCACAGGGTATTCAGGGCGGTGGGCACCCCGGATGCCATGATCCGCCGGCACCGGCGCAGCACCGACCGCTCTCCCGCCAGAGCTTCCAGACAGCCCCGGTTGCCGCAGGTGGGGCACACCGGGCCGCCACGCTGCACCACTGTGTGTCCGATTTCTCCCGCCGCCGCCGACTGGCCGTAGAGAATTTTTCCGTCAATCATCATCTGACACGCCACACCGTAGGACACGAAGAAATAGGCAAACGGCTCCGCCGTCACCGCCCGATCCAGCAGATCCGCACAGATGGCACGTCCCCGGACGTTGTTTTCCACCACCACCCGGTGATGCAGCGCTTCCTCCAGCTCCCGTGCCAGATCATGCTCCGTCCATCCTTCTTGAAAGGTGGTGTAGATCTTTCCTGCCCGGCCATCAATCAGACCCGGCAGCGTTACGCCGATGCCCAAAATCTGCTCCCGGGGCACCTCGCTTTCCGCCAGAAAGTCCGGGATTTCCCGCCGCAGCCGGGAGAAGGTCTTGTCGTATTCCTCCAATGTGCTGTCCGTCCGGCGGCAGGACAGCACGCTGCCATGCAGATCCGTCAGGATATAGTTGATGCTGTATGGTCCCACATCCACGCCGCAAATGTAATAGGCGTTGGGCTCAAATTCCAGCATGACCCGGGGGCGTCCGGCACCGGAGCTGCCCCGCTCGCCGTGGGCTTCCGTTTCCCGCAGCAGCCCCTTAGTAAGCATCTGGTTGACCATGCCGGTGATGCTGGCCGTGGTCAGCCCCAGTTCATGCGCCAGCTCCACCCGGGAAATGGGACTTCCCTGATAGATGCACTTTTTCACCAGCCGGTAATTATTCAGCTTCAGCAGCTGCTGATTCGCGCCCTTCTCATTCATGGCGTTTCCCCCTCTCCCCTGTTACAGGCTTCTTTCGTAGCAGATCTCCACAGTCTGGATATAGGCCAGCGCCGCTTCATCCCCGGCAGCGGCACGCCGGATGGTGCAGTCCATACTCTCACCTCTTCTTATTTTTTCCATTATAACACACCCGCCGCAAAAAGCCAGTACCATCTGCGCGATTTTTGCGTATTGACAACCCGGCGCAAATGTGTTATAGTCTCCCTAACAACCAAATAGCAAAAGCGATGACGAAGACGGATACCGCAATGCGTTTCTCAGAGAGCCGGGGATGGTGGGAGCCTGGCAAATGGCGGCGGAGCATCCTGTCCCTTCCGAGCTGGGCTTCTTGAACACGTTTGTCAGTAGAGGGCTTCGTGCAGGCTACGTCAGTGCCTAGGGCTTGTTGGAGCCTGAAGGGGCCAGGGATCACAGGATCCGGGCAATTTGAGTGGTACCGCGGGTATTGTATAGCAAGACTCGTCTCAAGGAAACTTGAGACGAGTCTTTTTTAATGAAAAAGGAGAGAAATCACCATGAAACTCAGCAAGAAAAATCTGGTTCTCATCAGCTTTATGCTCTTTTCCCTGTTTTTTGGCGCTGGCAACCTGATCTTCCCGCCGTTCCTGGGGCAGAGCGCCGGTTCCAATGCCCTGACCGCCATGATCGGTTTTCTCATTACCGCCGTGGTGCTTCCCATCCTTGGCGTGGTGGTGGTTGCCCGGTTCGATGGGCTGGATCGGCTGGGGCAGCTGGTGGGCAAGCGCTTCGGCATTGTCTTTACCGTGCTGATCTATCTGTCCATCGGTCCCGGTCTGGGCATTCCCCGTGCCGCCTCCGTGCCCTTTGAAATGGCCTTTGCCCCCTACCTGCCCGCGGGAAGCAACAGTGCCCTGTGGATGGCGGTCTATTCTCTGGTTTTCTTTACCATCGCCCTGTGGCTGTGCCTGACCCCCAGCAAGCTGGTGGATCGAATCGGCCACTATCTGACCCCCTCCCTGCTGATCCTGTTGGTGTTTCTCTTCGTCAGCTTCCTGTTCCGGGGTGAAGTGAAGGTGGCCGCTCCCCAAGTTTCCTATGCCGCCAACCCCTTCCTAAAGGGCTTCACCGAGGGCTACAACACCATGGACACCATCGCCGCCCTGAACTTCGGTCTGGTGATCGCCACCACCCTCGGTTCCTTCGGTCTGACCCAGAAGAAGGACATCATGCGCCATACGGTGCTGGCCGGTGTGTGCGCCGGTACGATTCTGGCGCTGGTGTATGCCATGCTGTCCTATATGGGTATGTGCTCCTCCGGGGTCTATGCCCTGCCGGACAATGGTGCCCAGACCCTTCGTGCCATCGTCTATCAGGTTTTTGGCGCTCCCGGCGCGGTGCTGTTGGCAGCCATCTTCACCCTGGCCTGCCTGACCACCTGCGTGGGACTCATCAATTCCATTTCCCTGTACTTTTCCACGCTGTTCCGGAAGCTCTCCTACCGGCAGTGGGTGTTTGTAATCACCGGCTTTTCCTTCCTGGTGTGCAACCTGGGGCTGAACACCATCCTCAGCATTTCCGTGCCTGTACTCAATGCCATTTATCCGGTTTCCATTGTGCTGATCCTGCTGGGTCTGACCCACCGGCTGTGGCAGAACAACCCCTATGTCTATCCCAGGATGGTGGGCGGCACCGCGGTCATCAGCGTGATCTACGCCATGGACACCGCCGGTCTGCCCCAGCTGCTCGCCCGGCTCCTGCCCTTGTACAGCGAAGGCTACGGCTGGCTCTGGGTAGCCGCAAGCCTGCTGCTGATCAGTCTGGCAGCCAACCGCCTGTTCCGTAAAAAGCCCTGATAGCAATCAAGCCCCCGAAGCGGCCGCAAACCGCTCCGGGGGCATTTGCGGTGTCTATGCTGACGCTGGTGAAATAATTCCCGGCAGAGATATGCACGACCCCAGCTCCGCCCCAGCCGGTGGGGTTATTCACTAAAACATGCGTTACCGCACCAACAATCTTCCCATCCTGCAAAATTGGACTTCCAGACATGAGTGATTGTCATTAAGGACAACATTTTTTAGTATTTTAATTATACTATTTTAAAATCTTTAAATTTTGTTCTTCCAATATAGACATTTGATGTATCGCTATTTTGTTTAATTTTGTCAGTCGTTCTTTTTGCCTGTTTTTGGTATTCATTTACTCTGCTTGTGATAATCGCCGTTCAATTTCAACACGCTTCACATCAGTCACTTTCCTCTTGATTGTTTGGAAGTAGACATAGTTTCCATCTTCACCACGCTGGCGAATGCGAACTTCTTCTCCCGCAGCACTGTTAAGATATGTCTGAATAATCTCTATACGTTGGCAGGAAGGATTATTCTCAAGCCATTTGATATCCGGATATTCGATCAGATATTTACGCTCAATTTCATACGGTTCAGGTTCCCCCAGAAAGGAAGCAATCTCCGCAATCAGTTTTTTTCATCTTATCTTCAAAGGTCAATGAGTTATCAATGATGCGCAGATGAGGATGACCTGTCCAAGCCGAAATCAGTCTATCATCCAATGCCGCAGCTTCTTCAACGGTTTCCGTTCTGGCCGTGTTGTTTGCAGTTGTATAAAACTCCTCTGCGCCTTTTGCTGCGCTAACCAAATGAAACACCGCATCGTATTGATCCCGAAGTTCAACCTCGTTGGAAGCAACAAACTGTAATGCTTCTGCAAATTCGATATCATCCATATATGCTTTGTTATCAATGGTTCCACGATCACAAACAATGAGCACTTTGTCGACCGCCATGGTGCGAGCCGCCTGCTCAAAAATATTCTCTTTTTCAATCTGCAGCTTTAACTGGCATTTTTGGTACTCTGCGTTTGTACCGCAAGTCCACGGTGCAACACCACCGGTGATCAGTTCGGTCGCCGTCTCAGGAACAAATAGGACAGTGTATCCCATTTGAGCAAATGCATTCTGCACCCAACTCATAGCGGTGGATTTGCCGGCGCAAGGGCCTCCCGTTATGACAATCTTTGAAATCTGCTGTTTTTTTCCTCGTCCCTCATCAACAGGAGCTCGTTAATATCAATCTTAAAAAGCGATGCCAGTTTCCTGATTGTATTCGTTGTTCGTTTCGATTTTCCTGTTTCCCATTTCGAGACAGCTTTATTCGTCACGCCAACCAACTCCGCTAATTCGGCCTGAGACAGGTTAAGCTGTGTTCTTAACGCCATAATCTTATTGCCAAAATTGTAATCATTCATGAGGCACCCCCTTTTTCTTACAATTTCATTATATATCCAAAAACACTGCGAGGCAAGTCTCGCAGTGTCGAATATCGGTAGAATATCATCACTATTATGATGCCACATCCAGCATATTTTCAATAAAAATCCCATACCCTCTTGTCGGGTCACTCACCAGCACATGTGTCACCGCACCAACAATCTTCCCGTCCTGCAAAATCGGACTCCCAGACATGAGTGATTGTCGTTAGGGACAACAGTTTTACGGTTTAGAATCATCATTATCA
>CAYWZB010000055.1:0-7846 GCA_964462775.1 uncultured Oscillospiraceae bacterium
GCATGACAGCTCCCCCAGAGGGGGAGCCAAGAAATGAAGTTTTTCGACAGCCTGAGCACAGACCCTGAAAAGGTCTGTGCTTTTTGCCTGTTAATAAGGCCTCTTGCCTCTTACTTTGGGAGAGGTGGCACGGCGAATGCCGTGACGGAGAGGGTTTTGTTTTAAAAAATCCAGAAAAGCTGGATATTTGCGGTGAAAATGTTTGATAAGCCCTCTCAGTCATGCTATCGCATGACAGCTCTCCCAGAGGGGGAGCCGGGAAACCGGCGTTTTTATCCCATGACAAGCCATGCACCCAGAGCGATATGCAGCGCCAGCAGAGCGGGCACGCCCAGGGAGAATTTTGGCTTTCGGGTCTTGTGATGGGCGGTGTACATCCCGGCAAGGCAGCCCGCACTTCCTCCGGCGGCAGCGGTCAGCAGGAGCACCCGCTCGGGAATCCGCCACAGGTGATTTTTTGCCCGGTGCTTGTCCGCGGTCATAAGCACAAAGCCCAGCGCATTGATAATAAGGAGGTAGATCAGCAAATACTTCATACATTTTCCTTTCGGGAGGGATGGGTTTGAAACGATTTTGGATGGCGGCGGCGCTGTGCCTGCTGCTGACGGGGTGTGCCCAGCCGGCGGCGGTGGAGACAATCTCCGACGAGGTGGTGCTCTCTGCCATGGCACAGCCCCGGCAGATCACGGTGGACTTGCCGGATAATGCGGTAGCCCCGGTGCTGGTGAGCGACAGCGAGCAGATCTATTTCTGCGAGGATTATCAGATATTGGTGGAGACCCTGTCCGGCGGAGATCTGGAAGCCACAGTCCGCAGTCTGTCCGGTTGCGACAGGGAGAAGCTGACCATTCTGGAAACCACCCAGGACGGTGCCAAACGCTATGACTTTGTCTGGGCAGCCGCCGGGGAAGCCGGGGATCTGCTGGGACGGGCGGCGATTTTGGACGACGGGAGCTATCACTACTGCCTGTGCGTGCTGCGCCCGGCGGAGGATACGGAGAACACCCAGGTGGTTTGGAGCAATGTATTTGATTCCTTTGCCTTAGTCTGAGGAATACTGCTCCAGCGCCTGCCGGCACAGAGCCTGACAGCTTTCGATGACGCTTTGGGGATGGAGGATTTTCGCCTGATCCCCAAAGCCGATGACCCAACTGAGGAACATGGGCGACACAGCCACCTGCACGGTGCAGACAAAATGCTCCTCCCCGTCGGGAATCAGCAGAACCTCTCTGCCGAAGCGGTCGATGACGGCGTTGACCAGACGGCGGTGGAAGCGGAGCTTGACCTCCTTCGTTTCGCCGGCGTACATCTGAAACAGCCGCCCGGCGTGGGCGGTCAGAGCAGCGCCGGTCAGCTCCGGGCAAGGGAGCCGGGCATCGTCCAGCAGAGCGATGTCCGCCATGCGATCGACCCGGTAGGCGGTGATGCCATGCCGGGGTGAAAGCGCCAGCAGATAGCAGTTTTCGTCATTCTGGCACAGGCTGTAGGGGCTGGCGCTGTAGTCCCGGTTCCGGTAAACCCGCTGCCGGGTCAAATCCCAGTCGAAGTAGCGGAAGCGGATCTGCCGATTGGCGGCGATGGCCTCCTGGATGGCATCCACATTATAGTAAATGGTTTCGTTCATGCTTTTGACCCGGCCGGATACCAGCATATCCCGCCCCAGAAGCACCTGAGCATCATATTCGCTGCACAGTCCCGTGAGCTTTCGGATCAGCTCCCGGGACTTTTTCTCGGTGAGGAACCGGCTGGACTGGACAGCCCCCAGCAGCAGCTTCAGCTCCGGCAGCTCAAAATCCCGGCTGGCCAGATAATATCCGCCATTTCGCCCCGGCAGGGCGATGATGTCCGCCCCAGCCTCCTGCAAGGTGTGGATGTCGGAAAGGACGGTTTTTCGGTCACAGCGGATGCCGTAGCGATCTTCCAGCATTTGCGCCAGCTGCAGGGCGGTGACGGGGTGCTCCCGGTCAGAGCGGCGGTGGAGATATTCCAGAATGTAGAGGATCTTCCCCTTCTGATTGTCGGATTTGGGCATACAGCTCCCTCCTTTTTCTTCCATTATACCACGTCACGGCGGCTGCGGGAAGAGAGAATTTGCATTTTGCCTGCTCCTGTGCTATAATTCCCCAAAAGGAGTGTGTATTATGGGATATTTTGGATGTCATTTGTCTGCCAGCGGCGGCAGCACGGCTATGGTGGAAACCGCCTGCTCCATTGGAGCGAATACCTTTGCCTTCTTCACCCGCAATCCCCGGGGCAGCCGGGCAAAGGCGGAGGATCCGGCGGATGCCGCCCGGGCGGTGCAGCTGCTGCAGACGGAGGGCTTCGGCACTCTGGTCGCCCACGGCGCGTATACCATGAACCTGTGCACCAGAGACGCCGAAGCCAGAGCCTTTGCCGGGGAAATCCTGGAGGATGACCTGCGGCGGATGGCGGCGCTTCCCGGCAATTTTTACAATTTCCATCCCGGCAGCCATGTGGGGCAGGGGGTGGAGGCTGGCATTGACCAGATCGCCCAGGCGCTGAAAAAGGCGCTGCGCCACGACTACCCGGTGACGGTGCTGCTGGAAACCATGGCAGGCAAGGGCAGCGAGATCGGCGGCCGGTTTGAGGAACTGAAGGCAATCCTCGATGCCGTGGGCAGTGACCGGGTGGGTGTCTGCCTGGATACCTGCCACGTTTATGACGGCGGCTATGATATCGTCCGGGATCTGGACGGGGTGCTGGGGGAATTTGACCGGGTCATCGGTCTGGACAGGCTCCGGGCGCTGCACTTGAATGACAGCAAGAATCCCTTCGCCAGCCACAAGGATCGCCACGAGCTGCTGGGGCAAGGCTCTCTGGGGCTGGAAACCTTCCGGGCCATCGTCAACCACCCGGTGCTTCGGGACAAGCCCATGATTCTGGAGACCCCCAACGAGCTGCCCGGCTATGCCCGGGAAATTGCCCTGTTGCGGCAGCTGCAGGGGTGTTAATGAAATGTTAATTTGACATCCAGGTCAAGTTGTGCAAAAGTATACTCAGAAAATCATGCCCTTTTTCAGGGCTTGGAAAGGACGGTGAGGGTATGGAAGAGATCCTCAGTAACCTGATCCTGGCGCGGGAGTGGATCGCACGGGATTATACGGGGCTGCTGCGTATTTTGGCGCCGGTGCTGGCAGGAATCCTGCTGCTTCGCTGCGCGCTGCCGCTGCTGACCTTCCGGCGGGAGCCGGAGATCTGGGCGTGGCTGAACATGACCGACGGCACCCAGATCCCCATTACCCACTGGGAGACGGTGATCGGCCGCAGCCGTTCCAGCGATGTGACCATCAATTTTCCCACAGTTTCCCGCAATCACGCGGTGCTGACCCGGTATGACGACGGCAGCTGGACGATTTCCGATGCCGGCTCCAAGGGCGGCACCTTTGTCAATGGTCGGGCGGTGCAGATCTGTGCCCTGAACGACCGGGATCGAATCAACATCGGCGGCATCGAAATGCAGCTGCAGCCCATTACCCAGCGGCAGGAGGCACGGCAGGCACAGCTGCGTACCAAGGCCGCCAGCGGCTGGGACAGTGTGGCAAATCTTCTGCTGCTGACGGTGCTGCAGTGCCTGATGCTGCTGGGCTTTTTGCTGAACAGCGCCCAGGAGGAGGCACTGCCCATGGTGCAGGGCTTTGCCGGTATCGCCCTGTGCCAGTGGGGACTGTACATTTTCTATTGCCTGATCCACCGGAAATCCTTCGAGGTGGAGACCATGGCGTTTTTCCTGTGCACCATGGGCATGGCGGCCATTGCCACCGTCAATCCCGGGGAAGCGGTGAAGCAGCTGGCTGCCATGATTATCGGCGTGGTGATTTTCCTGATTCTGGGCTGGTCGCTGCGGGATCTGGAGCGGGCGAAGGCGGTGCGGTATCTTGCCACCGTGGCAGGCGTGGGATTTCTGGTCATCACCCTGGCCATCGGCACGGAGTTTTACGGTGCGAAGAACTGGATCATCATCGGCGGCGTGTCTTTGCAGCCGTCGGAGCTGAGCAAGGTCTGCTTCGTCTTTGCCGGAGCCTCCACCATGGATCGGATTATGAACAAGCGGAACCTGATCCTGTTCATTGCCTATTCCGTGCTGATCTGCGGTCTGCTGGCACTGATGAATGACTTCGGCACGGCGCTGATTTTCTTCTGCGCCTTCCTGGTGATCGCCTATCTGCGTTCGGGCAGCATGGGCACCGTGGCGCTGGCCATTACGGCGCTGGTTTTTGCCGGTGTCATTGCGCTGAAAATCGCCCCCCACGCCCTCCAGCGCTTCGCCACCTGGCGGCATGTGTGGGAGGATCCCAACAATGCCGGCTATCAGCAGGTGCAGGCGCTGACCTGCATTGCCGCCGGCGGCCTGTTCGGACTGGGTGCCGGCAACGGCTGGCTGCAGCATGTGTTCGCGGCGGATTCGGATATCGCCTTTGCCACCATTTCTGAGGAATGGGGTCTGATTCTGGCGGTGATGATGGTGCTGTGCGTTGTGGTCTACGGATTCTTCACCATCCGTACCGCCCGGGTCGCCCGCAGCAGCTTCTATTCCATCGGTGCCTGCACGGCGGCCAGTATTCTGATAATCCAGACCATTTTGAACTGTCTGGGCACTCTGGATATTCTGCCCTTTACCGGTGTGACCTTCCCGTTTTTGTCCAACGGCGGCACCAGTATGATCGGCGCATGGGGACTGCTGGCATTTGTCAAGGCCGGGGACACCCGGCAGAACGCCAGCTTTGCCGTGCGCTTAAGCAAAAAGGAGGCGGTGAAATGAACCGCGTGACCAAACGAACCTGGCTGATGGGTCTGTTCATAGGCGTGCTGCTGGGGGGCATGGCCTTTTTCCTCTGGGAGTACACCACCAAGGCCGGGGACTGGATCGTTGCCACCGGCTCTGCCCACATCTATAACGGCACCAACATCGGCTTTGGCACGGTGACGGACCGCAGCGGTCAGGTACTGCTGGACATTGGCGATCAGCGCAGCTATTCCGAAAACCGGACCACCCGGAAGTCCACCCTGCATTGGCTGGGGGACCGCAACGGCTTCATCAAGGCCTCGGCAGTCTCCGGCTACGGCGGTGCCATGGCAGGCTTCGACCTGGTCAATGGCATCTACAGCGCCTCCGGGGAGGGGGGCAGCGCCCAGCTGACCCTGTCCGCCACGGTGCAGAACGCTGCCTACGATGCCATGGCCGGGCGCAACGGCGTGGTGGGCGTGTACAATTACAAAACCGGCGAGATCCTCTGCGCTTTGACCACTCCCACCTTTGACCCGGACAACGTGCCGGACATTGCCGGGGACACCACGGGCAAATACGAGGGCGTGTACCTGAACCGCTTCCTCCAATCCACTTACACTCCCGGCTCCATTTACAAGGTGGTCACCACCGCCGCGGCGCTGGAATGCGTGCCGGACATTCTGGACAAGACCTTTACCTGCTACGCTGCCTACGGCAATGGTGAGGAAAAGGTGACCTGCGAACGGGCGCACGGCACACTGACCCTGCAAACCGCCCTGTCCCACTCCTGCAACTGCGCCTTTGCCCAGATTGCTGAGCTGGTGGGCAGAAAGAACATGGAAAAGTACGTTGCCCAGTTTCATGTGACGGATAAGCTGAGCTTTGACGGCGTAACTACGGCGGCGGGCAATTATGACATTTCCCAGGCGGGCAGCGTATCCTTCGCCTGGAGCTGCATCGGTCAGCACACGGATCTGATCAACCCTGCCCGGTTTATGACCTTCATGGGCACCATCGCCGGAGACGGAGTGGGGGTGGAGCCGCATATTATGCGGCAGGTCTATTCCGGCCAGGAGCAGACCTATCAGGCCAAGGCCGTCAAAACCGACCGGATCATGTCCAGGGAGACAGCGCAGCTGGTGAAAAGCTACCTGCGGAACAATGTGCAGACCATTTACGGCGACGGCAACTTCCCGGGGCTGAATGTCTGCGCCAAGTCCGGCACCAGCCAGCTGGGCGGGGACAAAACCTCCAACGCCATGTTCGCAGGATTTGTGGATAACGAGGAATATCCTCTGGCCTTCATCGTCATTGTGGAAAACGGCGGCTACGGCAGCGCCACCTGCGTGCCGGTGCTGAGCAAGGTGCTGGCTGCCTGCAAGCAGGTGATGGATGCTGAAGGATAAGACTTTGTGAAAATTGCATAAAAATTCAAAAAACACCACGGTTGATTCTGTGGTGTTTTTCTTGTTGACAAATGTCCATGATAGAGGTACAATGTGTGCATATTCACAAAGGGGGTACAAATGATGTTCACTGACGTACATACTGCTTGCTGTTATTCATCCTTTGATGCCTCCCGGCGAATTAGCCTGGTTCTGGCGGCCATCGAGCTACTGCTGGCTGTCTGTGGTATTTGCGCTCTGATTCTGCGTACAGCCCCGTAACCAGGTCTTGATCTTGTGAAAAGGACGGTTACGGAAAAACGTAACCGTCTTTTTTAATTCCATGTATTCGTTAAGAGAAAAGGAGTACAGTATTATGAAAAAGTTTGTCGCAATGCTTATGGCTGTCGTAATGGTAGCCGCCATGTTCGCAGGTTGCGGTTCCTCCGCTTCCGATGCCCCTGCCGCTGAGACTCAGACCAACGTCTCCGCCGGTGAGAACAAGACCGATGTCTCCACCGGTGCCGTCATTAAGGTCGGCTCCTCCGGCCCTCTGACCAATGACTACGCCGTTTACGGCAAGGCTGTGGAATATGGCCTGAAGCTGGCTTTTGACGAGATCAACGCCCAGGGCGGCCTGCAGTTCGAGGTTCGCAGCGAGGACGACGAGGCCGACAGCGAAATGGCTGTCAATGCCTACAACGCTCTGATGGACTGGGGTATGCAGATCATGGCCGGCCCCACCACCTCCGGCTCCGCAGCAGCTGCTGCCGCCGAGTGCACCGCTGATGGCGTGTTCATGCTGACCCCCTCCGCCTCCGACGCTTCCGTCATCACCGCCGGTGACGGCATCTTCCAGATTTGCTTCACCGACCCCAACCAGGGCGTCGGCTCCGCAGACTTCATTGCTGACCACGCTCTGGCTACCAAGGTCGGCGTGATCTACGATTCCTCCAACCCCTACTCCGTGGGCATCTACACCAAGTTCATGGAAGAGGCTGGTGTGAAGGGTCTGGAAGTGGTGGCTGAGGAAGCCTTCACCGCCGACAACAAGGCCGACCTGACCACTCAGGTGACCAAGTGCAAGGAAGCCGGCGCGGATCTGGTGTTCCTGCCCATCTACGCTGTGGAAGCTGCTCAGGTTCTGACCTGTGCCGATAAGATCGGCTACGATGTCAAGTTCTTCGGCTGCGATGGCTTGGACGGTATCCTGAACACCGAGGGCTTTGATACCACCCTGGCAGAAGGCGTTATGCTTCTGACCCCCTTCGATGCCACCTCCTCCGACGAGAAGGTTCAGTCCTTCGTCAAGAATTACACCGAGAAGTTCGGCATCGCTCCCAACCAGTTCGCCGCTGACTCCTACGATGTTGCTTACGCCATCGCTCAGGCCTGCACCGCTGCCGGTGTCACCGGTGACATGAGCCACGAGGAGATTTGCGAGAAGATGATTGCCCAGTTCACCTCCATGACCTTTGACGGCATCACCGGTCAGGGCATGACCTGGGGCACCGACGGTGCGGTTTCCAAGATGCCCATGGCAGTTAAGATTGAAAACGGCGCCTATGTAGGCGTGGAATGATCCATAACAAGGACAAGCAGGGCAGGGGCAACCCTGTCCCGCTTGTGCACTTTCGGTTTCGGACCGATATCTGATAAGAAAGAGAGGGAAGAAAATGGGTTTTCTTCAATATTTGATCAACGGTATCAGCAT
>CAYWZB010000056.1:0-7763 GCA_964462775.1 uncultured Oscillospiraceae bacterium
CCATGTCAGGTGGGGAACCAAGCAGCATTAAGCGGATCTTCCCGTGTGCCGCGGGTTTGCCGTGCTTGAGCTAACTGCGCTGCTTCCGGGTGTTTGATTTGTTCAAATGTGGGTGTGCGATCTTGTTATGAGCCGGCTTTTTATTCTGTTTCCGGAAAGGGGAGGTGAGTGGAATGTATCAGGCGTTATATCGAAAATACCGCCCTCAGACCTTTGACGATGTGGTGGGACAGCAGGCGGTGACCCAGACGCTGAAAAATCAGATTGTCACCGGCAAGCTCAGCCATGCCTATCTGCTCACCGGAACCCGGGGCACCGGCAAGACCACCTGCAGCAAGGTGCTGGCCAAGGCGGTCAACTGCCTGAACCCGCAGGACGGCAACCCCTGCAACTGCTGCGAGGCCTGTAAGGCCATCGATTCCGGCTCCTGCATGGATGTGCTGGAAATTGATGCCGCCTCCAACAACGGCGTGGACAACGTCCGGGATCTCCGGGACGACGCAATCTATTCCCCGTCTCAGGTGAAGATGCGTGTGTATATCATCGACGAGGTGCATATGCTGTCCATTTCTGCCTTCAATGCCCTGCTGAAGATCATTGAAGAGCCGCCGGAGCATCTGCTGTTTATTCTGGCAACGACGGAGCTGCACAAGGTTCCGGCTACCATTTTGTCCCGGTGCCAGCGGTTTTCCTTCCGGCGGATTTCCCAGGAGGACATCGCCGCCCGGCTGCAGTATGTGGCGTATCAGGAAAGCATTGACCTGGATGCCGATGCGGCCCGGGTGCTGGCACGGCTGGCGGACGGTGCCATGCGTGATGGCCTGAGTCTGCTGGATCAGTGCGCTTCCGCCACCACGGGGGAGCTGACCGCCGAGGGTGTTTACGCTTGCTTAGGCATTGCCGGCGAGCGAACCTGCGGCGAACTGATGGGCTACATCGCTGCCCACGATACCAAAAGCGCTCTGGGACTGTTCAACCGGCTGTATACTGAGGGCAAGGATTTAAGCGCCATGCTGGACGAAATGGCCTGCATGGTGCGGGATCTGCTGATCCTGAAAACCGCCGGCGGCGCCGGGATCACCATGCTGTCCGGTGTGGCTTCCGACAAAGAGACCAAAGAACTGGCGCAGGCCTTTTCCAGCGGCGAGCTGGTAAGAATGATGGATCTGATCCAGCGGACGCTGAACGGCTTTACACGCAGTGCCAGCCGCCGGATGGATGCGGAGCTGTGCATTCTGGAACTGTGCCGCCCGGAGCTGAGTCTGGATGCCAAGGCGCTGAATGCCCGGCTGACTAGGGTGGAGGAAATGCTGAAAAATGGGGAAATCACCCTGAAAGCTCAGGCTTCCCCCAAGCAAGAGATCCCGGAGGATGTGGTGGACGAGGAACGTCCACCGATGCCCGACGATTTGGATGCTCCTCCGCCGCCTCCCGAAGAGGACTACCGCCCGGCACCCAGCCAGGCACCCATGGGCTTCTGGTCAGATCTGTGCGGTGCCATCCGTCAGGAACTGAAGCCCCCGGTCACCGGCTTCTTTGTGGCGACCCCCAATGCCCCCATTCAGGGCGCGGTGGTGGGGAACACCCTGGAGCTGCGCTGTAATAATGCCTTTGCGGCAAAAATGGTGGACAAGCCAGAGCTTCTGGAGGTCGTATCCCGGAAGGCCAGCACCCTTCTGGAACGCCCGGTCAGGGCAGTGGTGCTGGATATGAACGTGGTTCCCAAGGGGAATCCCAGACTGGATCAGCTGATGGACTTTGGCCGTCAGCATTCGGATATTGTGAAAATCAAAGAATAATTTGTAAGGAGAATCAATTATGGCAAAAGGTGGATTCCGGGGTATGCCCGGTGGTATGAATCAGGCTGCTATGATGAAGCAGGCACAGAAGATGCAGCAGGAGATGCTGCGTATGCAGGAGGAGCAGGAGAACAAGACCTTCACCGCCAACGCCGGCGGCGGCATGGTCAGCGCCACTGTCAACGGCAAGCACGAGCTGGTGGAGCTGAAGATCAATCCCGAGGCCGTGGATCCCGACGACGTGGAAATGCTGCAGGATATGGTCATGGCTGCGGTCAACGAAGCCACCCGCTCTGCCGATGCAGAGGCTTCCAACAATATGTCCCGGCTCACCGGCGGCCTGAATCTGGGCGGCCTGTTCTAAGGAAAGGACGCTTGCGATGCAGTTTTTTCCCGCGGCTTTGCAAAATCTGGCGGATCAGTTTGCCCGCCTGCCGGGCATCGGCGGCAAGACGGCCCAGCGGCTGGCCTTCCATGTGCTGAGCCTGCCGTTGGAGGATGCGGAGGAATTTGCCACCGCCATTTTGGAAGCGAAGAGGCAGGTGCACACTTGCCCCCGGTGCCAGAATCTGACGGATCGGGAGCTTTGCCCCATCTGTGATGACCCCAGCCGGGACGAAAGCGTGATCTGCGTGGTAGCCGAGCCGAAGGATGTGATTGCCATGGAGCGTTCCCGGGAGTTCCGGGGGCTTTACCATGTACTCCATGGCGTGATTTCCCCGCTGAACCACATCACCCAGGATGATATCCGGGTGAAGGAGCTGCTGCTTCGGGTGGGGCAGGGGAATGTGAAGGAGGTCATCATGGCCACCAACCCCGATACTGAGGGCGAAGCCACCGCCATGTACATCTCCCGCCTTTTGCGACCCATGGAGGTCAAGGTGACCCGTCTGGCTTACGGCGTGCCTGTGGGCAGCCAGCTGGAATATGCCGACGAGGTGACCCTGTCCCGGGCACTGGAAGGGCGTCAGGAAATTTGAATTTCATCAGGCCATTTTGCGCCGGAGGTTTTCCACTGGAATGGAAAGCCTCCGGCGCTGTTTGTGTTTTTCAGAGAAAAACGCCGGAATTGCTGCTGACGGACAGAGTTTGACTGGCATTTGGCAGGAAAAACAAAATACGGGTTGCATATTCCCCGATAATAGTGTATTATATACTAAATGTTGGCAAAAGGGGAGAAGTGTGCCTTTTTGAACCGGGCGTGCTTCTGAGGGTGTCGAATGTCAACGTACCGGGGACATTTTCCGGGGAACATGAAAAGGAGAGTCACTATGAGTAAGCACAACAAGCTGCACAGCACGATGGCATTGCTGCTGGTTCTGGCAATGATGCTGTCCATGCTGCCCATGGGCGTTTTCGCCGCCGAAGGCGAAACGGTCAAGGGGGAAGCCACTGTGGTTCAGGCCAACGGCGGAATCACTTTGGAACGGGAGAACAATTTCAACAAGGACTGGAAGTTCTTTCTGGGGGACAACAGCGCCGCAAAGAACCAGAACTTCAATGATTCCGGTTGGGATTCCGTGAATCTGCCCCACGATTTCAGCATTATCCAGGAATTTACCACCGTCAACGCGGAGGGGGAATCCGGCTATCTGCCCGGCGGCACCGGCTGGTACCGCAAGACCTTCGTCATGCCCACCAAGGCAGAGGGGCAGTCCATTCTGCTGAACTTTGACGGTGTGTATATGCACGCTTATGTGTATGTCAACGGTCAGTTCGCCGGTGAGCATCACTATGGCTACAGCAGCTTTGCCATGGACATCACCGACTATCTGGTCTGTGACGGCGCTACGGAGAACGTCATTGCCGTCAAGGCTGTGAACAATTTCCCCTCCTCCCGCTGGTATTCCGGCTCCGGCATCTACCGGGATGTGACGCTGCTGGTGACGGATCCTGTCCATGTGGACTTGAACGGCACCAAGATCACTACCCCGGATGTGCAGGAGGGCGGCGGCACCGTCAGCGTGGCTGTGGATGTGGTCAATGACAGTCAGGAGGAAGTGACTGCCACCGTCAAGAACACCGTCTACGCCAAGGGCAGCGGCACCGCACTGGCCACCGGGGAGAGTAATGTCACCGTTCCCGCAGGCTCCGTCGCCACCGCAACCGGAAGCACCGAAGTTTCCAACCGGAAGCTGTGGTCCGTGGACAGCCCCAACCTCTACACGGTCACCACCGAGATCCTGGTGGGCGGACAGGTGGTGGATACCTACGAAAGTGAGTTCGGCTTCCGCTGGTTCACCTTCTCCTCCAGCGGCTTTGCCCTGAACGGTCAGAACCTGAAGCTCAACGGCGTGTGTATGCACCACGATCAGGGCGCTGCCGGTTCCGCCGCTTACTACGATGCCATCTATCGTCAGATGTCCATTATGAAGGACATGGGCTGTAATGCCATCCGCACCACCCACAACCCCGCCTCCCGGGAGCTGATTGCTGCCTGTAACGAGCTGGGTCTGCTGGTGATCGAGGAGAGCTTCGACGGCCTGACTTCTTCCAAGAACAGCAACTACAATGACTTCGCCGGCTACTTCGAGAGAAAAGTGGATACCAAGCTGTACGGCGCTACGGAAGGAATGCTCTGCTCTGAGTATTCCGTCAAGTCCATCGTCAAGCGCGACCGCAACGCCGCCTGTATCTTTGCCTGGTCCTATGGCAACGAGATCCAGGAGGGCGGTTCTACCATGGAGAACTTCGTCACTTACTGCGGAGAGTACATTCAGTGGGTCAATGGCGTAGACGGCACCCGGATCATTACCATCGGTGATAATACCCGCGGCGGCAACGCTACACTGGTTCGGGTCATCAATACCATTACCAGCGCAGGCGGCGTGGCTGGCTTTAACTATCATCTGGGCAAGAAGGATGCAAACTCTCTGGTTTCCGGCTATGGTGGCAACTACGGCTGCATCATTGCTTCCGAAACTGCTTCTGCCACCAACAGCCGCGGCCAGTACAAGAATCAGAATAATAACGGCGATTCCGATGGCAAGAAGCATCTGACCTCTTATGACACCTCCCGTGTCGGTTGGGGTGCAACTGCCCATGACTCCATTTACGATACCTATACCCACGACGCTGTGGCGGGTGAGTTTGTCTGGACGGGCTTTGACTACATCGGTGAGCCCACGCCCTGGAACGACCCCTATGACGGCGACGGCAGCTTCCCCACCAACAGCTCCTACTTCGGCATTGTGGAAACCACCGGCTTTGAGAAGGATACCTATTATCTCTACCGCAGCCAGTGGAACAAGGATACCACCACGCTGCATCTGGTCACGGCCTGGGATCCCGACAATATGATGACCACCGGCGGTAAGACTCCGGTCTGGGTCTACTCCAACGCTCCCGTGGTCAAGCTGTACCGCAATGGCGAGCTGATCGGCACTGCGACCCGCAAGAGCAATACCACCCCCGCCGGTCATACCTACTACACCTATACTACCGTCAGCAACAATGACGGCGTTTGCACCACCAAATCCGGCTCCGGTGCGGACAGCCTGTACGCTGTGTTCGATGTGGCCTACGAGGCCGGAACCATTTCCGCCAAGGCCTTCCAGGAGGACGGCACCACCGAGATCGCTCTGACGGGCAACAGCGGAAATAACACCGTTTCCACCCCCGGCGAGCTTTCCAAGCTGGTGATCTCCCAGAACCGCACCAGTGCCGATGCGGACAGCGTCAGCCTGATTTACGTGGAAGTGGATGTCACCGATGCTGAGGGCAATCTGGACACCACTGCCGACAATACCATCTCGTTCTCCGTGGACGGCCCCGGCGTGATTGTGGGCGTGGACAACGGCGACCAGAACAGCATCGCCAAGTTCCAGAGCAAGTCCGCCAGAACCGGCGATACCACCGCACAGATCAAGGCCTATGCCGGCAAGGCTCTGGCCATTGTCCGCACCACCGAGGAGGGTGGAACCATCCGGGTTGACGTTTCCGCTGACGGCCTGACCGGCGGTACCGTTACGGTGAACGCTGCGGAGCTGGATGACGGCAAGGAAGAAACCGGTCTGGCTACCTACACCATGGTGCGTGACTACAGCGTCCATGCCGGCGTGAAGCCCACTCTGGAAACCACCGCCTCCGGCGCCATGTTCGACGGCACCGCGCTCAGCGGCACCATCGTCTGGGAGGAGATCTCCGAGGATGTGTACACCACCGCGGGTGACTACTTGCTGAAGGGTCAGTTGACCTTTGTTGGTCTGGAGCCCATCACCGTCACCGCCCGTCTGCACGTGATCCCCAATGTGATTGCTGTGCGGAACGTGTCCGCTGCCACCCTGGCTGGACAGGAGCCGACTATGCCTGCCTCCGTTTCCGGCGTGATGCCTGACGGCACCCTGGCCGGGGAGTTCCCGGTGAAGTGGGAGCAGACAGATCTGTCCAAGCTGGCCAATGTGGGCGATGTGCTGAGCGTGAAGGGCAAGGCAACCATTCTGGGCAGAGAGACTATGGATGTCGTCTGCACCGTCCGGGCAGCGGAGGGTGTCCAGGGCGAGCGCACCAACATTGCGCCCAAGGCAGCTTCTCTGGAGCAAAGTGTTCCCGAGGGGAAGCAGTCTGACAACCTGAACGCCATCATCGATGAAGTCACCAACCCCGGCGAGACAACCTCCGGCCGCTGGACGAACTGGAACAACCGTTACCAGGATGCGTCCGCCTCCATCACCATGAACTGGGATACTGCCCACGGCATTGGTGGAGTGAATCTGTATTACCGCTATGATAACTCCTGCGCCAAGCCTGCGTCTGTGGTGTTTGAGCACTCTTTGAACGGCGTGGACTTTGAAACCGTGGGAGCGACCGAAAGCGCACTGGACGCAACGGTCAGCGCCGGCGCGGCTTTTCAGTATACCTTTGACCAGGTGGTTTCTCCCGTGGCTCTACGGATCACCTTTACCCAGCAGGGCGGTACCAGCAATGGTAAGTGCGTGGGTCTGTACGAGGCAGAGGTTATCTCCTATGCGACCCTGCTGGTACGCAATACCACCGCTGACCTGACCGGCATCACCGTGGACGGCAAGGCTGTGGAGGGCTTCACCGCGGATACGCTGAATTACCTGGCTTCCGGCACCCAGGTCGCCGTCACTGCCGAAAACAATGTGGCGTATACCATCCTGCCCGCCTATGAGGGCGTGGTGCGGATCCTGACGGTTTCCGAGGACGGCGCTGCTGCCAAGACCTACTGCGTTACCGTTGATTCCGGCGCTGCGGCCAAGGAAACCGTGGAGGTTTCCCTGAACGTGGGCGAGACGAAGGAAATTACGAATACGAAGGGCAACTTTGCACACCTGGTGGATGAGACCCGGCTGGACAAGAAGATTGCCGAGGTGACCGTCACCGGTTCCACCGTGGAGGCCAGCAAGACGCTGGCTGAGGCTGCGGTCAATACGCTGGAGGATGGTACCTACATTCTGGTCAACAACCGTGGCGGCAAACCCATGACCACCGATACCACCTCCGTTGCCGCGGCGGCAGGTCACATGACTGGCCTGCTGATGGATGGCGCAAAGGAGAATCTGGCGGACAACGCCCTGTGGACGCTGACCAAGAATGAAAACGGTACCTACGCCGTGAAGGCGGGAGACCAGTACCTGACCATTTCCAACAACGACGCGTCCCTGACCGGGGAAGCTGCGGCCATTGCCGTGGCTTACAACGCTGAGGGCTACTGGACTCTGAGCCAGGGCAGCGCTTACCTCAACGACGGTGCTGCCCAGGGTACCTGCGCCACTGGCTGGGACGGCGCAACTGCCGGTACCGATGCCGGCAGCAAGTGGAGCCTGTACAGGGTGAACATTGTGGAGGCGGAAAGCAGCACCACAGTGACCATTGTGGGCAAGGCAGCAGGCAAGACCTCCATTACGGTGGGCAACGTCCTGTATACCATCACCGTCACCGAAAAGCACACCCACGCCTTTGACCAGAAGAACACCGACGGCAAGTACCTGGTCAGCGAGG
>CAYWZB010000057.1:0-7727 GCA_964462775.1 uncultured Oscillospiraceae bacterium
TCCGCAGCGATTGCCGCGGCATCAGCTTTCCTCACCGTCTCCGCTTCTGTACCCAGAGTATACCATATACCCCATGGCGATTGGTGAAGAAATCTTGAACAAGGCGTAAAGAATTTTATTCCCCTTTTTTCGACATTATGACGGATAAACGTTGCTCAGCAGTAACAGCAGGGGCAGCGCCAGGGTGAACACGCTGATGGCCCAGGGGTACAGAGCCTTCCGGGAGCAGAACATCAGCAGCAGACATGCCGCCGTCAGCCCCAGCGGTCCCATCACCGCCAGCTCCCGGCTGATGGTCATGGCAAATTCGCCGGTGGACTGCAAGTCAATGCCCACCTGCTCGGGCAGCTGCTGCATATTCTGGGATGCCAGCTTCAGGGCATAATACACCACCGGTGCCGCCAGCACAAACTTACGCAGCCGGAACAGCACCTTGCCGATGGTGTTGATCACCGAATTGATTTTGCCCACCGCGGCCTTAAACCGGGCAAAGCCGCTCAGCTCCTTATTCTCCCGCACCTGGGCGGTGTTTTCGGTATTTTCCATAGTCTGACCTCCGGGTCTGGGATTTTGTCTATTATAGCACAGTTACCGATCTGTTGCAAGCAGATCCTCCTGGGTCAGGATGCGGCAGGAACGAATCTGACCATTCTCCACCTCCATCAGTCCCACGCTTCCGCCGTAGAATCCGCAGCTTCCGGGGTTCACCACCCACAGTCCGTCCGGCTCTTGATGGCAGTCCGCCTGATGGGTGTGGCCGTACAGCGCCGCCTGGGCGCCGCTCTGCCGGGCGTCCCGGATCAGCGCCCCCAAATGCAGCTTGACACTATGCCGGTGGCCATGGGTCATATACAGCTTCACGCCGCCGATAATGGGCATCAGGATCTCCGGCTCCCGGGGATCCCAGCGGTAGCGGTCACAGTTGCCGGGCACCTGATAAAAGGGAATCTGGGGATACTCCTGATGCAGCGCCTGTCCATCGTCGGCATAATCCCCCAGATGGATCATCACATCCGGCTTCACCGCCTCCACGCTCCGGCGCATAAAGCTCATGGCGCTGTGGGAATCGGACAAAAGGAGAATTTTCATGTGCATCCTGCTTTCTAGTATATTCTATCTGGCAGTATACCATACTCCGGGAAAAAAAGCCAGAAAAAAAGCGGCTTTTCCCGAAAAACGGCGTGCCCCTTTCTCCGGGGCACGCCGAACTTCTTTCACGATACCGGGATCAGCAGCATTTGCTCCGGTTCCGGGTCTGCTTCCAGACGGTTGGCCTTGCGAATGGCATCCACGGTGGAGCCGCTTTCCCTGGCAATGTCCCAAAGCCGGTCTGCCCCCGCTCTGCGCAGGATCAGGCTGGGACGCTCTAGATCCGGGGGCTGAACCTCCCCCAGCTCCAATCCCGTGACCATGGGAAAGCGCTGGCGGGCGGTGGCGGTCAGAGATACCGGCAGCTCCATCTTCACCGTGGTGCCCCCGGCTCCCGGCTCGGCGGAGAGGTTTTCCGGTGGCTGCGCCGTAATCCACAGCGCCGTATCCCGGTCGGCATCCACCTTTTTCCGGCTCTCCCACCGGGCGGCGGCACCCTGCAGGCTTCCATCCTCCCCATAGTACAGCGCCTGAATCACTCCATTGCCTTCCAGCTGTGCCCCATCGCCGCCCCGGGTCTGCCGGGGATAGTCTCCCTGGAAGCTCAGATCCACGCAGGTATCCACCTGCGCCGGGATGGTCTGCTCACCGTACAGATTCTCCCGCCGCTGCTCCAGCACCACAGGCAGCTCCAGCTCCTGCTGCTGCAATTGCAGCGTCCGGTTGGGGCTGTAAGCATCCTCCACCGTTTCCAGCAGCTCCCGGCAGGTGATGCGCCACTGGCAAACCAGACCGCACTTGATCCGCAGCTGCCTGTCCTGCCCCGGCTCCACCTCCAGACTGGTGACGCAGGGCACCAGATCCGCCTGGGCATCCGTCCCCGGCTCCTCCGAAAGCGCATCAAACTGGGAAAAGGGCAGTTCTGCATCCCAGCTGTGCAGGCGCTCATCCTCCCCCCGGTACAGCACATGAAGATTCCCAGCGCCCCGGAATACCACCTTGCCGGACATCACCTTTTTGTCGGTGATCTTCGGCTGCAGGGTATAGTAAATCAGCTTCTCCCCTGCCCCCTCCGGCAAGGTCACTTCCTCATCCAGCAGGAAAGTCTTTTCCCCAGCCTCCCGGGTCAGGCGCACGGGATAGCTGGTTTTCAGCAGCTCCACCCCCTCAAGCTCCCCGGGACTGCCGCTGAGCTGCGCGGTCATGGGCACAAAGCCCTCCACCTGCGCCGCCATGCCCGCCCGGATCAGAATCTTCCGGGCGGAGACAGAGCGGGCATCCACAGCACGCACCCGGCAGCTCATCCGCATAGCTCCCTCAGGCAGATCCTCCGGGATTCCCCACCGCATCTGGAAGGGGATCCAGCTTTCCAGTACCTGCTCCCGGCTGCCATCCTCCGGGGCATAGAGCACCCAGACCATCATGCCGCCGGAGCCGCTGACGCTGTCTGCCTGCCACTGTTTCCCCCGCAGGATCGGCTGCCCCCAGGCGCCCAGGATCCGCCCGATGTCCGGCATTCCCTCCGCCAGCCGCAGCTCCTGGGTCTGCTCCTGATTCTGCACCTGCTCCACAGCCGGGTACAGGCAGGTCAGGCTCCTTTTTTCAAATTGCAATTCCAATTTGGATCACTCCTTGTCCCACTGTTGCTGATACAGTCTATTCCATCAGGGACAAGGATATGCCTATCTTCTGCCCATGACGCAAACGCCCAGCACCATCAGCGCCACGCCGCCGCAGCAGCAGACAAACCAGCTTTCCACACTGTGTCCAAAAATCAGCCCCAGTCCGAAGCAAAGACAGCAGCATCCATGCAGACGGTTTTTCCGGCACATACGACCACCCCCTGGCATTGTATGCGCCAGGGGGTGGAACATTGCTCAATTATAGACGCTGTGGTGCATCCCGGGGCTGTTTTCGTTCAGCGCCTGGAAGGTGTAGCCGTTGTTCAAGCCCCACACAATAATATCCTCCACCGCGTCCACGCTGTAGCGGTGGACATCGTGCTGCAGCACCACCGCCACCTGACAGGCGGCAATGCCCAGTGTGACATTCTGGTAGACCATTTCCTTGCGCCGGGCGTGGCCGGCATCGTCGCTGTCCACATTCCAGTCGAAATACTGGAAGCCTGCGTCCTGCACCGCCTCCACCAGCTGGCTCATCAGACCCTGACAGGTTCTTTTGCTGATGGTGTTGGAACTTCCCCCGGGAAAGCGCAGCAGGGTCGTCTCCACGCCGGTGGCCTCCCGGATCACCTCCCGGATCTGGTACACATCCCGGAAATAGCTTTCCGCGTCGGCGTAAACCTGATCGTATTTATGGGTGGCGGTGTGGATGCCGATGCTGTGCCCCCGATCCACAATTTCCTTCATGGCGGCGGGATACCCGCTGTCCGTGACGAAGAAGGTTGCCTTGACCCCATACGCATCCAGAATGTCCAGCAGCCGCAAAGTATCCGGCCCCGGGCCGTCATCAAAGGTCAGGTAGATCACCTTTTTCTCCGGCCAGACGGTCTTGGGGCGTTCCTTGGCGGTCACCGTCACCGTCCGGGTGGCGGTGGCGGTGTTTTCCGCACTGTCGGAAACCGTGTAGGTCACCGCGTAGGTTCCCGGGCGCAGCCAGTCCACCTCCCCGGAAACGCTGACCAGCTCCGTCACATCTCCCTCCACCGCATCCACGGCGGTGTATCCCGGCTCCTGGTAGAAGGTGCCCACAGGAATGGTCATTTCCGTCTCCCCTTCCAGCAGAAGCTGGGGTGCCTTGGTATCCACCCCGGGAATCTCCCGCTGGGCATAGGCCGGATTGCCGGAGGAATCCACCACGGCGTAGGTGATGACCCCATATTCCTCGGTGCGGATCACCCGGTGGGTGATGTCTCCGTCGTAATTGTCCACCGCCCGGTAGCCTGCCTCCTGATAGGGAATGCCCACCTTGTCCGGGTCATCCTCCGTCAAATAGATCTCCGGGCACCGGGTGTCGACCACCCGCAGGATCCGCCGGGTGCTGACCTCCATGCCAAAGCACCGGGCGGTGTAGGTGATCACATATTTCCCCGTTTTTTCCAGATCCACCGTGTCGGAGGTCTGAATTTCCAGCTGCCGGGGGACAATTCCATCCCGGCAGAACCGGTCACCGTATACCATAGCCGTCGCTCCCGGATCAGAAAACGGCTCGCCGTATTCCACCGACATTTCCTCGCTGCCCGTCAGTTGGATCTCCAGATGCCACTGGCAGCCCGCGGCATACCACCACAGCCCCAGCAGCACCGCCCCCAGTCCCAGAAGCAGCACTACCCCTCTTTTCTTTCTCATGCCCTCTCCCTCTCTATCGGCATTAGTTTACATAACTATAGCAGATTTTATTCCTTTTGGGAAGAGGTTTCCATAAAATATTTTCAACAAAAAACCGCCCGGAAATTTTACCGCCCTTTCCGTGATTTTGCCCCCTGCGCCGAGGGACAGCAAAAAAGATCGGCCGCCCGGAAACCGGTCAGCCGATTCATTTTCATATTTTGGAAAAAGTTTCTGTTTTTACACAATTTCCAGCATTTTCATCAATTCTGGGAGGACAGGTTCAAACTTTACCCCATACCAGTGGGCAGGTGCCCGGTGGGTCTCTTCGATGCAGCGCCGGGTGAAAGCCGCACTGATACGCACCGCGTCAAACAGGGACTTTCCCCGCATCACCGCACCGGCCAAGCTGGCTGCAAACAGATCCCCTGTACCGCTGCAATTGCCCCCGGCTTTTTGGTGAACATAATACTGCTGCTCCCCATTCTGGTACAGCACCACGCCGGTCTGATCTTCGGCATAGCTGACCCCGGTGAGCACCACCGTCTTGCCCGGCAGCCGCTTCAGAATCTCCTGCACATAATCCTGCTCATAGTGCTCCTGATACGCAATCCCGGACAGCATCGCCCCCTCCGTCAGGTTGGGGAGAATCACATCCGCCTGGGCGCACAGCTGCCCCATATAGGCCACATATTTCTTGTCAAAGCCGGAATAGAGCTTACCGTGATCTGCCATAGCCGGATCCACGATCACCACGCCCCCTGGTGCCAGCAGTTCCCGGATCACCTGCTGCGCCGCCGCAATGGCCTCCACGCTGCCCAGATACCCGGTATAGATGCCGTCAAAGAGGATGCCCGATTCCTTCCAGTGCTTCCAGATCGGCTCCAGCGCTCCATCCAGATGGGTCACCGCAGGCTTCCAGAAGCCGCCGGTATGGGTGGACAGCACCGCCGTGGGCAGCACGCAGGTTTCCACGCCGCAGGCCGACAGCACCGGCAGCGCCACCGTCATGGAGCACTGCCCTACGCAGGAAATATCCTGCATGGTCAAAATCCGCCGATATTCCATCAGTCTTCCACATCCATATCCAGACCCAGCTCCCGGGGACGGAAGCGGGGGCATACATTTTCCGAGGTCACGATCACAGAGGCCGCCAGCATGGAGCCGATCTGGCAGGCATCCTGCAGATTCTTGCCGTAGGTCAGGCCAATGGCCACACCGGCGCAGAAGGAATCACCGGCACCGGTGGTATCCTTGACCTCCACATTCCGGGCAGGACAGAATCCGAAATCGCCCTTGCAGTCGGCATATACCGCCCCGGCGCCGCCCATGGTGACGATCATGCTGGGGATCTGCGCCGCCTGCACCTTCTCCGACAGGATACGGCACATTTCATCGGGGTTCTTCTCCGAATAATCATCGCTGAACAGGATCCCCGCCTCCTGCAGGTTGCACACAAAGCAGTCGATGGACTGCAGGAAATCCCGGCGCTCCTGGGCAATGCTCATGTTGGCCACCACGGCAAACACCTTCTTGCCGTACTTCTCCGCCAGCTTCAGCACCTGCTTGATAATGTCCTTATCCATATCGATCTCCACAATGATGGCATCCGCCTGGGAGATGATCTCGTCCCCCTGCTCATTGAGGATTTCCAGAATGGGGCTGAGATCCGGCCGCTTGGAAATGGAGGCCGCCACGTCGCCGTCATTGTCAAAAACCGCCAGCCAGGTGCCCATACCATCGGGAGTTCTGCGGATGTAATCGGTGTTGACCTTGTGGCTGTTGAGCTTGCGGATGACATCCTCGCCGGTGCCGGTGTCGTCCACCAGGCTCAGGAAGGTGGGGCGCAGCTCACAGTTGGCGATGTCCTCCGCCACATTCCGTCCCACACCGCCGTGCACCTGCTCCACCTTGCCCACGTTCCGCCCGGTGGGGATAAAGGCATCCAGAGGATATCCCTTGATATCCACAAAAACCGCGCCAATCACAACAATGCCCATAGTCGAATCCTCCGAGAAAATGTTTTTTGTCATTATATCACAATCATGAGATTTTGCAACTGAGAATATTGACTTTCGACCCCAAAAGGATATATAATATCGGCGATAAACATGGATATCGCCTCCGGGCGGTTTCCCAAGATTTGAAGGAGGAACCCCTATGTCCAACAATGTACGCCCCGCGTCTATGGAACGAATCACCACTCCTGCCCTTGCTCAGAAATTCATCGACGAGCAGATCGCCGAAGTCCGTGCCCAGGTGGGCGATAAGAAGGTGCTGCTGGCTCTGTCCGGCGGTGTTGACTCCAGTGTTGTGGCCGCCCTGCTGATCAAGGCCATCGGCAAGCAGCTGGTCTGTGTCCACGTCAACCACGGTCTGCTGCGGAAAGGCGAGCCTGAGCAGGTCGTCAAGGTCTTCCGGGACGAGATGGATGCCAACCTGATCTATGTGGATGCCGTTGACCGCTTCCTGGACAAGCTGGCTGGGGTCTCCGATCCCGAAACCAAGCGCAAAATCATCGGCAAGGAATTTATCGAGGTCTTTAATGATGAGGCCAAGAAGCTGGAAGGCATCGACTTCCTGGCTCAGGGCACCATCTACCCCGACATTCTGGAATCCCACGGCGTCAAGGCTCACCACAACGTGGGCGGTCTGCCCGAGGGCATGAAGTTCGAGCTGGTGGAGCCTGTGAAGCTGCTGTACAAGGACGAGGTTCGCGTAGTCGGTGACGCTCTGGGTCTGCCCCACGGCATGGTCTACCGTCAGCCCTTCCCCGGCCCCGGCTTGGGTGTGCGCTGCCTGGGTGCCATTACCCGGGATCGTCTGGAAGCTCTGCGGGAGGCCGACGCCATCCTGCGTGAGGAGTTTGACAAGAACGGTCTGGCCGGCAAAGTCTGGCAGTATTTCGTAGCCGTGCCCGATTTCAAGAGTGTCGGCGTGCGTAACGACCAACGCTACGAAGGCTGGCCCGCCATCATCCGCGCCGTGAACACCACCGATGCCATGACCGCCACCATCGAAGAGATCCCCTACCCCCTGCTCCACCACATCACCGACCGCATCACCCACGAGGTAGAAGGCATCAACCGCGTCCTCCTGGACCTGACCCCCAAGCCGATCGGAACGATTGAGTGGGAATAAAATAATTTAGTCTTTTGAGTCCCGAAAACCCTTGAAAATACAGGGGTTTTCGGGATTTTTGCTTTTTCGTGGCTACAAAATGGCTACATCCAGCCGATTTTTTGTAGCCAGAACATTAAATGGCTAACTTGTCCAGCTTGTTGGCTACTTCCACCTGTTTATTCGGATACAGATGGCTGTAAGTATCCATGGTGGTCTGTACTCGCTCAT
>CAYWZB010000058.1:0-7705 GCA_964462775.1 uncultured Oscillospiraceae bacterium
TGACCACCTTCATGATGCAGCCGGTGAGATCCTCCAGCAGCTTGGCGGTCATGGTTTCCTTGCCGCCGTTGAGCTGGATGCCGAAGCCGCACAGAATGGCGAACACAATCAGCGGCAGCACCGCCCGGCGGCTGAGCAGCTCGCAGAAGTCGGGCTTGGTGAAGAAGTTGATCACCATATCCGCCAGACCCAGGGTCGAGCCGATTTCACCGGCGGTAGCCTCGTAGTTGCCCTGCACCAGAGGGAATACCCGGCAGATGACGTACATCAGCAGTGCGGAGATGGAGGCGGTGACCAGGAAGGTGGCAACGGTGACACCCATGATCTTACCGGCCTTCTTAGCCGATTCCATGTTGGCAATGGCGGAGGCGATGGAGCAGAACACCATGGGCACCACGATGCAGAACATCAGATTGATGAACACCGTGCCCAGAGGTTCCAGCACCGTAGCGCCGGCGGAGATGACGGTATCCCCATCCTTGACCATGGGGAAAATGGCACCCACCACGCAGCCTGCGAGAATGCCTGCCAGCATGGTGATCAGGAAGCCGTAATTTTTCAGAAACTGTTTCATTTCAGATCCTCCTATTCAGAACAAATGGAGTGAGTCTTGCCTTGTTCTTTGCTTTCCACCTCATTTTACTCCACACCTATTGCAAAGAAAATGCGTTCTGTGCTATAATACTTGCAAAAAGTGCTATTGGAGGGATTCCCATGGCGGAGTATCGCAAGCAGGGCTACCTGCTGGAAAATTTCCGGCTGTTCCATCTGTCCTCTCCCGGAGGAACCACCACGGATTTTCACTACCACGAATTTTGCAAGGTACTGCTGCTGTTGTCCGGCAGCGGCAGCTATGCCATTGACGGCCAGCGCTATCTGCTGCAGCCGGGGGATCTGGTGCTGATCCGGGATGGCAGCATTCACCGCCCGGAGCTGGATCCGGCGGTGCCCTATGAGCGGATCATCATTTATATCTCCCCGGCCTTCCTTCAGGAAACTTCCACAGAGGACGGGGATCTGTACGGTCTGTTTTCCGGGGAGCCGGGGCCGGTACTGCGGCTGTCCCGGAGTCATTCCCAGCGGCTGACCCAGCTGGCTCTGGGGCTGGAAGGGGATCTTTCCCAGCCGGGCTTCGGCCGGGAGCTGCTGGGCAGCACCGGACTGCTGCGGCTGCTGGTGGAAATCGGTCGCCGCCGCTGTCAGGTTCACGAGCCGGTGCAGGAAATGCCGAAAAGCCAGCGGATTGCGGACATTCTGGCCTACATTGATCGCAATCTGACCGAGGAACTGGATGTGGAGACCATTGCTCAGGCTTTTTTCATCAGCAAGTACCACATGATGCGCCTGTTCCGTCAGGAGACCGGCACCACCATCCATCTGTACATCACCCAGAAGCGGCTGCTGCTGGCACGCTCCTACATCCGTCAGGGCATGAAGGCCACGGAGGCCTGCTACCGCTGCGGCTTCCGCAGCTATTCCGCCTTCACCCGTGCCAGCGAAAAGCACCTGGGCACCACCCCCACCGGACGAACCGATCCGTCTATGGTGGAAGGCGGAGACTTTGAGTGATCCGCCGTCCCGGCTTTACGCTACGAAAATATTCTGCACCAGCACCATATACAATATGATGCCTCCCGCAATGCTCAGCAGGGTATTGTTCTTCCACTTGTGGAGCAGCACAATAAAACCAATGGAAATCAGCTCCGGCAAGCCCCGATAGCCGGAGCTGAAAGCATCTTTCAGGCAATAGACGATCAAAAGGCCAATGACCGCATAGGGCAGAACTTTGCCCAGATACAAAACGCTTTTGGGCGGCGTTCTGTTCTCCGGGAAGAGGAGAAAGGGCAGGAATCTTGTCAGCATGGTTCCAGTCATAACCGCAAGAATCGTAAGGACGCTTTGTGTCGTTGTCATGCTTTCTCCACCTCCGTCTTTCTGCCAATCAGCGCAAAATACAAAACGATGAGCACCATTGCCGGAATGATGAAATTTCCGCTGCCAAAGACCAGCAGGCAGATCAGGGAGCATCCGATTCCTGCCAGCGCCGCGCCGTGGTGCTCCGTTTCCTTCCACTGGTTCAAAAACATCACCACAAACAGCGCCGTCATCACAAACTCGATGCCCATTGTGTCAAACCGGATCAGATACCCCAGCAGCGCGCCGGAGGTTGCCCCGACGACCCAATAGATGTGGTTGAGCAATGTGACAAAGAACATAAACCACCCCTGATCCACATCCGGGGGCGAAACCGCGCAGTTGATGGAAAAGGACTCGTCGCACATTCCATAAATCAGATAGAGCTTTTTCAGCCCCGTGCCCCGGTACTTTTGCAGCATGGAAATGCCATAGAACAGATGCCGGGCATTCACCATCAGCGCCAGCGCCAGAGCGTGCCAGGGATGAAACGCCGACAGCAGCAGATCCACCGTCACAAATTCCATGGAGCCGGCAAATATAAACAGGCTCATCAGCATGGGATAGACAAAGGAAAAGCCCTTGCTCCGCATGAGAAAGCCGTAGGACATTCCCAGAACCAGAAACCCCACACAAATGGGCAGGGTATGGGGCAGGGCGGCCTTGAATGCTTTTCTTTTCATACCTTCTCCTTACAACTGCCCCAGCATGGTTTCCGCTTCCCACTTCAGGCGGCTGGCCACCCAGGCGGTGAGCATGATTCTCAGCACCCGCTTCAGTTTTTCCTTTGCCCCGGGGACAGGCTCGGCATAATCCTGCGTGACCTCCGTCAGCGCCTGATTCCATTCCTGAGTGCCCCCCAGGTGTCTTGCCCGGGCTGCCACCCGGACGAACATGAAATACAGCATTGCGTCATCCACCAGATCGTCGGATTCATCGCTCAGATCGCCGTTGATATAGGACATCAGCCGGCAGATCTTCTCCAGGGGCAGCACGCCCTTGAGCATATTGATGTTGATAATCCGGCACAGCTGCTCCAAGGTATAGCGCTTGCCCTTGGGCGCGGAGAGGAACCCCCGCTTGACCCAGTTTTGGATGGTGTGGGCTTCCAGCCCGGTGATGCTGGCCACCTGGCTCAGGGTCAGTCCCCCTGCCAGGAACATGGCTTCAAATACAGTTTCGATGGTCTGGGCATTTTCCCGCTGTCCGGTGAGGGTGGTGCCCGGAATGGTCCATTGCATAGTGATCCCCACTTTCTATAATATATGCCGATAATATCACGCAGTCAGATGATTGTCAACCACTGTCCCTGAGTATTCTTCTTTTTCGTATTTTCTTCTATTTTTTCCGTAAAAATTCTCTTTTACCCTTTACGAACGGAAAAATATGTTGTACAATAGCTGGTAGACAAAAAGGGAGGTGCTGCTTTGAATTGCCTGAAATGCGGACGTGAAATTGGAGAAGGACAGGTTTTCTGTTCGGATTGTCTGCTGGATATGCAGAAATATCCTGTAAAGCCCGGCGTTACGGTGCAGCTTCCCAAGCGTGAGGAGGTTCTCCCCGGCAAACGTGTCCACAGCCGCCCCATTCTTTCCCCGGAGGAGCAGGTAAAGCTGCTGCGCCGGCGGAACCGGATTCTGACGGCTTCTCTGGTGCTGACTTTGCTGGTGCTGGCTGCGGTTTGCTTTTTCTCTGTGGAAAAACTGACTCAGACCCGTATGCTCCCCGGTCAGAACTACTCCGCCGTGACCTCCACCGAGTCCACCCCCGGGTGATGTTTCACGTGAAACATTTCCCCCTCTCTGCAAATCCCATTGTTTCACGTGAAACAGTCTAAGGAGGCGAAATATGGGTAAAATCATTGCAGTCGTCAATCAGAAGGGCGGCGTAGGCAAAACCACCACCGCCGTGAATCTCACCGCTGCCCTGCATGAATTGGGTCTGAAGGTTCTGCTGTGCGACTTTGACCCTCAGGCCAACGCCACGTCCGGTCTGGGCGTGGACAAGCGAAAAATCAAATACTCCGTCTATGATGTGACCATCAACGGTGTCAGCGCCGAGGAAGCCATTGTTTCCACCAAATACGGCGACGTACTCCCCTCCACGGCAGATCTGGCAGGTGCGGGGGTGGAGCTGATTGGTGCCGAGCACCGGGAGCGCCAGCTGGAAAAGGCATTGCAGCAGGTCAAAAGCAAGTACGACCTGATTCTCATTGACTGTCCCCCCTCTCTGGAGCTGCTGACCCTGAACGCCCTGTGCGCCGCGGACGGCATTCTCATCCCTGTGCAGTGCGAATATTACGCACTGGAAGGACTCAGCGATCTGATGTCCACCCTGCGGATGGTGAAAAAGCGTCTGAATCCCCAGCTGCAGGTCTTTGGCGTGGCGCTGACCATGTACGACGGACGCACCAACTTCTCCGCCCAGGTGGCGCAGGAGGTGCGGCGGCATTTCCCCGGCAAGGTTTATTCCACGGTGATTCCCCGGAATATCCGCCTGGCGGAAGCCCCCAGCCACGGCATCCCCGTGGGTGCCTACGACCGGAGCAGCCGCGGTGCGGTGGCGTACCGGGAAATGGCCGCGGAGATCCAGGCAAAACTCTCTCAATAAGAAAGGAAGGATCGAATGGCATCCAACAAGGGTCTAGGCAAGGGTCTGGCCGCGCTGCTGGGCGATTTTGAAGAAGAAACCGTTGAAAAAAGCGCCTATCAAATGCTGCCGATCTATAAAGTGGAACCCAATCCAGACCAGCCCCGTCAAGATTTTGACGAGGAGGAGCTGGAAGCCCTGGCGGAATCCATTGCCGTTCACGGCATCATCCAGCCCCTGACCGTCCGGGAGCTGCCCAACGGGTACTTCCAGATTATCGCCGGTGAACGGCGCTGGCGTGCCGCCCGGAAGGCAAATTTAAGCGATGTGCCCGTGGTCATCATTGAAGCCGATGACAAAAAGGCCATGGAGCTGGCGCTGATTGAAAATCTACAGCGTCAGGACTTAAACCCGGTGGAAGAAGCCCTGGGATATCAGTCCCTCATGGAGGAATACGGCCTGACCCAGGAGGAGGTTGCTTCCCAGGTGGGCAAATCCCGCCCGGCAGTGGCAAACTCCCTGCGGCTGCTGGGGCTTTTCCCGGAGGTGCTGGAGCACTTACGCAGCGGCGACATCAGCGCCGGTCACGCCCGGGCCATCCTCCAGCTGAAAACCGAGAAAAAGCAGCTGGAAGCCGTGAAAAAGATCATGGCGCTGTCCCTGTCCGTCCGTCAGGCGGAAACCCTGTGCAAAAACATGGCCAAGGAGCCCGTCAAGCAGGAGGAGGACACCCAGGTTCTGAAGGTGGACTACGTTGCCGAATGTGAAAAAGCCCTGAGCAAGCAGCTGGGTCGTGGCGTGAAAATCGTCAACGGTAAGCGCAAGGGGCGCTTTGAACTGGAATTTTACGGTCAGGAGGATCTGCAGGTTCTTCTGGACGCTCTGATGAAATTGCAAAAATAAGGAAATAGGAGATACATTATGTTAGACATTAAGAAGATCAAGGAAAATCCTGATGCAGTCAAGGCCGGTCTGAAGGCCAAGGAAGTGGACTGCGACGCCATTGTGGATCGGATTCTGGAGCTGGATGTTCAGGTTCGCGGCCTGAAAACCTCCACCGAGACCCAGACCGCCCAGAAGAACAAGCTGGCCAAGGAAAACGGCAAGCTCTTTGGCATGAAGAAGGGTCTGGAGAAGAAGGGCGAGGACACCTCCGCTGTGGATGCCCAGATTGAAGCCAACAAGCAGCAGTCCATCGCTCTGGACGCTGCCATTGCTGAGGAAGCAGAGCAGCTGAAGGTTCTCAACGCCGAGTTCCGCACCGCCATGCTGAGCCTGCCCAACCTGCCCGATCCCGACCTGCTCCCCGGCGGCAAGGAGAACAACCAGCCCCTGCGCTACATTGGCGAAAAGCCCACCTTTGATTTCGAGCCCAAGCACCATGTGGATCTGTGCCAGAATCTGGGTCTGATTGACTACGAGCGGGGCGTGAAGCTGGCCGGTTCCGGCAACTGGATGTACACCGGCATGGGTGCCCGTCTGGAGTGGGCGCTGCTGAACTACTTTATCGATACCCATACCGCCGACGGCTACGATTTCATCCTGCCCCCTCATATGCTGGAGTATATGTGCGGCGAAACCGCCGGTCAGTTCCCCAAGTTCGCTGACGAGGTCTACAAGATCGCCAACCCCACCGACGACCGGGTGCACTATATGCTGCCCACCGCCGAAGCCGCTCTGGCATCCATCTACCGTGACGAGATTCTGACCGAGGCTGACCTGCCCAAGAAGCTGTTCGCCTACACCCCCTGCTTCCGCCGGGAGGCTGGTTCCCACCGTGCCGACGAGCGCGGCATGGTTCGCGGCCACCAGTTCAACAAGGTGGAAATGTTCCAGTTCTGCAAGCCCGAGGATTCCGACGCCGCCTTTGACGAGCTGGTGACCAAGGCTGAAAAGCTGGTGGAGGGTCTGGGCTTCCACTTCCGCACCGTGAAGCTGGCTGCCGGCGACTGCTCCGCTTCCATGGCCCGCACCTATGACATTGAGATTCTGATTCCCTCCATGGACGGCTACAAGGAAGTCTCCTCCGTCTCCAACGCCCGGGATTACCAGGCACGCCGTGGCAACATCCGCTTCCGCCGGGAGTCCACCGGCAAGCCCGAGTTCCTGCACACCCTGAACGGCTCCGGTCTGGCCACCTCCCGTATTTTCCCCGCTCTGGTGGAGCAGAACCAGCGTGCCGACGGCTCCATCGTGGTGCCCGAAGTGCTGAGAAAGTATCTGGGCGGCATCGAGATCATCGAGAAGAAGTAAGCCGTAAAACAGGAGGTTCCCATGAAAAATCCCATTAAAAAGCCCTCCTGGTGGGAGGAATTTACCGCCTTTGCCATTAAGGGCAACGCCATGGCGCTGGCTGTAGGTACCATCATCGGCGCCGCCTTCTCCACCATTACCAAGAGCCTGACCGATGACATCATCATGCCCATCGTCGCCATCTTCCTGGGCGGCATCGATTTCTCCGAGCTGAAGCTGACCCTGCCCCGGCTGTTTGGTGAGCCGGTGCTGGACGATGCCGGAAATGTGATCCTGAACACCCTGAACTACGGCAACTTCATCTCCGCCATTATCAACTTCCTTATTCTGGCGCTGGTGGTGTTCTTCCTGGTGAAGGGGCTGAACAAGCTGACGGAGCTGGGCAAGAAGAAGGAAGCGGAAGCCGCTCCCGCCGAGCCTCCCAAGCCCAGCAACGAAGAGCTGCTGCTGACGGAGATCCGGGATCTGCTGAAAAACAAATAACCTGTGGATAACTCCCCTGCCGGGTCGCTTTGCGACCCGGTTTTTCTATTTTCTCCACAGATGTATTAACAGTTGTGGAAAATTTCCCGGGAAAACCTGGAAATTACTGATTTTATGTAAACTTCTGTCGAAGTTATCCACACATCTCCCCTATGCCGCTGAAAAAGCAACCTTCTACATTTTTAATTAGCATATGCTAACTATCTGGGGAAATCCCCGGTTTTTTCCCATTTCATTTGACAAATTCCCCCATTGGCATTATAATGATATGGTCTGGACGTATGCCAGACAGAATACGGAATTTTTCTGAAAAGGACGGATCAGAACATGTATAAAATCGTACGCAAGCAGGAGTTGAACGATGCTGTCACTCTGATGGAGATCGAAGCCCCCTACGTTGCCAAGAAGGCAAAGGCCGGCCAGTTCATCATCTTCCGGATTGATGAAATGGGCGAGCGTGTGCCCC
>CAYWZB010000059.1:0-7461 GCA_964462775.1 uncultured Oscillospiraceae bacterium
CAGCACTGCCCCTTCTACCGGCAGGGCGACGACTATACCCTGGCAAGGAGACAATGATATGAAATACCTGCTTGCTGTGCTGCTGACCGGTCTGCTGCTGGCCGGCTGCTCCGCAGACAGCCCCACCCCCGAAACCACCGCTCCCACCCAGACCCAGACCGTGGAGGAAACCGTACCCTCCCAGGGGCTTTGGGATGCCGGAAGTGCCATGGAAATTGCCACCAACGCTGCCGTCCGGGTCTATCCCCTGCAATGCAGCGATGCTTACGCCCTTTACACCATGGGGGAAAGCCTGCTGGTGCTTTCCGGCACGGAAACCACCCGGCTGACCCGGCTGGCCGGTGAAACCCTCCAGATCACCGCTTCCGTGGAGCTGGAAATCTTTCTGGATCCTGCTTCCCTGACTGTCACCGCCAACACCCTGAGCTATCAGGATGCTCTGCGCCATCAGCTGGTGGTGCTGGATGCTTCCCTGAAGGAGATCCGCCATATTGCTCTTCCTGCTGACCAGCGCCGCACCGCTCTGCTTTCCCCGGATCAGGATACCCTGTACTACACCACGGACAGCTCCCTCAAGGCCTGGGATCTGACCACCGACATCCATCGACTGGTCAAGGAGACCGCCGCAGACCCCCATACCCTGCTGGGACTCACCGGGCAAGAGCCGCTGCTGCTGTGCGCCGCCGGGGACGGGATCCAGGTGATTCACAGCCGGGACGGCAGCCTTGCCTGGACCGGCGAGGAGCTGACCCTTTCCGTTACCAACGAAGGCTACTATGCCACCCTGCCTGCCGGCACCGCTCAGATGCTGGTATTCGGGCAAGGGGAGGACTCTCCCACCGCCCTGACCCCCACAGATCCCACCGCCCGGGGCACCTTCCTGCCACGGCATAAGGCTGCCATAACCGCCAGCCTGTCCTCCGGGGTTCCGGTGCTGGACTACTACCGCCTGAGCACCGGCCGCCGTGCCGCTTCCCTTTCTCTCAGCGAGGGAGCCGCCCTTCTGGGGGTGGATGCCACCTCGGAGGGCTGGGTATACCTGTTGGTAGACGACCCTGTCTACGGCGGACAGGCGGTTTACCGCTGGGATCCCGCCGCCACCCCCGTCAACGATCCCACCATCCGCACCGGCTCCTACTACACCGCCGATGCCCCGGACTATCACGGTCTGATCAGCTGTCAGGCTGAGGCTGACCGGATTGGAGAAGCGCTGGGCATTGAGATCCTGCTGTGGGATGACGCTGTGGATGCCGCACCGGAGGATCACAAGCTGGAAGCGGAATATCTGGTTCCCGTGCTGCAAGGAGCACTTTCTCAGCTGGAGCAGCACCTCAGTCAGTTCCCGGAGGGATTTCTTGCCACCACTGCCGCCAACTTTTCCAGTCTGAAGCTGTGCCTCGTGCGTTCCATCACCCCTCAGCCCGGTGCCGGAAGCACCGAAAGCACCCGGGGGATCCAGTATTACAGCGGCACCGATGCCTGCATTGCCATTGCCCTGACCCCGGGCTGGGAGCAGGCGCTGGATCATCAGCT
Organism: uncultured Oscillospiraceae bacterium; assembly: GCA_964462775.1. Lineage (GTDB taxonomy): Bacteria > Bacillota > Clostridia > Oscillospirales > Oscillospiraceae > Faecousia. The sequence continues at coordinate 1,534 of CAYWZB010000059.1, forward strand.
GTACCATGTGATGGAGACTCAGATTCTCAACGACAGCATCGCCCTGGATCAGTGGGAAAAGCTGAACCCTGTGGACTTTGCCTACGATTACAGCTACACCGCCAACGAGACCCGGGACGTCGGGGACTATCTGGACGCGGACATCCGTTCCTTCGTGGATCGGTATTCCATGAGCTTCCCCAAGGAGGATCGGGCACGGCTGTTTGAATACGCCATGGCAGACGGCAACAAAGCGCTTTTCTCCGCCTCCCCCCTGCAATACAAGCTCCGCCAGCTGTGTCAGGGCATTCGGGAAGCCTATGGGCTGCGTAAGCACCCGGAGAGCCTTCCCTGGGAGCAGTATCTGAGCCAGCCCCTGGCTTATACCAAATAACAAACCACCGGTCGCTGCTCAGCAGCGACCGGTGTCCTTTTCTATGTATCATTCCTCCGGGAAAATCCGTTCCCGGCAGTAGCGGATAATGGCCTTTCTGGTGACCAGTCCGATAAAGGCATCCTTGTCATCCACCACAGGCACGAAGTTCTGATTGGATGCCCGGTCCACCAGCTCGTGCATGGAGGCTGTCACCTTTACCGGCAGGTGGGCACGCTTGCGGGTGATCTCCATAATCCGCCGGGCTTCCGCCTGGCGCATATCCATGTAACACATATTTTTCAGCGCCCAGAGCAGATCCCCCTCAGTCAGGGTGCCCCGGTATTCTCCACGGCGGTTCAGAATGGGAATGGCGGAATATCCTGCCACCTCCATTTTCTCCAATGCCTGCCGGATGGTGTAATCATCATAAACGAAAGCACACATCGCCTTCGGTGTCAGAAAAAACAAGACGTTATCCATGTGATTCTCCTTTTTCGCAGAGTCAGCGGCAGGTCTCCCTTGCCGCCACCATTATTATAGCACAGTTGCCTGAAAAAAGTATGAAATTTTCTTGTCAAAACGCTTGTCATGTGTCAAATTATTCTCTCTCCTTTTGTGCATCTTGCCTTTCTCCCGGAAGGAGACCCGGGATTTCTCCCGTCGGGAGAGACTTTTTTCCAGCGGGCGGTAGGCTTTTTCCGAAAAGTGTGCTATACTTTCCCTATCCCATTGAAGAAAGGCAAATTCCTATGAAACGAACCAAATTGTCCGACCGTCAGCTTCCCGATTATACCCGGGGCGAAGAGATCATGAACATGATCACCCACATCGTCGGCGGTGCCATCGGCATTGTGGCGCTGACCCTGTGCGTCATCTTCGCCGCTCTCCACGACAACGTCTGGGGCGTGGTGACCTCCGCCATCTATGGCAGCACCATGATCGCCATGTTCACCATTTCCAGCGTTTACCACGGTCTGAAGCCCAACCTGGGCAAGAAGGTGATGCAGGTCATTGACCACTGCACCATCTATTTTCTGATTGCCGGAACCTATACCGTCATTGTTCTGTCCGCCATCCGTCCCAACCATCCGGTGCTGGCCTGGTGTCTGTTCGGCTTTGAGTGGGCAATGGTCGCCCTGGCCACCACCCTGACTGCCATCGATCTGAAAAAGTACAGCGTCTTTTCCATGATCTGCTACATCGGCATGGGCTGGGCTGTGGTAATCTTCGCAAAGCAGACTATGGAAGCGCTGACCCTGCCGGGCTTCCTGCTGCTGCTTGCCGGCGGCATCGCCTATACTGTTGGCTCCATTCTCTATGGTCTGGGCAAGACCCGCAAGTGGATGCACTCCGTGTTCCACATCTTTGTAGACCTGGGTGCCCTGCTCCAGTTCCTTGCCGTGCTGCTGTACGGCGTGTAAACAAAAGCAAAGCGCCTGCCGCATTTTCCGCGGCAGGCGCTTCTTTTTATTCCTTTTCCCGGAAGCCGTCAAACATGGCGGTTTCGGAGGCCTCGGAAACATCCTTGCCCTCCATTACGGCGGTGAACTGCTCGCCGGTCATGGATTCCTTTTCCAGCAGGAACTCCACCACCTTGTGGAGCTTTTCGCTGTTGTCCGTCAGGATCTTCCGGCAATCGTCGTAGGCACGGTCGATGAGTGCCTTCACCTCATCATCAATGGTGCCCGCCACCTTCTCGGAGTAGCTCTTGGTGGTCTGATAGTCCCGGCCGATGAACACCTCGCCGCCGTCCAGATAGCTGACGGTGCCCAGCTTTTCGCACATACCGTACCGAGCCACCATGTCCCGGGCCAGCTTGGTTGCCCGGTCAATGTCGTTGGAGGCGCCCACGGAGATATCCCCCAGGAACAGTGCCTCCGCCACACGGCCGCCCAGCAGGGAGACGATCTGCTCATACATCTGATTCCGGGTCATGTTCTGGGAATCATCCGCAGGCAGGTACCAGGTCGCTCCCAGAGACTGTCCCCGGGGAACGATGGTGATGTGCCGCACAGGATCGTGGGTGGGCAGATTGTACATGGCCACGGCGTGACCGGCTTCGTGGATGGCGGTCTCCTTCAGATCCTTCCGGGTGGCCACACGGCTCTTTTTGGCAGGGCCGGCAGTGATCTTCATCAGCGCCTCGTTCAGGTCTGCCATGTTCAGCACCGGGCGGTTGTCCCGGGCAGCCATAATGGCGGCTTCATTGAGCAGGTTGCTCAGATCCGCGCCGGTGAAGCCGGCGGTGGAGCGGGCAACGGTCTTTAAATCTACGCTGGCATCCAGCTTCTTGCCTCTGGCGTGCACTTTCAGGATATCCTCCCGCCCCTTCACATCCGGGCGACCCACATGGATCTGCCGGTCAAACCGGCCGGGACGCAGCAGCGCAGGATCCAGAATATCCGGGCGGTTGGTGGCAGCCAGGACAATCACGCCCTCTGTCCGGGCGAAGCCGTCCATTTCCACCAGCAGCTGGTTCAGGGTCTGTTCCTTTTCATCATGTCCGCCGCCCAGACCGGAGCCGCGCTTGCGACCCACCGCGTCGATCTCGTCGATGAAGATAATGGCAGGGGCGATTTTCTTGGCCTGGTCAAACAGATCCCGGACACGGCTGGCGCCCACGCCCACATACATTTCCACAAAATCCGAACCGGAAATGGACAGGAACTGCACTCCGGCTTCTCCGGCGACTGCCCGGGCCAGCAGGGTCTTGCCGGTGCCCGGAGGGCCTACCAGCAGCAATCCGTGGGGGATCCGGGCGCCGATGTCCGTAAACTTCTGGGGATTCCGCAGGAAATCCACCACCTCCTGCAGTTCCTCCTTTTCTTCGTCCGCACCGGCCACATCGTCGAAGGTGACCTTCTTGTCATCCGGCACGCCCAGCACTGCCCGTGCCTTGCCGAAATTGTTCAGGGGATTGGAGTTGTTCGCCCGACCCATGAGCATCGCCCAGGCAAACAGCAGCACAATGCCCACGATCAGCAGGGGCAGAATCAGCTGATAGGGAGAGAAGCTCTTTTCCGGCACAAAGTCATAGCTGACCAGCACCCCCTCCGCCTGCTGCTGGCGCAGCAGCTCGCTCATCTCCGTGCGGAAGCTCTCCGGGTCTGCCAGAGAGGTGGTGACAGTGGTTTCCCCATTCAGGGGCTGGTACAGGTGCAGTGTGATGGTGTCGTCCTTCACCACAAAGGACTTGACCTGCTTTGCCTCAAACAGCGCCACCACCTGGGAATAGGGCAGGCTTGCCCCGCCGTTTCCAAACAGGTTGGTTGCCCAGGAGAAGATCATGGCCAGCAGCACCAGATACACCAGCAGGGGAATAAATCTACTACGGTTTTTCAACTTGGGGATTCTCCTTATTTTTCGTAAACTTCCGGCTTCAGTACGCCGATGTAGGGCAGGTTGCGGTACTGCTCGTTATAGTCCAGACCGTAACCAACCACAAATTCATTGGGGATGGTAAAGCCCACATACTCCGGCTGCAGCGTCACGCCCTCCCGGCGGCGCTCGGGCTTATCCAGCAGGGTGCAGATCTTGACGGAGGCAGGCTCCTTTTCCAGCAGGTGCTGGTAGGTAAAGCTCAGGGAGGTGCCGGTATCGTAGATGTCCTCCAGAATCAGCACATGGCGGCCACGGATATCCTTGCTGATATCCCGCTTGACCTGCATGGTGCCGCTGGAATCGGTGCCCACATAGGAGGAGATCCACATGAACTCCATCTCGCAGGGGATCTTGATCTGGCGGATCATATCGGCGTAGAATACCACCACGCCCTTCATCACGCCCACGATCACAGGATTTTTTCCGGCATATTCCCGGGTCAGTTCCTCGCCCAGCTGGGCGACGCGCTCCTGAATTTGTTCTTGGGTCAGCAGGATCTTCTGAATATCATGTTCCATGCTCGCTTTTTCTCCCTTATTCGCAATATTTTTCTATGCAGACGGTCACCGCCGGCAGGCTTTTTGCCACCCGATCCCGGTGGGTGCCGATGGAATACACAGCCAGGATCCCTTCTTCGTCTGCCAGCACCGGAATGCCGGGGCGCTGGGCAGCAGGGATCTTTCGGTCAATGAACAGCTTTTTCAAGGTTTTTGTGCCGCCGCTCAGGGCGATGGCATCGCCGCTTTGGCGGCTACGCAGGAGCATCGTGCCCCTGGGGACAATGGTGAAGGTGGTTTCGGTGTTCACCGGCTCCGTTGCCGGAGCGCAGGTCACCCGGTAGCCTGGCAGCATCACCTGACCGGGGCAGGGCAAAACCGTTGGCTCCAGCGTCTGCGCCAACTGCCGCACCTCCAGCACGCCGTAATTGCGTGCCACCGTCACGCCGCCGGGCAGATCCGCCCCGGCGGAGGGCTTATCGGAAAACAGCAGCGCCTCCACCTGGGAAATATGGGCATCCTCCGGCTCTTTGACTCCGCTGTCCTTTAAAAACATCTCCAAATACCGGCTTCGGAGGGCAGCAGGCATTGTTTTCAGAACTTCCACATCCGGCAGCGCCCCCGCCGCCTGAACGCTGAGGAAGGCTTCGTCCTCCCGCAGTCGCAGTGCCATCCGGGACAGATTCTCCCCGATTTTGGGATTTTCCTCCCGCAAAAGGGGCATGATCCGGTGCCGGATCCGGTTGCGGAGGAACTGGTCGCTTTCGTTGGAGCTATCCTCAATGTGTGCCAGCCCCCACTCTTCCAGAAAGCCTTCCACATCCTGCCTTGTCACCGACAGCATGGGGCGGATCACATTGCCGCTGACAGGGGCAATGGCACCCAAGCCCTTCAGCCCCGTGCCCCGGATCAGGCGCATGAGCACCGTCTCGGCATTATCGTCCGCGGTGTGGGCAGTGGCGATCTTTCCGGGCAGGGCACGCAGGAAGGCGTACCGGGCATCCCGGGCGGCGGCTTCCAGCCCCTTTTCCCCGGCCGTCACCTGACAGCCCCCCAAATGCAGGGGGATGCCGTAGCCCCGGCAGAAGTCCCGAACAAAGGCTTCATCCCGGTCGGATTCCGCCCCCCGGAGGTGATGGTTGAAATGCGCCGCCTCCAGCCGGATTCCCAGCTCCTCCCGCATCAGGTAGAAAGCAAAGGTCATGGCCACGGAGTCCGCGCCGCCGGACAGGGCACAGATCAGGGTATCCCCCGGTGCCACCAGCCCCTGCTCCCGGACGAAACGCATCAGCTTACTCCGCATGCTTCCACTCCCGGTCGGCAAAGGTCTGGTACTGACCGATCCACTGCAGCTTCACCGTGCCGGTCTCGCCGTGACGGTTCTTGGCCACAATGCACTCGGCCACGCCCTTATCCTCGGAATTTTCGTTGTAATACTCATCTCGATACAGGAACATCACCGAATCCGCGTCCTGCTCGATGGCGCCGGATTCTCGCAGATCCGACAAAATGGGGCGCTTGTCCGTCCGGCTTTCCACCGCACGGGACAGCTGGCTCAGGCAGATGACGGGCACATTCAGCTCCTTGGCCATGATCTTCAGGGAGCGGGAAATTTCGCCCACCACGGTAACACGGTTGTCGCTGTTTTTGCCGTAGCCGCTGCCCTGCATCAGCTGCAGGTAGTCGATGATTACC
>CAYWZB010000060.1:0-7441 GCA_964462775.1 uncultured Oscillospiraceae bacterium
GCCAAGTCCGGCTCCCTGGGCTTCAAGCAGGCCATGGAGAAGCAGGAGGACATTGACATCATCGGTCAGTTCGGCGTGGGCTTCTATTCCGCCTTTATGGTGGCCTCCTCCGTCACCGTGGTCTCCAAGCGCTACGGCCAGGAGCAGGCCTGGAAGTGGACCTCCGACGGTGCGGACGGCTACACCATCGAGCCTTGCGAAAAGGACACCGTGGGCACTGATGTGATCATGACCCTGAAGGAGGACACCGAGGAGGAGAAGTATTCCGAATATCTGGAGGAATACCGCCTGCGTTCTCTGGTTCGTAAGTATTCCGACTATATCCGCTACCCCATCCGCATGGAAGTCACCAAGTCCCGCCCCGTGGAAACGGACGAGGAGGACAAGGCTCCCGAGTACGAGTCCTACACCGAGATGGAGACTCTCAACTCCATGGTGCCCATCTGGCAGCGGGATAAGAAGGAGGTCACCGAGGAGGAATACGCCGCCTTCTACCGGGACAAGTTCTTTGACTACACCAAGCCCATCAAGACCATCCACTACAATGTGGAAGGAAGTGTCTCTTTCAAGGCGCTGCTCTACGTCCCCGGCAAGGCTCCCTACGACTTCTACAGCAAGGACTTCAAGCGGGGTCTGCAGCTGTACAGCAGCGGCGTGCTGATTATGGAAAACTGCGAGGATCTGCTGCCGGAGCACTTCCGCTTCGTCCGGGGCGTTGTGGATACCCAAGATCTGTCCCTGAACATCAGCCGGGAAATGCTTCAGCACAACCGCCAGCTGACCATCATCGCCCGGAACATTGAAAAGAAGATCAAGTCCGAGCTGAAAGCCATGCTGGACAACGACCGGGAGCAGTACGAGGAGTTCTACGCCGCCTTCGGCCGCCAGCTGAAGTACGGCACCGTGGCAGAATACGGCGCTTACAAGGATTCCTGCAAGGATCTGCTGCTGTTCTACAGCCACAAGCAGGGCAAGCTGATCTCCCTGAAGGAATATGTGGAGGCCATGGCCGAAGGTCAGGAGAAGATCTACTTCGCCCCCGGCGAAAACCGGGATCGTCTGGCCAAGCTGCCCCAGGTGGAGCAGCTGGATCAGAAGGGCTATGATGTTCTGCTGTTCACCGAGGATGTGGACGAGTTCATCCCCCAGACCCTGAGCACCTACGACGAGAAGTCCTTCTGCAACGTCTCCACCGAGGATCTGGGTCTGCAGACCGAGGAGGAAAAGAAGGAAGCCGAGGAGAAGGCCGAGGAGATGAAGGGTTTCCTGACCTTCGTCAAGGAGTCTCTGGGCGACGCGGTGCAGGAAGTCCGGCTGTCCCAGAATCTGGGCAGCCATCCCGTGTGCATGGTGCCTGCCGAGGGCATGAGCTTCGAGATGGAGAAATACATGAAGAAGGCCAACCCCGAGTTTGCCTACACCATGGGACGTATCCTGGAGCTGAACCCCGAGCATCCGGCCGTAAAGGCTCTGGAAAGCGCCATGACCGCCGATCCCGTCAAGGCTAAGGATTACGCCCAGCTGCTGATGTATCAGGCACAGCTCATGGCAGAGCTGCCCCTGGATGACCCCTACGCCTACACCGAGCTGGTGTGCAAGCTGATGCAGGCATAATTTTCCCAACTCTAAGCGTGTTAAAAAAACTTACCTCCCCCTCCGGGGGAACCAGGAAACGAAGTTTTTTGCCAGGCTGTGCGTGCCGTCCCATGGGCGGCACGCTTTTTTGCCCTTCCCCTTTTCGGCAAACTGTGCTATACTGAATGTATCCCAAACATCGGAGGAACTTATGAAGCATTTGACCAAAAAGAATGTGCTGCTGGTGGGCGGCAGCATTGTTTTCGTGTGCCTTGCCATTGTCATTGGCTATATGTTCGCCACCCGCTCTGTCAAGCGCGCCCCCACTCAGGAGGAACTGGCCATGGGTCGGGTCTATCACATCGACTGGCAGGAAGAGACCGGTCTGACCGGCACCGATCTGGAGATCATCCTGTCCCTGTGCACTGAGGATCAGGAGCAGACCATCGGCAACAATGTCTACCAGTGCTATGCCGACAACGGTCTTTCCCGGTATCTGCCCAATTTCCATCGCATGAGCCAGATCGCCATGGCGGACGATGTGGTGAACATCCAGTATTTCACCAGTCTTGAGGATTTGATCACCCTGACTTACAGCCACGCCGGCAATGTGGAGACTCTGGTCTACGATTCGGACACAGACCTTCTCTACTATGAGCATGACGGTCAGGCGGAGGTCTGGACCAATTTCCGCCACGGCTTCCAGTGGGGTGAATAAGTTCGACAAAGCTCTTGCTTTTTCCCCTGCTTCGTGATAAAGTGAAACCATCTATTCCATCTTTAGGAGGGTACCCGAATGTCTGATCTTTACGCTCTGGAAAGCTTTCTGGATAGCGGCATGGCCGTTAGCCTGATTCAGCTGATCGTCTCTCCCCTGTTCTCCATCGCACTGTATGTCCTGTCCTCTCTGGGCCTTTACACCATCGCCCAGCGGCGGGGGCTCAACTCCCCCTGGCTTGCCTGGATCCCCGTAGCCCGGGTTTGGCTGCTGGGCTCCCTGTCTGACCAGTACCGCTATGTCACCCGCAGGCAGACCAGCTCCCGGCGGAAGATCCTGCTGGTGCTGGATCTGATCTCCCTGGTGCTGAAGGTCATTATTGTGGTTTGCCTCATTTCTCTAGTGGGTCAGGCCATTGCCGCCGTTGTCGCCTTCTACAGTGAGGAACAGCTTCTCAGCACCCTGTTCTCCACGCTGATTGGACTTCTGGGTCTGCTGGTTCCTCTGGCTGCCGTGTCCATCGCTTATACCATCATCCGCTTCATGGCTCTGTATGATGTCTATAAGTCCCTGGATCCCAGCAACTGCACCCTGTTCCTGGTGCTGAGCATCCTCTTTCCGGTGACAGAACCCTTCTTCCTGCTGTGCAACCGGAAGAAGGATCTGGGTATGCCCCCCAGACGTCCCGAGCCCGTCGGCTCCCCCTTCCCCGGCCAGGATCCCATGAATGATCCTTCCCAGCAGGATTTCTGGGATCTGTAACAAAACAGCAAAAATCGGGTGCGCCGCTCTCCTGGCGCACCCGATTTCTTGTTAGATATCCCGGTGGAAAATCGGCTCTCTGCCTGCAAAGGTGCATACATGGCCGAAAATCTCCTTAAGCAGTCCGCAGGCCTCCTGGGTGTACTGCCCCACCCGGTCAGCCCGGTGGGCATCGGAGCCAACGGTGACGATTCGCCCTCCCAGCTCCCAAAACCGCCGGAAGTAATCCGCCGTGGGCAGGTAGCCGCCGCAGCGGTCTACGCCGCTGGTGTTCATTTCCAGTCCTTTTCCCTTCTGCACCAGCACTTTCAGGATTTCCTCAATGACCTCCCGATGCTCCGCAAAGGGAATGCACCGGGGATTGGGATGGGCGCGTGCCTTACCCAGAAAGGTCAGATGCGCCAGCACGTCAAAGTCGTCGTGGGCAGTCACGCAGATCAGCGTCTCCTCCAGAAACCGCTGCTCCGCCTGCCAGAGGTTCTTTCCCTGCCAGTATTCCGGATAGTATACATCCAGCCCATCGGCAAAATGGACGGAGCCAAGGACATAGTCAAACTGCCGCCGCTGCAAATCCCGGCGGAACTGCTCCCGGTTGTCCGGGGTCATGCCAAATTCCATGCCCCGGCGGATTTTCAGCCCGGGCACCTCCAGCCCGTCATATTCCCGGTTATAGTCCGCCGTGTCAAATGCCATGACTCCCATAACCTCCCGGGGATCGTAGTCCAGGTGGTCTGTAAAGCAGATCTCCCGCAGCCCGGCGGCCTTTGCCGCCTGCGCCAGGGTAAGACCGGTGTCGTGACCGTCAAAGGACACCCGGGAATGGATGTGATAATCAAACATGGTCGATTTCCTCCCAAAATTGGCGGAATGCCGTGGGCAGCGCCGCCTGATTGCGGATCTGCTCCGCAGTAAACCAGGAAAACTCCCCGGCAGTCTCCGCCACCTCCAGGTAGATTCCCTTCATATCCCACTGAATGTGGGTGAAAATGTGCTTGCGGTTGACCTCCCGCAGGACATCCCGTGGGACAAGCCCCATGCCCGCCACTGCGTCCAGCGCCTCCGCCGTATCCAGATGCCCCAGCGTGTTGGGAAACTGCCACAGCCCCGCCAGCAGCCCCCTGGCGGGGCGTTTTTCCAGTGCGTAGCGGCCATCGCAGGAGAGGATCCATACCGTCCGCTCCTCCCGGCGCTTTTCCCGCTTGGGAGACTTCACCGGAAGTGCCTCCGCACTCCCCCGCTGAAAGCCCAGACAGATTTCCCGGCATGGGCAGACCTCACAGTCCGGCTTCCGGTTGGGACCGCAGACCGTGGCACCCAGCTCCATCAGCGCCTGGGTAAAATCCCCGGCACGCTCCGGGTAAATTGCCGCCAGTGCCGCCGTCACCTGCTTTTTGGTTTCCAGCAAATCGATGGGAGTCGGATCATCCCGAAGCCGTGCCCAGACCCGCAGCACATTGCCGTCCACCGCCGGGGTGGGCTGGTTGAAGGCAATGGAGCAGATTGCGCCGGCGGTATAGGCGCCGATGCCGGGCAATGCCAGAATCTTTGCGTGCTCCCGGGGAAAGATGCCGCCGTACTCGGTCATGATGACCTGCGCCGCCTTTTTCAGGTTCCGCACCCGGCTGTAATACCCCAGCCCCTCCCAGAGCTTGTGGAGGGTGTCATCCTCGCAGGCAGCCAGCTGGGCAATGGTCGGCAGCGCCGCTAGGAACCGGGCATAGTAGCCCTTCACTGCCTCCACCCGGGTCTGCTGCAGCATGATTTCCGACAGCCAAATGGGATACGGCTCCCGGGTATTCCGCCAGGGCAGTTCCCGATGCCCGGCATCATACCAGGGCAGCAGCAACTGCGGCAGCTGCCAAATCTGCAATTCTTCCATTTCCGCCCCTCCTTTTCCGGGTTATTCTACTAGAACCGCCGCATTCTGTCAAGGTTTTGCGCCGTCAGAAAAAAGTTGAAAATTTTTCAAAAAAAGACTTGCATTTTCCTGCAAAGTGTGTTACTATATCTAGGCACTTGAGGTGCACATGCGGCGATAGCTCAGTTGGATAGAGTGACTGACTACGAATCAGTAGGTCGGGGGTTCGAGTCCCTTTCGCCGTACCAAAGCAGAATAATCCGAACCTTTTCTCAGTGGGAGAAGGGTTCGGATTATTTTTGTTTTTGGGAGGACAATATGGATAAGATGATTTCTTGTGCGTTTAACATGGACACCGCTTGTGTCGAGGTCAAGTACGCCGACGGAAGTATGCTTGCAATCAACTGCACCGGCGTCGAAAACGAGGTTGCCCGGAATATGTATGAGGCCAGCGAACTGGAGTGGCTGGTATACAACGCTCCGGTGGACTATGTGAATCTGCTTCTTCATGGAGATATTCGGGAGTATTTGAAGAATGTGACAGAGTACCATCCGTTTGAAAATTGACGGTAAGGAAGCGGTTCACCACAACGGAGAAAACCGCGTCTGGAAAATCCCCCACAATTAAATATACAAGAATCAAATACGCATAAATCAAATAACAATCTATCAATAACACAGTCATTCTTTCTATCAGGCCGGAATGATGGAAAGAACTTTCGGATTCACGCATTTAGAAAGCCGTTTTTCCGCATCCGAAGGAAATCGTATTCCCTGATTCAAAAACAGGCTGCAAAGGCCTTGTCAGTGGCCGAGAATTTGCCTCTTAAATGCGTAAATGGAAGTGCCAATTGCATAAGAAAGGGTGCCGTCAATTTAACGGCACCCTTTGCGCTTTCTTACTCGCCTTTTCCCTGAATGGCAATCAAATCATCATCGGGCACCTGGGATACCGGGACGGTTTTCCCCGCCATGGGGGCATACAGGGCATTGGGATCGATTTCTTCCGGTTGTGCGAATAATTTGCTAAAGATTCCCATTGGTCATACTCCTTGGCCAGACTCCAGGCAGGCACCGTTTGTGGCAATCACCTTTTGGTACCAGCGGAAGGATTTTTTCTTATAGCGGTTTAAGGTTCCTGTGCCGTCATCGTTGCGATCCACATAGACAAATCCGTAGCGCTTTTTCAACTGTGCCGAGGAGGCGCTGACCAGATCGATGCAGCCCCAGGCGGTATAGCCCAGCACCGGCACCCCGTCTTCTATGGCCTGGCGCAGCTGAATCAGGTGCTTTCGCAGGTAGTCGATGCGGTAATCATCCGCCACCGTCCAGCCCCCATTTTCGTCGGGCACCAGGGCATCCACCGCACCAAGACCGTTTTCCACCACAAACAGGGGCTTCTGATACCGGTCATAATACCGGTTCAGGGTATAGCGCAGACCCTGGGGATCAATCTGCCAGCCCCATTCCGACGCGGGAAGATAGGGGTTGGGGATGCCGCCCAGGATATTGCCGGGGCCTGCCTTCTGATTGGGGTCCGCACTGCCGCAGACGCTCATATAATAGCTGAAGGAAACGAAATCCACCGTGTTTTTCAGGATTTCCCCGTCCTCCGGCTCCATGTGGATGGAAATGTCATGCTCCCGGAAATAGCGGAGCATATAGCCAGGATACTTGCCCCGGACATGGACATCTCCGAAGAAATCGTCCCGGTGCTCCCCTTCCATGCAGGCAATCACGTCCTCCGGCGCTGGGGTCAGGGGATAAGTGGGCATCGCCAAAATCATGCAGCCCACCTGGGACCCGGGCATCATCTCGTGTGCCAGCTTTGTCACCAGAGCGCTGGCAACCAGCTCGTGGTGGCAGGCCTGGTACAGCTCCTGCTGGCTCAGCTCCTCCCTGGGCGTACAGATGCCGCCGCTCATAAAGGGGGAATGGAGCACGGAATTGATTTCATTGAAGGTCAGCCAGTATTTCACCTTTTTCCCGTAGCGTGAAAACAAAGTTCGGGCAAATTTTTCGTAAAAGCCAATCATAGCCCGGTTGACCCAGCCGTTGTATTGCTCTGCCAGATGCAGGGGCGTTTCGTAGTGGGAGATGGTGACCAGGGGCTCTATGCCGTATTTGTGGCATTCGTCAAAGAGATCGTCGTAAAATTGCAGCCCCTTTTCGTTGGGGGTGTCCTCATCTCCCATAGGGTAGATGCGGCTCCAGGCCACGGAGGTGCGGAACACCTTGAATCCCATCTCCGCCAGAAGCCGGATGTCCTCCTTGTAGCGGTGGTAAAAATCAATGCCCACCAGCTTCAGGTTGTCCGGGGTAGGCGTGGCCGTCCGGGGGGCTTTCAGTCCCTGGGGCAGTACATCCTGAATGCTCACCCCCTTGCCATCCTCGTTATAGGCTCCCTCGCACTGGTTGGCCGCCATTGCGCCGCCCCAGAGAAAGCCTTCGGGAAATGTCATATCCATATTTCTTGCTCCTGTTACTATATATTTGCCCCTTGGTTTATGGCAGCCAGCCATAGGCAT
>CAYWZB010000061.1:0-7352 GCA_964462775.1 uncultured Oscillospiraceae bacterium
GCTTTAACAATTTAAGTCAGAAATATTTGTCTAACTTTTTGGGGTCACTTCAATGCTTTCCGGCGGAGGGGATATCTTTTTACGCCATCTCCAGAGCCAGCTGCTTGCCGCCCAGGATGTGGAAGTGGAGGTGCTGCACGGTCTGACCGGCATCGGCACCGCAGTTGGAGACCACCCGGTAGCCGCCGGTCAGTCCTTCGGACTGGGCGATGCGGGGGATCAGCTCAAAAATGTGGGCGATGACGGCGCTGTTTTCAGCGGTGACGTCATTGCAGTCAGCAATGTGCGCCTTGGGCACCACCAGCACATGGCAGGGTGCCTGGGGATTGATATCCCGGAAAGCGTAGACGCTTTCATCCTCGTAGACCTTGGTGGAGGGGACATCTCCCTCAATGATTTTGCAGAACAGACAATCAGACATAACGTGACTCCTTCCTTATAATCCAAAAACATGGACGCCGGTCATGGACACCACGCCCATGATGATCCCGGCGATGAGCACACCCAGAGAAACGGACAGGACGGTGGACTTGAAGCCCATATCCAGGAAGCTGGCCGCCAGGGTGCCCGTCCAGGCACCGGTGCCGGGCAGGGGAATGCCCACGAAGAGCATCAGCGCCACGAACAGCCCACCCCGGCCGGCGGTTTTGGTCAGCTTCTGGCCGCCTTTTTCGCCCTTTTCCAGGCAGTAGGTAAAGAATTTTCCGATATATTTCTTATCCGCGCCCCACAGCAGCACCTTCCGGGCGAACAGGTAGATAATGGGCACGGGCACCATATTTGCCGCCACGCAGACAGCCAGCGCCTTGTAATAGTCCAGCCCCATACCCACCGCAATGGGCACGCCGCCCCGCAGCTCGATCAGGGGCACCATGGAAATCAGGAAAACCATCAGGTATTTTTTCAGCATTGTATTCTCCCAAAATGAGTATCGTGTGCTGGCAGTATAGCACACAAACCGCCGGATTGCAACGGTTTTTCCCGTTTTCTTTCTTAAGAATCCCCTAAGCCCTCCGCATTCAGCGGATCCAGCACGATATTGGGATAGGGATTGGCAATGACAGTTTTGTAGCTGTGATAGATCACCATGCCGGGCTTTCCGCTGGGGATCTTCTTGACCTGGCGCACCGGCGTCACATCCACGGGGATGTTCTGGCCGTGGCCGGTCTCGGAGTAGTAGGCCGCCAGCTGCGCCGCCTGGGTGACGGTATCATCCGGGGGCATCGTGCCGCCGCAGGAGATGATCACATGGGAGCCGTGCACTTTGCTGGCATGGCACCAGATATCGTCTTTCCGGGCCAGTTTGAAGGTCAGCTCGTCATTCTGCCGGTTGTTCCGCCCCACATAGATGGGGTAGCCGTCGGTGGATTCAAAGCGCATGGGTGCCAGCTTCGCCTGCTTGACCTTCCGCTTTCCGGTATCTGCCCGGAGGTAGCCCCCCTCCTGCAGCTCCCGGCGAATCTCCTCCAGCTCCGCCTCCGTACCAGCCCGATCCAGCTCCTCCAGCACGCTTTTCAGGTACTGCAGCTCCTCCTGACCCAGGGCAATCTGCCGGGTCAGCTCCTTCTCGGCGTTTTTCATCCGGCTGTAGTCTTTGTAGCACTTGGCGGCGTTCTGCTGGGGGGAGAGAATGGGGGACAGGGGAATGTCGATCAGCGCCATATTCTCGTCGTAAAAGTCCTCGCAGGTGACGCTGAGCTGCCCCTTCCGGATCCGGTGGAGGTTGGCGGTGAGGATATCTCCCAACTGCCGCAGCCGCTCCCGGTCATAGGTGGCGGTCAGTTCCTTTTCCTGAATGGCCAGCTTTTTGGTCAGCCGGGAGCACAGGTTCTGCACCGTTTTCCGCACCGCCTGCCCCTTCTGGCGCATGGCATCCTTCTGATCCTTCAGGGTATAGTAGCTATCCAGCAGAGCGGCGAAGGACTCGCTTTCCCGGCAGGTGCCGTACTGCCGGATGGGGCAGAAGGCAAACTGCTTGGGGGTGCCGTCGGGCAATGCGTAGCAGTAGGGGCGGGGATGGGTCAGATGTTCGGTGAAAAACAGCTCCAGCTTCTGCGCCAGCGCCTCCGTATCCTGCCCCTCCAGCCGGGCATCCGCAGCGCCTGCTGCAAACAGCGCCGCTTCCCGGCACACCAGCGGAGACAGACCGCCCAGGGTATCCATCAGCCGGTCCGCCAGCACATCCGCCCCGGGGGCGAACAGGATATCCCCAAAGCACACCACCCGGGGGTCATATTTTTCCACCGGGGACGGCTCCTGATAGTTCAGTCCCGGCAGCGCTGCCCGGCGGGCGCTTTCGTCCAGCCCCACCCGGCGCAGGCAGTCCAGAATCCGCCCCTCCTGATTCAGCAGGTACAGGTTGCAGGTGCGCCCCATCAGCTCCGCCACCAGCCGCTTCTGGACAGGGAATCCCATTTCGTCGGTGCAGTCGAAGGTGAACACCGCCGCCCGCTCCATGGCAGGCTGGGTGATCTGGGTCAGCTTGGCACCCAGAAGGTGCTTACGCAGGAACATACAGAACATGGGCGGCTCCGCCGGATTTTCCGGGGAGGCCGTGGTCAGATGCAGCCGGGGGGCAGTGGGGTTGGCGGCAAAAAGCAGCTTCTCCCGTCCCTCCCGGCAGCGCAGATGCAGGATCAGGGTATCCCGGCTGGGCTGGTGGATCTTATCCACCCGGCTGCCCAGACAGCGCTCCCGGACTTCCTCCAGCACTGCCGATAAGAAAAAGGCATCAAATGCCATAAAAACACCTCAATCATCCTTGGTTTTTCCGAAGGGGAAGCCTTTGGCTCAGGCCTTCTCTTCCATCACGGCGCAGAACAGCTCATTGAGCCGCTGGGTTCTGCCTGCCAGATACAGCGCCCCGAACAGGGCTTCCAGACCGGTGGCCTTGGCGTACTGGGCAGGGGTGGCAGACTTGGGCACTGCGTGAACGTGGGCATTTTTGCCCCGGCGGTAGTAGCTCAGCTCCTCCTCTGTCAGCAGGGGCAGCAGCTTGTCGGCAAAGGCCGCCTGCGAGGTGGCCTTGACCATGGAGATGGTATCCCGGTGGAGCCGATCCACGGTTTTCTCCCCCTGGGCGCACAGATAGGCGCGGCACAGGATCTCAAACACGCAGTCGCCCATGTGGGCAAGCCCCAGATTGGAAATGGCATCAATTTCCGCCTTTTGCAGATTCATGTTGAAATAATTTTCCATAGATTTCCTCGCTCCAAGAGAAATTGGGCACACAGCCCGGTAAAGGATCCGGTGACAATGCTCACGGCGATCATCACCGGCAGATACACCACCAGTCCCGGCGTGGCCGTCAGCGCCACCGCCATGGCCATCTGTCCCACAGAATGCGCCACAGCCCCCAGGCAGCCGGCTACCCAGAGCTGCTTTTTCTTCAGCAGCCTTTTCAGACCAATGGTCACCAGAATGGCAAGACCGCCGCCGGCGGCGGAATAGAAGATGGTGGAGAAATTCCCGGCGAACACCGCCCCCAGAAAGATCCGGGCAGCCAGCACCGCCGCTCCTTCCCAGGCACCGATGGCAAACACCGTGAACACGGTAACGATATTGGAAAGCCCCAGCTTCACCCCGGGCACCGGCACCAGCGCCGGGATCTGCGCCTCCACCATAAAAATGGTCAGGGCAATGGCCGTCAGCAGCGCCAGCCGCGTCAATTTCCGAACCTTCATACCGCTTCACCGCCTTTTTCAGGATTCTACCCTATAGGATACCAAATTTTCCCCGGAATGTAAACAGAAAGTTCCTCCGCCACGATAAAAGGGGAGGAACAATTATAAATTACAAATTACGAATGATAAATTATACCATTCGTAGGGGTCGATGCCCACATCGACCCTTTCCGACACGCCGAAACACCGCAGGGAACGGCCTGCGTGCCGTTCCGTCTCCGCCAGTCCCGTCCATGTCATCCTGAGCGGAGCGCCAGCGGAGTCGAAGGATCTACGCACTTTCGTTATCCTTCAAGGCAATTCGGTGCGTAGATCCCGACCCGCAACTTACGCCTCCGTCGGGATGACATATGGGGCGTCGAGGCGCCGCCCCCTACGAACCTGCCCCAGCGGGAGGGGAATGCTTTGGGCACTCAATACCGCAGATACCGCCGCAGTTTTTCTTCCGCCCGCTTCAGGGTGCGGCTGACGGTGCTTTTGTTCACGCCCCGTTCCTGGGCAATCTGGGGGATGGTCTGCTCCTGAAAATAATAGGCCAGCAGGGTGGTGCGCTGCAGAGGGGTCAGCTCCTCCCGGATCACCCGATCCAGCCGTGCCTGCAGCACCTGCTTGGGCAGTCTCGGCCCCTGATAGCCGTCATACAGTGTATTTTTCCCCACGGTAATACCCCCTGTCGTAGTAATGCGCCGTCAGCTCCGCCAGCTCGTTGACCTGGGTCAGCATGGGAGTCAGCTCCCCGATGCGCCGCTTCAGATGCCAGATCTCCTCCGGGTCGTCGGTATTTTTCAGCGCCTGCCGCAGCTGGCGCAGGCGGTTCCGCAGGGGAACGGCGGCTTCCCGGTATGTCTCGCTCAGCTCAGGAAGGGTCATGGCTGTCTCCTTTCGCAGCGGATGCACACATACCCCGGCCAGTACCGAACTCCGCCGCAATCGGGGCAAAGATCCCACCGGGGCTGGGTCTGGGGATCGATGTACAGCATGGGTTCCAGCAGCTTTGTCATTGGATCGCCCTCCTTCGTGAAATTGGGACTTTTTCTTCCTGTCCCGAAAAAAGTATACTACACAGAGCGTGTAATTTCCGTCGAATCGTGTAGTGCGCTTTTTTCTTTTGTTTTTTCCCTTTTTCTGTGCTATTGTAATGACAAAAGCCACAGAGAGGATGATCACCATGTTAGGAGCACGGATCGCGGCACTGCGCCGGGAGCGGAAATGGAGCCAGGCGGAGCTGGCGGCTCGATTGCGGGTCAGCCCCAGTGCCCTGGGGATGTACGAACAGGAGCGGCGGCAGCCTTCGCCGGAGATGCTGGTCAAGCTGTCTCAGGAGCTGGGGGTTACCACGGACTTTTTGCTCACCGGGCAGCTGCCCCCTGCCGGGGAGACCGGTCTGGAGGAAATGCTTTCCAACCGGATCCAGGCGGCGGATCAGCGGCTGGAGGATCGCCGGGAGCGTCCCTTCTCCCGGGAGGAGCTGGCGGTTTTGTTTGCCGCCATGCTGCTGGAGCCTTGACGAACCGCCCCCTTTCGGGTATGATGGAGCCACAAATCCCGAAGGAGGGTTCCGCCATGGACGATCAATATTATATGGAGCAGGCGCTTGCCCTGGCACGGGAGGCTTTTGCCGACGGGGAGGTGCCCGTGGGCT
The DNA here is from genome assembly GCA_964462775.1 of uncultured Oscillospiraceae bacterium. Taxonomy (GTDB): domain Bacteria; phylum Bacillota; class Clostridia; order Oscillospirales; family Oscillospiraceae; genus Faecousia. The sequence goes on from CAYWZB010000061.1 coordinate 5,326, forward strand.
GCGTGGTGGTGCGTCGGGGCGAAATCGTCGGCCGGGGGCGCAACCGCCGGGAGAAGGACAAGTCCGCTCTGGCGCACGCCGAGGTGGAGGCCATTTCCCAGGCGTGTCAGACCCTTGGGGGCTGGCGGCTGTGGGAGTGCACCCTGTATGTGACCCTGGAGCCCTGCCCCATGTGCGCCGGTGCCATTGTCAACGCCCGGATCCCCCGGGTGGTCTACGGCGCATCCGATGCCAAATGCGGTGCGGTGCGCTCGGTGTGCGGTCTGTTTGACATGGGCTTCAACCACCACCCCACAGTGGAAAGCGGCATTCTGGAAGCAGAATGCGCCCAGCTGCTGACGGAATTTTTTCAGAAGCTTCGGGTGGAGCTTCGCACCAGACCCAAATGGAAGCCAAAGGGCAATTGACCGGGGGAGCCAAGGCTTGGTGCTTCTTTGCCGGGCTGCACGATTGAACTGTGCCAGCTGCGATTGTACATCGGAAGGTGGGTGTTCTATGGAGCAAAACCGTGCCCTGCGGGTGGGGTGCGCCGCGGTGCTGTGCGCCCTGACGTTGCGGCTTTTTTCCTCGGGCGTGCCTGCCGGGCTGAGGAATGCCCTGCTCAAGCCCGATACCCTGGCCTTTCTGACCTATCTGGAAACCGGACGAGATGTCCGGTTTTCGCCGTATTTGGAGGGATTTTCGCCGGATTTCATGGAATCTCCCCCGGTGGCGACCACAGAACCCACCCAGCCCGTCTTTTCGCCGGAGGAGATCGCCCGGGTGACCTGCGCCAGCGCAAAGGAACCGAATCTGGAAGCGCTTCTGGCGACGCCCCTGCAATGGGATCTGACGGAGGATGCCCCGGCGGTGCTGATCCTGCACACCCACGCCACGGAAAGCTATACCAAAACCGGGGAGGACTACCCGGAGACCGCCGACTACCGTACAGTAGAAGAGGAATACAATATGCTCTCTCTGGGAGCGTATGTGGCGCGGCAGCTGGAAAGCGCCGGGATCGGGGTGCTCCACGACACCACCCTCCACGATTACCCCTCCTATAACGGCTCCTATACCCGAGCCCGGAAAAGCATCCGAAGCTATCTGGAGGAATATCCCTCCATCCGGCTGGTACTGGATTTGCACCGGGACGCGGTGGAGGTCAGCTACGGTCAGCTTCGCACCCATGCCCGGACGGAGCAGGGGGACTGTGCCCAGCTGATGATCGTCCTGGGCACCAATTACGAAACCTGGCAGGACAATCTCGCCCTGGGGTTAAAGCTCCACGCCCAGCTGGAGCGCCAGGTGCCGGGGAGCACCCGCCCGCTGCAGCTGCGTGCCTCCCGGTTCAATCAGGATCTCAGCCCCGGGGCGTTGCTCATTGAGATCGGCGCCGCCGGGAATACCCATGAGGAAGCCATGGCGGCGGCGGAGCAGTTGAGTCTGGCCATCGCCGCCCTGTCCCGGGGCACTGCCCAGGACGATTCCTCTTAGCCTGGCAGGATTTACAAATAATTCACGGATTCTTCCAATTTCCCTCTTGCTTTTTTCCCGGTGTTGGAGTATTATGTATTAGCACTCAGGAGAACAGAGTGCTAAACCACATAGATAAAGGCAGGAGGGTCACCCCGTACCTGCAGTCTAAATACAATCTGTATGGAGGAATCACTATGAAACTGAAGCCCATGGCAGACAATGTGCTGCTCAAAGCCCACGAGGCTCCCGAAACCACCGTGTCCGGCATCGTCCTGGCCACCAGCAACAAGGAAAAGCCCGCAATCTACGAGGTCGTCTCCGCCGGCCCCGGCACCAAGGACGTGACCATGGAGATCAAGCCCGGCGACCGTGTGGTGGTGGGCAAGTTCGTTGGCACCGATGTGACCATCGACAAGATCGACTACAAGTTTGTCAAGCAGGATGATATCCTGGCTGTCGTTACCGACTGAGGAGGAAAAATATTATGGCAAAGATGATTGTTTACGGCGAGGAAGCTCGCAAGAAGCTGCAGTCCGGCATTGACCAGCTGGCCAATACCGTTAAGGTTACCC
>CAYWZB010000062.1:0-5730 GCA_964462775.1 uncultured Oscillospiraceae bacterium
ATACGTTAAACCCCCTGTTTTCGCTTAGCAAAAACAGGGGTTCTTTGACAGTCTGCCCCATTCCGCAAGGAATGGGGATGTTTTTGCGCTTTGGACGGAACGGCACGCAGGCCGTTCCCTACGGTGTTCCGTGGGCTGTCGGAAAGGGTCGATGTGGGCATCGATCCCTACGAGGGGGTTCGGGGTATTCATTCCTGCGGTTTTGATGGGAATGTGGATAAAAAGGCTTGTTCGATTTACATAACATGGATTTGTGGACAACTGTGCAACCTTTCCACAGGAGTTATCCACATTCTCCACAGGTTTATCCACAACCCCCGGGGAAAAACCTGTTGAAAAATCAGGGCTGGCGGGGAGGTTATAAAAAATCTCCACAGAGTTTTGCACATCTGTGGAGATTTTTGGTTTCCATAATACTGTTTTTAGTCGAACAAAAGCCGGGCGGAGAACACCCGCTCCTGTTTTTCCAGGGACGGACGGTAGGCATCCACCTGTAGACAGCCCTCCTCCACAAAGCCCCAGTGGAGCTGCAGCTCCTGACCCTCCCGAGCCTCGCTGAGGTAGCACACGGTAAATTCCTTCACCGGATGCTCCCGGTGGAAGGGGCTGGGCAGCAGGTCGGCAATCCAGTCCAGATACCGGGTGTTGTTCATGTGGCCGTTGCGGTCCAGGTCGGTAAAGCACACCCGGCGCTCCCGGCTGTCCGCCAGATCCCGGGCCATCAGCCCGGCAGGGGTCGCCAGCTCCAGACCCCGCAGGGTGCCGGGCACGGCAATGCCGCTTTTGCCGGGGAGAATCATATTCCGCTTCTCCCGATCCATAAGCACCCAGATGCTGATGGAGCGGAACAGCTCATTGCCTTTTTCATCGTAGGCCACCATGCTTCTGGGATAGGCCACCCGGGTGGTGGGCATCGGCCAGGTCTCCACATGGATGGTCTCCCCCCGGACAGGCAGCCGGGTAATCTGCACCCGGTGACGGGTCACTGCCCAGAACAGCCCCCGCTGGCTCAGAGTGTCATAGTCCAAAGACAGCAGGGAGATATGATCCCCTGCCACTTCCTGGGCGAAGTACAAAATCGCCGAGGGGAGCAGGCGGCCGAATCGATCCACATGGTTGTCGGAAATGAGAAAATCCTGTTGATAAATGGGTTCCATTTGGGTTCACCTTCTATAAAGAGTTGTCAGCTGTGGGTTTTTTCCTCCAGGGTCAGGCTCAGCCGGTACTGCTGGCCGTTGCGGTAGATCTGCACCTCCACGCTGTCGCCCACCTGGCGGTCATAAATGGCGGCGTTGAGATCGTCCATGGAGGTGATCCGGTTTTCCCCAACGCTCAGCAGGATGTCCCCCTCCTGCACGCCCTTGCGGGCAGCGTCGCAGGCGTCGTCCACATCGGTCAGGAACAGACCTGCCGGGAGACGGTAGTAGTGCTGGTAGAAGGTGGACAGGGTATCACCTGTCAGACCAAGAGTGGGACGGCCGGAGACGTAGCCCTGGCTGATCAGCTGCTCCACCACCTCCTTGACCGTGGCGCTGGGAATGGCAAAGCCCAGACCCTCCACACCGGACGAGCGGGTGAAGGCGCCGATCTTCATGGTGTTGATGCCGATGACCTGACCGAAGCAGTTGATCAGCGGCCCGCCGGAGTTGCCGGAATTGAGGGCGGCGTTGGTCTGAATCAGGGTCATGGTTCGCCCGTCTACGGTGACGTCCCGGTTGATGGCGGAGACGATGCCGTCGGTGAGGCTGCCCCGAAATTCCACACCCAGGGGATCACCAATGGCGGCCACGCTGTCGCCCACCCGCAAGGAGTCGGAGCTGCCGAAGCAGGCAGGAGTCAGCTCCTCCGCGGCGACACGCAGCACCGCCAAATCGGAAACCGTGTCCGCACCCACCAGAGTTGCCGCAAACACCCGGTCGTCCGTCAGTCGGACGGAGATATTGGAATACCCCTCCACCACATGGCAGTTGGTGACGATGTAGCCATCGGCGCTGAGAATCACACCGGTGCCGGTGGAGCTGCTGGAGGAGGCGGTGCAGGCAATGGACACCACGCTGTCAATGTTGCGGCTGTAGATCTCCTGCAGGGAAAGCCCCCGCTCCTCGGGGATATTTTCCACGCTTTCCGGGGTCTGCTGCAGATCCAGGGTGGCTGTCTGCCGGCTGATTTCCGTGGGCACCGGGATTTCCGGTTCTACAAAGGCTTCCGTGGGCTGGGTGGCGCCGGTGGAGAAGGAGATGGAAAGCCCTTCCTCCTCCTTCTGGGCATTGAGCTGCCGGAACAGCCGCACATTCAGCAGTCCCAGCACGGAGATAATGCCGCACAGGAAGATGATGAGCACCAGCATCAGCGCCATAAGGCCGCCATGCTTTTTCGGCGGCTCCATGGGTCCCGTGCCGTATACGCTGTCGTCCCAGGGATGGTAGGGATGATGATGTTTGTGTTCGTCCATAGGAATGACCTCGTTGATTCAGTAATGGATCAGACCCTTATACAAGGGGCATGGTAAAGGTGAAGGTGGTCTTGCCGTCCTTGCTGCTGACGGAGATATTCTCCCCGTGGCTGCAGATGATGGTCTTGACGATGTAAAGCCCCAGACCCCAGCCGTCCCGGTTGGCGCTGCGGGATTTGTCCAGCTTGTGGAACCGGTCGAATACCAGAGGAAGCTCCTCCGGGGGGATGGTGTCGCCGTCGTTGCTGATGGAGACATAGGCCTTGCTGGAGCCTTCCCGGATGGTCAGCCCCAGGGTGCCCCCGGTGGGACAGAATTTCACGGCGTTGTCCAGCAGATTGTAGATTACCTGGGTGATGTAATCCCGGTTGGCCATGGTGCACACCGGGTGCTCCGGCATATCCACGTCCACATTCAGACCCTTGTCGTTGATCTTTTTCTCAAAGGTGATGAGCACCTGACCGGCGCATTCCTCCAGGTCGAAGTGCATTTTCTTCTCCTCGGGGATGCCGCCCTCTTTTTGCAGCTGGGAGATATCCAGCATACTGCGAACCAGCCGGCTCAGCCGCTTGGTCTCATCGGAGACGATACGCAGGTAGTGATCCCGGCGGCTGTCGGGGATGGTGCCGTCCAGAATGCCGTCAATGTAGCCGGAGATGGTGGTCATGGGGGTTTTCAGCTCGTGGGAGACGTTGGCCACGAACTCCTGCCGCTGGTATTCGCTGCGCTGCAGGGACACGGCCATGTTGTTGAACGCCACGGCCAGCTCCTCCATTTCCTCGCTGCAGTCGTCCTCCAGCTGCACCCGCTGCTCCAGATCCCCGTGACCGAAGGCAGTGGCCACCCGGGCCAGCTCCTTCAGGGGGCGGCTTTCCCGTCGGGCAAAGGCGGTGACCGCCAGCACGGAGATCAGCACCACGAAGGCGGAGGCGGTGAGGAAAATGTTGGAAATCTTGTTGAGCACCACCTCCGTGGCGCTGGTGGGCGTGGAGACGATGACGATGCCCCGGTTTTCCTCCCCGGCGATGATGGGGGATGCCACCACATAGCGCTTTTCGGAATACAGGCCGTTGATGGAGCCGGTGAAATTGTCCCCGCCGGAATCGATTACCTTTTTCAGGTAGCTCTGGTTGACCTGCAGCCCCAGATGGTCGCAGGCGCTCAGGGTATCCGAGCACAGAACCACCCGCCCGCCGTTGTCGCAGATCACCGCGTCGCAATCCGTCAGCTGGGCGGCGATGTCCAGATTCACCAGAAATTCCCGGTTGTTCAGGCTGCCGTCAATGCTGTAGGCCGATGCCAGATTGGCAACCACCTGGGCATCCTGCTGCAGACCGGACATGGTGTGCTGGGTCAGGAACTTGTTGACCTGCAGCTGAAAGGACGCGCCCAGAACCGTCAGCGCCAGCAGCAGAATGGTGGCCGCTGTGGAAAAGTTGCGGCTGAAGGTGCTTTTCATGGTTACACGACCTCGAACTTATAGCCCACGCCCCAGACGGTTTTCAGGCTCCAGCTTTCGGAAACGCCCTCCAGCTTCTCCCGCAGGCGCTTGACGTGGACATCCACGGTGCGGCTGTCTCCGAAGTAGTCAAAGCCCCAGACCTCGTCAAGAAGCTGGTTGCGGGTATAGACCCGGTTGGGAGAGGAGGCCAGGTAGAACAGCAGCTCCATTTCCTTGGGCGGGGTGTCCACCTTTTTGCCGTCCACCGTCAGCTCGAAGGCATCCATATCAATGATGAGCTTGTCAAAAACCAGCCGCCGTGCCTTCTTCTCGGCGGTGGTGCCGGAGGTGCGGCGGAGCACCGCCTCAATCCGGGCAAGGACTTCCTTCATTTCAAAGGGCTTGGTCACATAGTCGTCCGCGCCGCTTTTCAGACCGGCCACCTTGTCGTCGGTCTCGCCCTTGGCGGTGAGCATGATGATGGGGGTGGTGTCCTCCGCCCGGATGGCCTTGCACACAGCCCAGCCGTCCATCACGGGCATCATCACATCCAGCAGCACCAGGTCGGGCTTGATGGCACGGTACTTTTCCAGACCCTTGCCGCCGTCGTTGGCAACGGTGACGGCGTAGCCCTCCTTTTCCAAATACATCTGGAGAAGCTCCGCAATATTGCGGTCGTCCTCCACGATCAAAACAGAGACAGCCATGAGAAAATCCTCCTATTTTCGTTTTCTTTTCCTTTTCTCCTATTATACCGCAAAAGCAGGATCTCGCATGAACAAATTGTTAAGAGTTACAAGGTAATTTGTGAACACCGCATATCTTCCCCTCCTCCGTAACTTTCCCTTGCATTTACCCGCCTTTGCGTGTATAGTTAAGCATGGATAGTGGATCCCCAGCCAATCCCGGATCCACGGAAAAAGGAGTCTGATCTATGTTAGAAATTCTCAAAGCCGTCCTGTTCGGCATTGTGGAGGGCATCACCGAGTGGCTTCCCATTTCCTCGACGGGACATCTGATTCTGCTCAACGAGTTTATCCGGCTGGATATGTCCGGTGAGTTTCGCTCCATGTTTGATGTGGTGATCCAGCTGGGCGCCATTGCGGCGGTGATCGTGCTGTTTTTCCACAAGCTCAACCCCTTCGCCCCCAGCAAGTCCGATTCGCAGAAGCGGCAGACCTGGCAGCTGTGGTTCAAGGTCTGCGTGGCAATTCTGCCCTCCGGCATTCTGGGCGTGCTGTTTGACGACTGGATGGATGCCCACCTGCACAATGCCATTGTGGTCTCCGCAGCGCTGATCCTGTACGGCGTCGCCTTCCTGCTGGTGGAGCGGCGCAACGAGGGAAAGCCCGCCGCCATCGGCACCGTCTATGATATCGACTACAAAACCGCCCTGCTCATCGGCTGCTTCCAGTGCCTGAGCCTGGTGCCCGGAACCTCCCGCTCCGGCTCCACCATTCTGGGCGCAATTCTCATCGGCGTGGGACGCACCGCTGGTGCGGAGTTCAGCTTTTTCATGGCCATCCCCACCATGCTGGGCGCCTCCGCCATCAAGGCGCTGAAATTCCTGCTCAGCGGTGTCAGCGCCACGGGCACGGAGATTGCTGTGCTGGTGGTGGGATGTGTGGTGTCCTTCCTGGTGAGCCTGCTGGTGATCCGGGGACTGATGGACTACGTCCGCAAGCACAGCTTCTCCGCCTTCGGCATCTACCGGATCGTACTGGGTGCCGCGGTGCTGGGGTACTTCCTGATTCAGACGGCAGTAGCCTGAGCCTTGCCTCTCCAAAGACAGCGGGTTCTGGTATTTTGAAATTCAGAAAAATATTCGGCAAACCCT